>CAZYIC010000001.1:0-58743 GCA_964646925.1 uncultured Gammaproteobacteria bacterium
CTATGTATGTACCGCTAAGCCAATAGTTTCTAGTAGCGGGATTGCCAAAAAAATCCGGGACAAAAATGGTCACAGCGTGAAAGAGAGGGATTAACAGCTTTAGAAAAGATGCTTGAGGATATGGCGTCCTTGCTGACTGAGAAAATAGCTCAATCATTGGAAATAATTGCGCTGCCGATAACAGTATTGGCAAAACTAAAATCAGACAAAAGATCGACAGCTTTTTAAGCCTATCTTTCTTGTCAATGAAAAAAATATTAAAAATAATAAATGCCGCAAGAAAAACAAATACGTAGAATGCTGTCTGGATATATCCTGCAAGAATTGCAAAAGTTAATGACAAAGATATTGCAATAGATTTTATGACGCTTGGTTTTTTAAGATTTTTAAGCGTAACCCACATGGCAAAAGGCATCCACGCTATAGAATGACCAATATTCCCATACTCTATCCATACAATGGAATAGGAAGAAAACGCAAATAATAAACCGGAGAAAACCGAACTCCTTATGCCAAGCTTAAGCTCCCGCGCAAATAAAAAACTAAATATTCCGGTTAGAACAGGCTGTAAAATGATAAACATTGTCCACGCAAGTACATAAGGAAACATAAAAAATAATATATTTAAAGGATAAAATGATCCCGACTGAAGACTGGCTATATGAGGATTTCCGGAAAAATTATAGGGATTCCAAAGAGGAAGCTCAAAGTTTTTAAACATTCTAATTGAAAATTCTTTCTCCGGATACAAAAGCCTAATAACGTCGAAATCCTGTCCTTTATTTGGGTAGCCCCCTGGGGCGTATCCCAAGAATGAATATGAATTGTATGGAGCATACTCTCCAATAAGAAGATCGCCCGGAAAGGGAACTTTACCCTTAAAGATGGGGTAAAAGAAGATCAGTGATACGGCTATAAAAATGAGAATAACAAAAATTGATCTTCTCATCTTACTTTATCTTATAAATACTTGTATAATTATCTCCTGCTCCCCTAATTCGCAAAATAGGATTTAGATTCCATTGAACAGGAGCAGTCCCCGGATATTCGCAGGAAGAACATGGTTGATAAAAAAGAAAATAAGTAGGAATTTTTTTGCTCTCTTCAATTACCTTCGTTGGAATTACATCTCCTACAGGCCAGTAACCATCTATTTTTATATTTGGGTTATTAACAAGATATATTTCGAGAGCAAACGGCATTAATCCGAAAGTGCCTTGCGTAGCAACGTAAATTTTCCCCTTCTTTACTTCTTTTTTGAAAAACTCAACAACTCCGTTAATCCCTCCGCCTGCAGGCCAATCAGTTAGGTACTGTTTTGTATCTGAAACAGGAATGCGCGCATTAGCAAAATCATTCAATATTAAATAATCTGTTTTAAAAGCCAGTGCAAAAACCAGAAAAAGGAATACGGGGAATATGTAAAGCATCTTAAATTTCGCATAAATATTTATTAAAGAAAATGCAATTAACGGAAGCAGCGGGAGAATCATGAAGAAAATAAAACGGGGAAATAGAGTTTTTCCAAAAAATCCAAGAGCTACAATGGGAATAATAAACCAAAGAAAAAGAACTATTTTTTCTCTTAAAAAAGACCTGCTTATAAAAAAAGACGAAAGCGTTAGGGCAAGAAGCGGCCAGGTTAAATAACGTATTACCCAATCCCAAAATGCCTGCCAGTTACTAATAAAAAACTCTAGCGGATGCCGCATCCATTCTTTCAGAGGATAAACAAAGATTGCATTTTTTTCTGCAATTATATGGAAGAAAGGAGAAAGCCTTAAAATAGAATAAAAACCATATGTAACCACAACAGCAATAGCTGCAAAAAAAACCCATTTTGCAAACCTCTGCCTTAATCCTTTTTCTTTCCAATTAAACAACATTAAAGACACAGGCAAAAGATAAATGCTAAAAAAAGCATTTGTTTTGGTCAGAACTCCACCTCCTACTACCATTCCGAGAATTAACGCAATATCCAGACGAATTCTTCTAGTCAATAGAACAATTAGAAACAATGCCCAAATGGCAAAAGTTCCGACAAGGCCATCATACAAAGCCATTCTATCGTATACTAAGGCCATCGGAAAAATTAAATATAGAAAGCTGGAAATCAATCCAATCTTATTGCTCTTAAATATCTCTTTTCCCAAAAAATACATTCCCATTAAAGTCATAAATCCGGCTCCAACGGACACGAGTCTTCCGGCCAACAAGGGGTCCTGAATAAAACGAAGAGAAATCATCATCAACCAAATAAACATTGGTTGCTTACCATCAGTCAGAGAAATAAATCTCCAGTTTGCGTCTTGTTTTGCAATTTGCGCCCAGCGGATGTAAATTGCCTCATCGGTAAAAATCGGCAAAGATAAAATACTGTAGAGCCGAGTTACGAAATATATTAATACTAGAACTGCCAAAACAAAAAACTCAAGCTTGTATTTTTTTAATAAAACCATAACCTAAGGATACCACAACGGAAAGAAGAATTGAAGCTGTACTGAGCCAAAGCAGTATTACAGGAACAGGGTTATCCCAATTTCCCAGATACAAAAAGGGGAGATACTGCAAAAGAGAAAATAACGACAGAATCACTCCTGGAATAAAAAAATAATATTTTTTTGAAACCAATGCTATGAACGGTAATAGATTCAAAAGATACCAAGGCTGAAAATTAGTTCTAATTGTTGCTAGAATTACCGGAACTACCATTAAAATCGCCATCGCTGAAAATAAAATTTCCCAATTCAACTGTTTTTTCCTTTTTTGAAGATACAGAATTAATATGTAAATCGGTAGAATAAAAGCCGTTGCAAATTTTACCCCAACTGATAATATGAGTAATATAATTGCACGAACATATTTCGTATTCATTAATAAATAAACTGAAAACAATGCCAAAAGCATCATAACTATATCATTATGGGAAGATACTAAGCTTTCAATAATGACTAAAGGATTTAAGGCAAAAAAGGCAGTGCCAAAAACTTCATTTTCCGGTGAGACTTTGCGTAAAATTTTGCTTATAAAAAAAGCTGTTCCCAAAAAACTTATTGATACAAGAGCTTTGAAAAGAAAAAATGTCGGTAAAAAAAATTTTAATCCGACAGACAAAGGAACTGTTAAACCAAGCCAGATTGGCCCGTAAGGGAAAACTCTATGTGTCCAATGCATAAAAGAAAGCATTGGGTCTCCCGGAAAATCTAACGCCCTATACAAATAAGGATTCTTATGATAAAAAGTCACGATCTTTGCATCGAAGATATAATTAAAAAGATCGTATGAAAAAGCATTGTAAGAAAATGTCAGCAGAAGAGCAGTTGAAATAATTAAAAACCAGATTGTCTGCCTATTAATCTTTCCTTCGTGAATCTTTCGAAGAATCATTAAGTAAAAAAAGAAAAGAAACAGAACAATTCCGGCAAATAGAAAACTCGAAAGAGGTCTTTGAAAATAACCAATATTTTGGAAAAACTTCTGTATAACTTGCCAAACCGACCATTCCGATAATGTCAGATTAAGGTCTACCTGCGTAAAAGAATAAAAAAACAACCCAACTACGGCTGATAAGTATCCAATAGTCCAAATTGAAAATTTTTTCAATCGTATTCCCCTCTTAAGGCTTTTGCCTTTATTCTCAAAAGATCCATAAAGCCCTCGATTGAATCTTTGATAGGATTCACCCTTCTTGTTTCTACGTACAACCAGCTTACAGGCACTTCCTTAATCTTATACCCAATTTTTTGAGCAAGGTATAATAGCTCAACATCAAACCCTGCAGAAACATTTGATCCGGAAACTTTTTTAAAATTATTGTGCAGTTTATTAATTCTACTAAAAAGTTTTTGAGCCACCTGTTTTTTAAATATTTTGAATCCGCATTGAGTATCGGAAATTCCATTAAGTCCTACCAGAAAAGTTCTTAAAGAAATCATACCCTTTGCCATAAGAATCCTTGTCCACGGCGCGCCTTTTCTTTGAGATTTTCTTGAACCAACAACGATATCGTAACCGCTATTAAAAAACGGCAAAAGTTTGTCAACTTCCTCAATCGGAGTTGCCTGATCCATATCGGTAAACAAAACGTAATCGCCTTTCGAATTCAAGACCCCCGCTGTTACCGCGCCTGCTTTTCCTAAATGAGAATTTTCTATTAATTTAAAATTGGGATTATTTGAAGAAAATTTTCTTACAAACTCAACGCTTCCGTCTGTTGATCCGTCATCTACCACTATTACTTCGTACGAATAATTTTTCTTACTCAAAAAATGCTCAACTTTGTCCAAAACCCCTTTCTGCAAATTCGCCATCTCATCGTATGAGGGAATAACAACAGATAAAAAAATCTTTCTCATAAAGAAAATTATACTAAAAAAGTAGCCCCAAGGGGATTCGAACCCCTGATCTCAACCTTGAGAAGGTTGCATCCTAGACCACTAGACGATGGGGCCATGCATGGCAGGCGGGCGAAAGCGCCTCTACAGTTTATTTTACTCTAAAATACTTCCCCAAACAAGCCTTCTCCGAAGTTTTCCAACTGAGATTTTCTATATCAATATAATAAGGAAAATTACTCGTCTACGATTTTGATTTTGGAGAATAGTAGTTAGTTAAGGATAAATATAGAAAAGTTTAGGATGGAAGCAATAGTAACCCAAACGATGTAGGGATATAAAAGGTAGGCCGCGTTTTTGTCTACCAATAATGATTGTCTGATAGTGATAAAAATAAAAATCCAAAGAGCGATAATTTCGACAAATGCCAAAAAGATATTGTGCATTCCAAAGAAAATAATTGACCAAAGAAAATTAAGCGCAAGTTGAATGAAAAATAATCTAATAGCTTTTCCTTTTCCCTTTTTCTTCGAAGTCCACAGGAGATATAAAGAAATTCCCATCAGAATATAAAGAGTTGTCCAAACAGGTCCAAAAACCCAATTCGGCGGAGCAAAGACGGGTTTATTCAAAACTGCATACCAAGCATTAATTGCAGAAACGGTAAAAACAGAACCCAAAGCACCGATGGCAAGAGGAAGAACAATTGAAGCAGCTAATTTAAGCAGATTTATCCTCACAATATTAGTATTGCAGAGAACTTACCGCAATGCAAGTTCCCAAGAAGTAAAATTAATATACTGAAATTCTCCCGCCTCTGCTTTGCTTTAGACAGGCAAATCCTCCATAGACGGGGAACGTTTGACGTTCCGGGCAGGCATTTCGGCCGATTCTTCTCTAACTAACAATGTAAGATTGTACCGAGATTGTACCGATACGGGATCGGAATAGCTTGGCGATGTGGTACAATTTTCTATTGCTCTCCTTCTAAACCTGCCCGCAAATGCTACGCAAAGCGTTGCAGGCGGGGGCGGGCAAGCGTGAAAAAACGTCACTCTCAGCGCGGCAATTGTCAAGCTCAGCTTGACGCAAAAATTTTTTTTAAATTCCAAATTTAATCCACCTCTCGGGGATTTCAGCTCTGCGGATGCTTCAATAATCTCTCCAATTTTTGAAACCATACTTTTATTTTAATCTCTTAATTGATGGGTTGCCTAACAATGACTGCATTTGAATAATGGCAATTTCATTCAATTGCATTAAGCGCTCGTTTTGAGACAAACCTTGGCGGATAAGTTCGGAATTTATTCCTTCCAAATTTGCCAATACAACCAATTGTGTAACATCAGAATAGTCACGGATGTTTCCCTCTTTCTTTGGGTTTTCATCACGCCAATTTTTCGCAGTTTTCCCAAATAATGCCATATTTAAAACGTCCGCTTCATTAGCGTACATAATATTAGTAGATTGTTTGGATAGATAAGGAGGAATTAAATGTTTTTTAATCGCATCGGTATGAATTTTGTAATTTATTTTTGTTAAAGTTCTTTTGGCATTCCAACCCAATGCCAAACGCTGATTTTCTTCTTCCTTAAGACGCTGAAATTCTTTAATTAAATAAATTTTAAATTCTGGACTGATCCACATCCCAAATTCAAAGGCTATATCCTTATGGGCATACGTACCTCCATATCGACCTGCAGTTGCCTTAAGTCCGATAGCTTTTGTTTTTTCTACCCATTCTTTAACGCTTATTTTGTAGTTATTCAAACCCGCTTGGCTTTTAATTATGGCAAATTCGCCATAATTAAAACTCTGGTTGTTTATGCTCTCCCAAATACCTAAGAATTCAATGGTATTTCTGTTCCTTAACCAGTCGGAGATAAAGAAATCTCCATCTTTTGCTTTTAACATATCGGTTAGGGAAATATAATCATGTTCTTTTTTGGAAATAACAGAAATTCTAACGCCTTTAACATAAATTCTTTTATTTATATTCATAGCAATTTACTTATTACCTTTTACATTATATTCTTTTCTATCTTTCTCTAAATTAAGTATTGCCATATTTCGATTAACTCAATATCTTCAATAGTGTAATTGTGGCATTGTATAATGATAACATGAAAGAGGTTCGGATTTTTTCGTATAAGTCTACAGCTAGTCTATCGGTGAAGGGGCATGAAGAATCGGATGGCGAGACATAAATACAGATTCTGTTTTTTTAAGAGGCTTATTTAAGGCAATACCTATTACTTCATCCATATGCGAGACGAATTTAAAGCTTAAATCCCTCACAACTTCTTTTGGCAATTCTACCAAATCTTTCTTATTTTCTTTCGGAACTATAATTGTTTTCAGCCCTGCTCTATGAGCTGCAATTACTTTTTCTTTGAGTCCTCCGATTTCCATAACGCGTCCGCGCAAAGTGATTTCCCCTGTCATTCCGACTCGTCTGTTAACGGGAATTTTTGTCAGAGCCGATATGATTGCTGAAGTTATTGCAATGCCGGCTGACGGACCGTCTTTGGGAACCGCGCCTTCGGGAACATGCACATGAACATCTATTTTTTGATAAAACTTATCTGATAAACCAAATTGATTTGCCCGAGCTCTAATGTAGGACATTGCTGCCTGACACGATTCCTTCATCACGTCCCCGAGTTGACCTGTCAAAAGAAGCGTACCTTTTCCAGGCATCAGAGCCACTTCAATAAACAAAATGTCTCCTCCTGCTTCCGTCCAGGCGAGTCCGGTTGACATTCCAACCTCGTCTTTTTTCTCAACCAGCGTTGAGCTGATTTTAATAGGACCTAAATATTTTACGACTTCTTTTTCGGTAACTTTCACTTTCTGTTCTTTACCCTCCGCGATTAATTTTGCGACTTTCCTAAGGATTGCCGCGATTTGGCGCTCCAGACTTCTTACTCCCGCCTCCCTTGTGTAATGTTCGATGATAAAACGGATGGCGGCATCCGTAATTTCCACTTTTTCGGAAGTCAAACCATGGTTTTCTATTTGTTTTTTGAGCAAAAAATCATGGGCAATTTTAAATTTTTCATCATGGGTATAACCTGCAAAAGTTATCACTTCCAGACGGTCTCTCAAAGCCGGCGGAATTGTGTCTAAAACATTTGCGGTTGTGACAAACATTACGTCAGATAAATCAAAAGGGACTTCAAGATAATGATCCGAGAATTGATTGTTTTGTTCGGGATCCAGCGCTTCCAAAAGAGCGGATGATGGATCTCCTCTGAAATCCGTTCCTACTTTGTCAATTTCATCCAGCATAAAAACCGGATTTCGGGTCCCCGCATCCTTTACTCCCTGAATTATTCGTCCGGGCAAAGCTCCCACATATGTCCTTCTATGCCCTCTTATTTCCGCCTCGTCCCTAATTCCCCCAAGTGAAACTCTCACGAATTTTCTACCCAAAGACCTGGCAATAGATTTACCAATTGATGTTTTACCAACACCCGGAGGTCCTGCAAAACAGAGAATCGGCCCTTTCATTTTTCCGGATAGCTTGTGAACCGCCAAATACTCCACAATTCTTTCTTTGGCTTTTTTTAGCCCATAATGGTCCTCGTCCAAAATCTTTTCCGCATTGTTAATATCAACATTATTCTTGCTTTTGACAGCCCATGGAAGTGAAACCAGCCATTCCAAATAATTTCTGATATATCCTGCTTCGGGGTTAAATTGAGCCATCTGAGAAAGTTTTTTAACTTCTTTTTTTGCTTTTTGCTCAATTTCCTCCGGCATTTTGGCTTTTTTAATCTTCTCCAAAAGTTCGCCTGTTCCGCTTTCATCTTCATCCCCAAGCTCTTTTTCTATAGTCTTAAGACGCTCTCTAAGAATTGCTTCTCTCGCTCCCTTTTCAAATCTTTCCTGAGTTTTGGAGGCGATACGCTTTTCAAGTTCCAATATCTTCAGTTCTTTTGCGAGAAAATCCGCAATTTTTTCAAGTCTCTTTCCAACATCATTAATTTCCAATAATTCCTGCCGTTCTTGAGGCTTGATATCCAAAACAGACGCAATAAGATCAGCAAATTCATACGGAGAATTGTCGGACATAATATTCATAAATACCAAAAAATCAACTGTTTTTCCAAGATTCATAGCGCGCCTGAATTCATTTGTTAAATGATTGCACAAAGCCTTAATTTGAGGACTATTATCAACTACATCGGGAATCTCAATGATCTTTGCCATAAGATAAGAATTTTGATCCTCAATTGACATTATCCTAACTCTGGAAATTCCTTTAACCTGAGCAATTATCTCTCCTTGGGTTCGCGTCATTCTTTCAATACGGGACAATGTTCCAACAGAATATAAGTCGGAAGGACTTGGATCATTGAGTTTGGAATTTTTCTGAAGAACAAAACACACAATTCTTTCTCCTCCGAAAGATGATTCTAAAGCTGCCAGACTTTTTGGTCTGCCGAAAGTCAAAACCGAATCTGTATTTGGAAATATGACCCCATCTCGTATCGGAATCAAAGGAACTAGTTTTTCCATATTATCATTAGCAATCTATCATAACATCTGCTAATTGTCAATGTCCTATAATAGGTTAGGGGTTGACAATTGCAAAGTTAGGTCTAAAATCTAATTATATATCTTTATGATCCTTCGACAATAGCTCAGGATCATACTGAATTAGCTGAAGTATGAACATCCAAACAGTCATCTTTCACGACTTGTCTTTTATAAATGTTTCCCGCCCGACTGACTTTGAGATTAAATACCTCAAGAACAACTACTATTTTAATCCTCTCAATCTGGATGACTACATGCATAGAACTCAGATACCCAAAATAGAAAATCACAAAAAATACGATCTTGTTGTTCTCCGCTTTCCTCTTTTTAGCGAAAACGTCCCTCAAAATTCCCATCAATACGGAGTGCGTCTTCCCGCCTTCCACCCTCATGTCAAAAAAAGAAGGCTGATGAGCAGCTATGTAAACTTTTTTATTTCAAAGGAGTATGTTATCGTACTTCACGCCGGGGAACTGCCCGAAATTAATCGTATTTTTAGCCTTTGCCAAAAAACCCTTCACAGCCGCACCGAATATATGTCCCAGGGGCCAGCATTTCTTGCTTATAAAATTATAGATGCTTTAGTTGATGATTGTTTTCCCGTAGTTAATGAAATTACTTCCACAATAGATCGGATAGATAAAGACCTGGAAGATAAACAATCCCGAAAAACCTTGGAAGACATCTCGGGAACCAGAAGAAATTTAGTTGTATTTCATACAATGATTAAGCCTATTTTGCCTCTTTTTAATCAACTTCAGGAAGGAAAATATGAAAAACTCAATGGCACCATGCAGTCTTTCTGGGGCAACATTTTAGATCATTTACGAAAAATATTAGATAGAATTGAAGATAATCAGGAGCTTATTGAAGGAATATCCGAAAGCAATGAGTCTCTTCTTTCATCCTATTCCAATCAAATCATTAAAGTTCTCACTATCTTTTCGGCGATTATTCTGCCTTTAAATTTGCTGGCAAGTATTTACGGGATGAACCTAAGGCTTCCATTCGCAGATGACCCGTTTGTCTTCTGGATAATTATGCTTTTGATGGTTTTGGGAGCAATTATTATGCTTTTTATTCTTAAGCTTAAGAGATGGTTCTAGTCTGAAGCTTATCGCATGCATGCATTGTCTGCCCACAAGCCTTCTTTGTTTTCCGAAGCTTTCTTTTCTGCTTCAATAAATTTTAATTGATATTTATAGGGGTTACTTTGATAAGTATATTCATGAGCATACCCTTCGCTTACCATTAGCTCATTGAAGTTTAAATTATCGAGGAAGACATATCTCAAAAGTCTTCCGTATTTATCGCGATCTCCCTGCGTTGGATCTGATTCAAGCGTAACGGTTTTGCCCGTTAATATTTCTTTTGCTTTGTCACCAGCTTCTTTCCCAAAACATTCAATAGTTTTTCTTGGATCCATAGTTTCCGGAGCATCAATTCCAATTAATCTCACCGCTTCCTCTTTATTATTTATTAAAACTTTGACCGTATCCCCATCCACAATCTTTGTTACGCGAACTTTTTCTTGCATCTGAGGATTTTGGGCATTTTTTGGCGAAAGCTGAAGAACTTTACTATTGTCTTTCGAAGAAAAATTGTTTAGCAGAACGAAAACTACAACCAAAATGGCAAAAGATACATGAGGCAAAACTTTTTTATATCTCACAGCCATTTATATTTACGGGCTAAATCCTGAAACCAGAAATACAGATTTTTGGCAAAATTTTCGTACTTGTTTTGTTTTTTACATACTATTTCAAGAGAAGTCCTATCCTCGAAAGACGGTGTTAATTCTTGAGTTGAAAAAGGAAACATTATTGATTTTTCGTTTGACACATGTCCTATCCCCAATGCATGCCCCATCTCATGCGCAAGAGTATGAATAAGCTCGTCTCTGGATGAAGTAATATAAATTGTAATTTTTTGTTTTTCTCCGTCAAATAATCCTTCTTCCGGACGCAAACTCAGCTCTTCTTTAAAAGAACTTATTGTTTGATTAAGCTCTCCGACTTGAGTATTGTACTCTCTGGTTGAAAGATTTAAGTCTCTTGCCATATTATTTAATCTCTCTGCCTCCTGCTTAACATCCTGCTGTTCTTGTGTTAATTTGTTAAATTCGTCGGGCGGAGCTCCTCCCTGATTATTCCAATAGGAAATTTTATCGTTCAAATTTTTTACCCTTTGATTAAATTGCCCAATCAACTCCTCATATTTTTTGATATTCGAGTCCAGAGCCGACTTTCCGCTGCCCAGTTTGTTTTCAAGCTCGCCAATTTGAGTATTCAAGGATTGCCGATTATCATACTCAAGGTTAAAACTTAATTCCGCCCTACTGTCATAATTAAACAAATTTTTTGAATTAATATTTTCCCAGATTGTTTCAGCGGTCTTAATCTCCTTTAAAAATTCGCTTTCCTGAATATTAAACCGGGGATCAACAATTCCTATTCTATAATTTATCGGGATATCGCAAGGAGAAAAATAAATATATTGATTTAAGAATATCGTAAATGGGGAATAAGAAAAATATAAAACAGGCGTAAAAACAAGAAAAGAAAAAAAGATCGCATAAATAATTTTCTTCATAATTTTAAGCTGCCGAGCAGGGATTCGAACCCCAATAACGACCTCCAGAGGGTCGCGTCCTACCGTTAGACGACTCGGCAATACAAAGTCAATTTTATCACTCTTATGGTACAATGTCGACATGTTGGTTGATAATATTAATTTAATTGTCAAAGCTGGAAACGGCGGGGACGGGGCCGCAACTTTTTTGCGCAACGAAAGTACCGCCAGAGGCGGACCTGACGGTGGCAATGGCGGGGATGGCGGAAACATATATTTTCAAGGATCGACAAATGTAAATGATCTTCGTGAATTTCGATTTAAAAAAAGAATTGAAGCAGGAAGCGGGGTTCCGGGAAAACATAAGAAATTGTTTGGAAAAAATGCAGAAGATTTGACTATTTATTTGCCTTTGGGAACACGGGTAACGGAGACTGCTTCAGGAAAAATAATTGAAATAACCGATACCAATAAACCTTTTCTTGTTGCAAAAGGAGGAAAAGGAGGACGAGGCAATACGGAATTTAAATCTGCCACCAATCAAGCGCCAAGATATGCTGAAAAGGGAACATTGGGAGAAGAAAAAAAATTGTTTCTAGAGCTAAGATTGATTGCGAACGTTGGTTTAATCGGATTGCCAAATGCCGGCAAAAGCAGTCTTCTTTCCGTTCTGACAAAAGCAACTCCAAAAATCGGTAATTATCCATTCACAACTCTTGAACCAAATATTGGAATGCTGGGAAAACATGCGATTGCTGATATTCCAGGATTAATTGAGGGAGCATCCGCTGGAAAAGGATTGGGAGTAGAATTTTTGAAACATATTGAAAAGACTAAGGTTTTAATTCATTGTATAGACTCATCTTCGGAAAGCGTACAAAAAGATTACTCAACGGTAAGAAATGAATTTGAACAATATAATGCCTCATTATTGAATAAACCCGAGATTATTTTGCTTACCAAAACTGATCTGGTAGATGAAAAAATGATAAAGAAAAATGTAGAGATTTTGAGCAAAAGGGGTAAAAAAGTCCTAACCGCATCCATTTACAATCCGGAAAGCATAAACGCCTTAAGAAAAACCTTGGAAAAAATACTGAATTTGGGTCTATAATAGGTTGATGGAAAAAATTTATTATGTAAAAGGCTCCCAACCCAGAACAGGAAAGAATATTTTTATTATTTTCTTTTCCTTCACAGCACTATCTTTTCTGGTGTTTTTTTTGATAAACATATTTCTAAATCAATCCTCTCCTCAAATTTATAAGAAAGTAAAATCGCAAATAGATATTTTAATACCGCCTGAAGATAAACTATTGAAGCAGGTGGTGCAGAATGAATTAAAAGAAAGCAAGGGAAGTTATGGTGTTGCTATAAAGAATTTAAAAACCGGTGAAAATTATTATTTTAATGAACATAATCGCTATAACTCGGCAAGTTTATACAAACTCTGGGTTATGGCGGAAACGTTTGCGCAAATTAAAAATGGAAGATTAAAAGAAGATGATACTCTAAGTGAAGATGCTGAAATGCTAAATGATAAATTTAATATCGCCTCGGAATCCGCAGAGTTTACGGAAGGAGCAATTACGCTGTCCGTCAATAATGCTTTGAATAAAATGATCGGTATTTCGGATAATTATGCCGCTTTGCTTCTGGCGGCAAAAATACGCTTATCAAACATTGCATCTTTTTTAAGGTTAAACGGATTTAACGAGTCAACAGTCGGATCAAATGGAGATGCTCCCGCAACAACCGCACATGACGTCTTACTTTTTTTTGAAAAACTATATAATGCACAGCTTATCAATGAAAAATATAGCACTTTAATGCTGGAGCTATTAAAAACGCAAAAATTGAATAACAAAATGCCTAAATATCTTCCCCAAGATACCGTTATAGCGCATAAAACCGGAGAATTGGATAAATATAACCATGATGGCGGAATTGTGTATGGCGCAAATGGCGATTATATTATTGTTATTTTAACAAAAACCAACGCATCCGACTTAGCTGCAAATAGAATATCCAATATCTCTGAAGCGGTTTTTAACTATTTTGAAAATAATTAAGGACTCTCCTTAATTTAATAGGAAACGTGTTGATGCGATTGACTTTTGGGATGTTTTTTGGTATAATATAGGATATTAAATCAGGCAGATTGAAGGAATAAATCGCATCTTTTCCCTACTCATAGCTTCAATTAATATATGAATAAACACAGATTTAATCCAAGGAAAAATTTTGGAAGAGGTTTTAAAAGATTTCCCCAAAGATCAATGAAAAATTCCGAGCTGATTGCCGCAATTGCGGCAACTAAGGCTGTTAATGAAATCAGACAGGCTCAACCGGAAATCACATATATTTCAACAAACAAGTTTGAAGATTTCAAAATTTCCCCACAAGTTTTGGAAAATGTTAAACTTAAGGGGTATACGACTCCTACACCTATTCAAGATCAGGTGATACATTCCATAATTGAAGGACGGGACGTCATTGGCATTGCCAATACAGGCACAGGTAAAACAGCTGCCTTTCTGATTCCCTTGGTTGATAAGGTTTTCAGAAACAAGTTAGAAAGAGTGCTGATTGTTGCCCCAACGCATGAATTGGTACTTCAGATTCATGATGAATTACGCGGATTTGCCAGAGGCTTGGGCATATATACTGCGCTTTGCATTGGAGGAGTAAGTATGGGAAAACAAATTTCCCAATTAAGGCAAAAACCACATTTTGTAATAGGTACGCCCGGAAGATTAAAAGATCTTATTAAAACTAGAATTTTACAGCTTTCGGAGTTTCATAATGTAGTGCTGGATGAGGCAGACCGCATGGTTGACATAGGTTTTATCAAAGATATTAAATATTTTATCTCTCTTATGCCGCCTGTACGTCAATCACTCTTTTTCTCAGCGACGATTTCAGGAAAAGTAAGAGAGATTCTGCAAACATTTGTCAAAAATCCGATTACAGTATCTGTGAAAAAGCAAGAAACTGCGGAAAATATTGAGCAGGAGATCGTTAGGCTTAACCCCGGACAAAATAAAGTTGATAAATTGCATGATTTACTGAGGGAACCCGAATTCGAGAAAGTCCTTATTTTCGGAAGAACAAAATGGGGAGTGCAAAAACTAACCGAGGAGTTGATTAGGCGCGGATTTAAAGCGGGGGCTATTCATGGAAACAAAAGACAAAATCAGCGTCAAAGAACTCTGGACGCATTTAAATCAAACGAGATTCAAATACTCTTGGGAACAGACGTTGCCTCACGCGGACTTGATATCCCCAACGTAAGTCATGTTATCAACTACGACATGCCTGAATCATATGAAGTGTATGTTCATAGAATCGGCCGGACAGGAAGGATAGATAAGAAAGGCACTGCCCTAACATTCCTCGAAGGCGTATAATAATTACGTGGCATATACTGTTTACATCCTCCGCACATCTTCAAATACTTTATATACCGGACAAACAAATAATCTTGAGAAAAGATTAAAAGAACATAAAAATAAAACCAAAAGATCAGCAAAATACATGCGAAGTTTTAAATCATTTAAATTAGCTTACGCTGAAAATCACCCCACTCTTTCTAAAGCCTTAAAACGAGAAATGGAATTAAAAAAATTATCACACACAAAGAAAGAGTTGTTAATAAAAAAGAAATCTTCTATTTAGCTTGACTTAACAAATCAAATTTTATATACTTTCCATCCATGAAAAATCCTTTTGAAAAAACAATCAAAAAAATATTACTCCATAAATTATTAAATTCTTTAAGAGAAGATTTGTCTTTCTACGCAAATCATACTGAATTATTTGCAATATGGACATTATTATTTGGAATTATTGCAGGATTATTTATTTTTTCTGTTAACAGCAATATTTTTATCATTTTGTTATCCCTAATTACTGGAGTCGCAATTGTATTTACAATCGCTTTCTTTTCTATTCATTATCTCTACGCAATAAATTATGATTATGAAAAAAAATTACTTATCAAAATTCACAATACTCTTAATAGGTCTTTCGAATTAAGGCATTTATTTTATTTTATAAAAATTCCACGCATCTCAATCCTCAATAACTTTGTAAGAAATATAAAATTCGCTCACTAATTCTGATATACTAAACTGATGAAACGGTTTATAAATTATAAATATAAGGGACTTGCTCTTATTTTTGTTAGCATCCTCTTAACAATTTTTTTATCTAAAAATAATTTCTTAAATCAAATTATCCTTAACGCCTCAAGTATCCCAATGCTAGGCTCCTTCATTGCAGGGATACTTTATGTTTCAGCATCTACAGCAGCGTTTGGAGTTTTTATTCTCTTAGGGTTATCAAAAAATTTATCAGCAATAGAAATAGCATTATTTGCGGGACTGGGAGGAGCTGTGGCTGATTTTGTTATCTTTCGTTTCATCAGGGGAGATTTGATTGGCGAAATTACACCTATCTACAACAAGCTTGGAGGATATTACTTTACGCGGCTGATGCATCGCAGGCTCTTGCGATGGAGTTTGCCCATTATTGGAGCTTTTATTATCGCGTCCCCCTTTCCCGATGAGATAGGAATAGCCTTGATGGGCTTGTCTAAAATAAAAAACTATCAATTTGTCTTGTTGTCTTTTGTTTTGGATACAGTCGGAGTTTTTCTTCTAGTTTCCGCGTTCTCCTTAATAAAATAGCCTGAAGACATAGGGGATAAATATAAAAAGCCCTATTATTACCGATCCGATCGTAGCTACCAAAACCATTCCCGCTCCTACGTCTTTCGCAATCTTAGCTTCTTTTCTATGCTCTTTGATAATAAGATTAACCATTTCTTCCAATGAGGTATTTATCATTTCAGATAAAATTACCAACAAAATAGTTATTACCAGAATTACCATTTCCAGAGAAGTAATCTGAAAATATAAGCCAATTGAAATAACTAATAGGGCAAAAAAATAAGCAATGCGTAAATTACGATTATATTTTAGGGCGTGCAAGATACCTTCCAATGCATACCTTACGGAACTTAATAAAGATCTATCGTAGTTCATATTTCAATTATAAATCATTCCCAAAAGAAATTGCTTACTAACTAGATACACTATTAATGTTATCACGACACCCAAAATAGTTCCAATTATAGTTTCCGCAAGTGTATGCTCTTTCATTTTAATACGTGACCATGCAAGAAGAGGAACAAGACTAAGAAGAAGAAAAAAATATTCTTTATAGACAATTCCTATAAATAATAAAGCGGCTGCGGCAGTTGCTAAATGGACGCTAACTTTAATCCATCTATTGACAATTATTATTACTGTCAACCCCAAGACAATTGCAAAAAATCCTATAAAAAGAATTTTTGGACCATCAAGAACGAGAAGGAACAATAAATAGCAAAAAGCTGCAAACGCTGAAAACGAAAAAAGAAGGGGTCTTTGTTCTCTTTTGGAAACGTCAAGATTAGAAAAGACTCCAAGCATTACTCCCGCAACTACAAACAAAGCTACAGCAAGAATAAATGCGTAAGAAAATATCGTCCATTTCAAAGCATAAACATAGTCTTGGGTAAATTTCCCAACCAAAATAAAAGGGATTGGGAGTAAGGTAAAAACAGGACTAAGAAAAAAAGATACTGTTTTAGCAAAACCCATCATAAGTTATAGAAATGCTTTTTTAATTCTTTCCAAGGTTTTTTCTTTCCCCAATATTTCCAACGACTCAGGAAGAGGCAATCCTTTTTCAAAACCCGTTGTAATTTTGTATAAAACACTTCCTTTTGCCTTGTGCTGAGTTAAAACTTCTTTCATCACAGAAAGAATTGCCTCTTTGTTCCAATTTTTAATTTCTGAAAATTTTTCCCAAAGAGTCTTGGCAATAATTTCTTCCTCCCTGGACAGTTTCGGTGTTTTTGAAATAACCAAATTCCTAAACTCCCCAAGGGTCTTTATCCTGGTTTTGGCCAGATCAAGAATTTTATCTGCATTTTTTTCGCTTACTACATCCAACACCTCTTTATCATCTTTATAAAAATCAGCTATTTGAGTTTTGAGTTTTGAGTTTTGAGTTTGCCTTATGTATTCTCCATTCATCCACGTTAACTTCTGTAAATCAAAAATGGGGGCAACTGTTCCAACATCTTTCAATTCAAAAACCTCTATCAATTCTCGCAATGAAAGTATTTCTTTTCCCTTTGGATGGCTCCAGCCCAAAAGCGCCATAAAATTTAAAAGAGCTTCTTTCAAGTATCCGTCTTGCTTTAAACCCAGTACAGATTTTGCACCATGTCTTTTGGATAATTTTGTTTTGTCCGGTCCCAGAATAACGGGCAGATGAGCAAAGATAGGAAGATCCCAACCAAAGGCTCTATAGAGTAAAATGTGTTTTGGTGTTGAAGAAATCCATTCGTCTCCGCGAATTACATGGGAGATATTCATCAGATGATCGTCTACTACGTTTGCCAAATGGTATGTTGGAAATCCGTCTGACTTAAGAATTACAAAGTCTTCAATAACATCGGTTTTAAAGGAGATTTTTTTATTTCCTATTGCATCTGTCCAAGATATTTCCCGATTGGCTGGAACCTTGAATCTTACTGCTCCTTCATCTTCATAAGCTGATCCTTTTTTCAAAAGAATCTCTACATGCTCTTTGTAAATATCTTTTCTTTCCGATTGCGTATACTCCTCATCCCACAGAATTCCCAACCAATTAAGAATTTCAAAAATTGCTTCTTTTGCCCCGGGAACAATTCTAGATTGATCTGTATCTTCAATACGAACTATAAATTTACCTTTTGTGTGTTTGGCAAAAAGATAATTAAAAAGCGCAGTTCTCGTATTTCCAATATGCGGAATTCCTGTAGGACTTGGTGCAATTCTAACTCTAACCATAATTGTATTGATTGTACTTGAATTTTTCTTTATACTCAAGGTACATGCCAACCTTAAGCAAAACTACAGAGAAAACGAAACTAATTCTTAAATGGGGCGGAATTTCTTTAATTATATTTTTCCTTTCTCTAATAGTTTTAAAATTTATAACGATTATTAAAGATAGCTTAACCCCGCCGCCTCCGCCTCAGGCTTCTTTTGGGAAATTGCCTCCGATTTCTTTTCCCAACCAATCGAAAAGAAATATTACTTATTCTATTGACACTATTTCGGGAGTTCTACCAAATTTTAGCGACCGGGCTAAAGTATACAGAATAAATATTGCAAAGCCGACTTTCCTTGCGCTTGATGAGGCTTCGGAAAAAGTTGCAAAAGTCGGATTCGCCTCTATTGGAACCCTGATTACGGAAGACGTATATCAATGGGTGGATCAAAATATTCCTCAAAGAAGGATAACGATGAACATTTTTTCTCAGGATTTTACCCTGACATCGCCCTATCTCATAACCCCGTCTTTAGAGACTTTAAACAACTTTTCCGAGCGGGAAAACGCTATTAAATTAGCCGAATCATTTCTCTCGAGTATGTCTTTACTGCCCAATGATATAGATATGGAAAAAACAAAATCAAATCTTTACTCAATAGAGCAAAGTACGCTTAATCCTACATCCGATATTTCAAATGCGAAAATCGTAAAAGTGGATTTTTTTCAAAAAAATCTGGACGATATTCCAATCTATTATGAAAAAGGTTTAGCATCAACCCTTAATTTTCTGATTGGCAGACAGAATAATCAATTAAAAGTATTCGAAGCTCACTTTTTCTATAAAAATGTTTCCGAAAACTCCTCTACCTATGCGATAAAATCTGCCTCTGAGGCTTATGAAGATCTAAAAAGCGGAAAAGCATATATCGCATCCATTCCCCAAGATACCGTTGAGGTTAATATCAGAAAAATCTTGTTGGGATATTATATGGGAGAAGGTCAGCAGGATTTTTTAATGCCGGTTATCGTCTTTGAAGGAGACAATGATTTTATCGCATATGTCTCCGCAGTTAAGGATGAATGGATAGGTAATTAATATTTTCCGATATCGAATATAAAATTTTACTGGTATCCCAAAAGCGATCCTGACTGTCCATAACTACGATAATAAGAGTATGTTTTCTGCCTTCATTATCAACTTCTGCCTTTGAAGTAACTAAAACCTGCCCTGCCTCATTGGTGTATCCTGTTTTTATGCCGTTTACTCCGTTCACTCCAAGTAATTTATTAAGATTATTAAGTAAATATTTATTTTTTCCTTTTATGTCCGATATTTCTATTGTTTTTGTTGCGACAATGTCTTTAAATATTTTATCTTCCAAAGCAAATGATGCTAATCTTGCCAGATCCAAAGGCGTTGTATAATCACGGCTGTCTTCCAATCCGATTGCATCCGCAAAATGAGTTTTTTCAAGATGAAGCAATTGCGCTTTCTCATTCATTTTTCTTACAAATTCTTTTTCTTCTCCCGGATAATTCTGAGCCAGGGCCAAAGCCGCATCGTTTCCGGATGGAAGCAGCATTGAATATAAAATGTCCTCGAATAACAATTGTTCTCCAATTTTAAATCCCACATTAACTCCTTCAACATTCTCTGTTTTAATTTTAATAATATCTTTCATTTTGTAAAAATCCAAAGCAACCAATGCTGTCATGATTTTTGTTGTCGAAGCTAATGAGAATAAAAGATTTGGGTTTTTTGAAAAAAGTACTGCCTTGGAATCGCTATCCATTACAACTGCTGCTTTGGCAGATATATCCGGATTTATTTGTGTCTTAAAAACAGGATATTGTGTCTTTGAAGTCTTTAATGGGGACTCTTTTATTTTTTTATCAAAGATATAATATCTTAAAAGTACATCTAAAAGAGCAAAACTAGCCAAAAAGAAAAGGCAAAACAGAACAAATACATGCAGCAAAAATCTTTTCTTCTTTTTGAGAAAATTAACGATTTTTTTTATCTTTATCAATTGCTGAAAGTCTTTCATCTACACGCTCCATGTCTCGGGGAAAAAGACTCGCTTCCCTAACATTACTTAAATTAAGAAGTTTCATGGTAATTCTCTCCAGACCAAACGAGAATCCCCCTTCCGGAGGCATTCCATATTTAAACGCCATCAAATACATCTCAAAACTTTTTGGATTCATTCCGCGATCTTTGATGGATTTTACAAGATCGCTATAGTCATGTCTTCTTTGGCTTCCGCTTAAAATCTCAAGTCCCTTGAATAACAAATCGTAGCTTAAGGAATATTCCGGATTTTTTGGATCTGGCATTGTATAAAAAGGTTTCGCCAGTGTAGGAAAATGGGTGATCGTCACAAAATCGCTTGCGTACTTTTCTTTTGCCCACTTGCATATATCAACTTCGTCTTGAGGAGCTAAATCTTTCTCTCTTCTTATATCTCTGCCAAATTCTTTAAATATAATCTCCTGTGCCTCACGAAGAGTAAGCCTTGGAATTTTTCCAAATGCAACTTCGACCTTGCAATAATTTTGAACGTATTTAAGCATCTTAACAGCGGTTGATTCCAAAAGGTCAAGCAATTCATCAAATTCAACAAATCCAAATTCACAATCCATTTGCGTTGTTTCCGCAAGATGACGGGTAGTAACAGAGGGCTCTGCTCTATAGGCATGGGCAATCGTCCAGACCCGTTCGAAAACCGGCACCATCATTTGTTTGTATAATTGAGGGCTTTGTGAAAGAAGCGTCTTGTGTCCATAATAGTCAACTGCAAAAAGCTCTGATCCTCCTTCAGTTGAGCTTGCGACAATTGTTGGTACAACTATTTCGGTGCAACCTAAATTCTCAGCTGTCTTCCTGAAGCCTTCAAGTACTTTTGATTGAACTTTGAAAATCTCCGAAATTTTTGAATGGCGAAGAGTTAACGAACGATTATCCAAAAGGGTCGGAAGCTCAAGATTGAGATCTCTTCCTCCCATATCAAAAGGCAAAGTCTCTGCTTTGGATAGGACAACAATTTCCTTAGCCTCAAGCTCGACGCTGCCGGCAGGCGAATTTTTGTCAACTGCATTTTCGGGTCTTTTTTTGACTTCTCCTGTTACTGCAACCACGAACTCAGACTTTAATTCCTTCGCAGATTCATATGCGCTTTCTGAAACTTTAGCATTAACCACTATTTGAAGAAAACCGGACCTATCTCTGAGGCTTAAAAATATCAGCTTACCATGATCGCGCCGTAAATGAATCCAGCCATTTACAATTACAGATTCACCTACATGGTCAACGGTTTCTGAGATTAATGTGCGGTTTGACATTTGATAGTTATTATTGTATATTAGTTTTTTGTCCTTGACAAGTTGTAAGATAGATTACAAATATCTTGTAATCTAGCCTACAAATGTCAGATTGCCGTCAGCTACCTGTCAAGCCAAATCTCAATAAAATAGCTATATTATATAATATATGGTAGAAAGAAATTTTGACCTTGGATTTCCACAAGGACCTAATGGGATAAGATTGGTTCCCGTTAAAGGCCAGATCGGCAAAACCGAGGAAATGGACACTACGACTCCTTATGGAAGAGCACAACAACTAGTAGACGAGCTTAGATTTATGGCTGGTACGCTAGGAACAAGTGTTTCATATCAAGCTACAACTCCTATTGTTCCCGGAAATAATAACTCAAAAAAAGATAATCAAAAAATTCGCAACGGAGGTCTTAGTCCTTTTTATGAAAGACAATACCGGGGTCCTCAAAAAGCAAAACTTCATCCCTTACGAAAATTTTAAAAAGATCTTAAATCCTTAATTTTCAATTGTAGTCTTTTGTTTCCATTCCCGCCTGCAAATGCCTGAGCATTGCTCTGGCGGGCAGGCCATTCATTTTCGTCAATTGTATAAACAATATCAATCTTTTCGCCGGTTTTAATTTTAGAAAACATTTCCCCCATCCCAAACCCAATTGCATCAAATACAGTATCGTCATTCTGAGGCACAGCCGAAGAATCTCTAGATCCTTCACTTCGTCCTGCGCCAGACGGTGCGGGACTTCGTTCAGGATGACACACTAATCGCATTTTTAGGTGCTTTCCTTCTGCGCCAACCATTCTTATCTCTTCAATCACAACGCCTTTACTTATAAATGTTGGCTCCGGATTTCCCATCCCAAAAGGAGCAAGTTTCTGCAAAGCTTCATACAAATTGACGTCAACGAAAGATAAAGGCAACTCACAATCAATCTTTAAGCTCCGGGTCAGCAAGTCTTCGTTAAGCATTAATTCCGCTTTTCTCTCCAAGGCTTTTTGAAGTTTTAGAAGTTTTATTGTCTCAACTGTAAATCCCGCTGCCATCGGATGTCCTCCGGCATCCACCAAAAATTCTGAGGCGCTTCTGATAAATTCAATTATGTTAAATCCGCTCACAGACCTAGCCGATGCTTTGCTAAATTTTTTCCCAATTGAAACTACTATTGTAGGTCTATAGAATTCTTCAACCATTTTTCCGGCAACAAGACCGATAACCCCCTGCCCATAACTTTCATGAGAAATAAATAGTAAATTCTTTAGCTTCTCTTTTTTCATTTTTACATAATCTTTCGCGTGCAAAACTGCCTGCATTGTTAAATCTTGTCTCTCCCTGTTCGTACTCCCTAGCAAACGGGCAAGATCTTCTGCTCTTTTTTTATTATTAGTGCAAATCAAACGCAAGCTATCCATTGCATATTCCAGTCTTCCCATTGCGTTAACACGGGGCGCAATTAGATGTCCTATTTCATAAACTCCGATTTTTTCTTTTTCCAAACCAGCTTCTTTGAAAAGCTCCAAAAGCCCTACCCGTTTTGTTTTCCTCAAAGCTTCCAAACCAAATTTTAATAATGTCCTGTTTGCGCCCTTCAAGGGAACCAAATCCGCAACCGTCGCAAGCGCTACCAACTCTAAATGTTTCTCGTTGTCATGCTGAACTTGCTCGCCTCGCTGCGAAGCGGGTTTCAGCGTCTCCTTTTTATTGAGCTGAAATGAATTCAGGATGACACAGGAGAAAAGCCAAGCGACTCCGGTTCCGCACAACTTGGTCGTATGAACAATTGCAAGAGCCTTTGGTTTTGTTTTTGAAGGAACGTGGTGGTCGGTAATAATTACATCTATTCCCTGTCCGTTAGCAAAATCAACTGCCTTATTTGCAACAATCCCATTGTCTACGGTAATTATCAAACCGCAATTTTTAATTTTTAATTTTAAATTTTTAATTCCTGTCTCCGACAGGCCGTATCCTTCATCGATTCTATGTGGAATATACGGCATAACCTTTGCGCCAATTGAATTGAGGGTCTCCCAAAGAATCGCCGTGCCGCAAATTCCATCAACATCATAATCTCCAAAAACTACAATTTGTTCCTTGTTCTTAATTGCATTTTGAATCCTCGAAATTGCCTTATTTAATTGCTTTTTATTAATTCCAACGCTATTAATATTTACATTTTCAATTTTTGGATGCAAAAACTCCTCAATCTCTCTTTTTGTCTTTATTCCCCGATTTTCTAGAATAATTTTTATTAGATCGTCTGTATTGAATTTTGCCTGCCCGCCGAAGCCTCGGCGAAGGAGGGAATTTTGAATTTTGAATTTCACACTGTGATATACTATATCAGGATGACACAACATATTCCACAACAAATTATCAACACCTACAACAAAATAAAAGAGGCTAATTTTGAAATTTATCTGGTTGGAGGGTGTGTTAGAAATCTTCTCCTCAAAAGAGATGTAAAAGACTGGGATATGACTACCAATGCAACTCCGGAACAGATTCTCAAGATTTTTAAGGATGGATTTTATGACAATAAATTCGGTACAGTGGGCATTCCCCTCCATACTACAGTGTATGGAAGGTTGATTGTTGAGATTACAACTTTTAGAACAGAGACCGGTTACAGCGACAAAAGAAGACCCGACAGTGTTTCCTGGGGAAAATCCATCGAGGAAGATCTTGCACGCCGCGACTTTACCATCAATTCCATCGCAATGAAACTAGACGCTCGACGCTCGACGCTAAGCACTAGCGTAATTGATCCTTACAATGGTCAGCAAGATATCAAGAATAAATTAATCCGTGCGGTTGGAAATCCGAACGAAAGATTCAAAGAAGATGCCCTAAGACTTTTAAGAGCGATAAGAATTGCAGCGGAATACCAGTTCATAATTGAAGAAAAAACATTCAAAGTTATTCAGGAAGATGCTCCATTAATTAAAAATATTTCGGGAGAAAGAATCAAAACAGAATTATTAAGAATTTTATCAACAGATTTTACATATGACGGAATTATACTTTTAAAAAACTCCGGACTCTTGAAACATATTCTTCCTGAACTATTGGAAGGAATCGATGTCTCCCAAGTAAGACCCGGACGACATCATACAACCGATGTTTTTACCCATAACATAATGTCATTGAAATTCTGTCCGTCAAACGATCCAATAGTAAGATTCGCAACCCTCATTCACGACATTGGCAAACCAAAAGCAATTGGCAAAGATGAAAATGGTCTTGTAACTTTTTATAATCATGAAATAGTCGGAGCGAGAATAGCAAATGAGATTTGCGAAAGGCTGAGATTTTCCAAAAAAGAAAAAGACAGGGTTTACAACTTAATTAGATGGCATATGTTTACTGTCGATGAAAAAGTAAGTGACGCCGGAATAAGAAGATTTATAAGACGAGTTGGAGTTGAAAATGTAAAAGATGTAATGGATTTAAGAATTGGAGACAGGCTTGGAGGAGGAACCCAAACAGCAGAAAGCTGGAGACTTAAACTTTTCAAAAAAAGAATTGAAGAACAATTACAACCTGCCCCCTTCTCAATAAATGATTTAGCAATTGACGGAAATGACATTATTAAAGAATTAAATATTAAACCCGGACCAAAGATTGGCGAAATTCTCCAAAAACTTTTCCTCGAAGTCGACGAAGATCTCTCAAAAAACAATAAAGAATTCTTACTCAAAAGAATAAAAGAGCTTGATTAGTCCCGCTTAATCTTCTATAATTACTAAAATCATGAAAAGGTATTTTACATCAGAGTCTGTAACCGAAGGACACCCTGATAAAATGTGCGATCAAATCGCGGACGCAATTTTGGATGAAATCCTCAGAAATGACCCCAAAGCCAGAGTCGCAGTAGAAGCACTGATAACAAACGGCGTTATTTTTGTTGCCGGAGAAATTACCACAAATACCTATGTCGAGATTCCTGAAATTGTCAGAAATGTCATTAGAGATATCGGCTATACGGATGCCAGATATGGCTTTCATTACGAAACAAGCGGAGTTACAATCGCGATCCACGGACAGTCAAGCGATATAGCAAGAGGTGTTGATAAATTTAAAGAGGTTAATAAAGGAAAAATCGTAGAAGAAGATTTGGAAAAATTAGGGGCAGGAGATCAAGGATTGATGTTTGGTTTTGCTATTGACGAGACAGCTGAATTAATGCCGCTTCCAATTGTACTGGCGCATAAATTATGCCAGAGATTATCGCAAGCTAGAAAGAAGAAAATAATTAAAGGTTTAAGGCCTGATGGAAAATCACAGATTACGGTTGAATATAAAGACGGCAAACCTTTGAGAATTGATCAGGTTTTAATTGCCGCGCAACACGATGAGGATATAAATCAGGAAAAGCTTAGAAAAGAAATTATAAATAAAGTTATCTTGAAAGTTCTACCAAAAAAATTAGTTGACAATAAAACAAAATATCATGTTAACACTACCGGAAGATTTGTTATCGGAGGACCCCAAGGCGATACGGGATTAACAGGACGAAAAATAATTGTTGATACTTATGGAGGATATTCACGACATGGAGGCGGAGCATTCTCCGGTAAAGATCCAACCAAAGTAGACAGGTCTGCGCAATATATGGCTCGCTATATTGCGAAAAATATTGTAGCTGCAAAGCTAGCAAAAAAATGCGAGATTCAGATCTCTTATGCTATCGGGAAACCCGAGCCGATGTCTGTTTTGGTAGATACTTTCGGGACAGGAAAAATTGATGATGAAAAATTAAGCGAGATAGTTTTGAAAACTTTTGACCTTCGACCGGGAATGATCATCAAACATTTAGGATTAAGAGCCCCTCTCTACAGACAAGTTGCAGCTTATGGGCATTTCGGACGAAATGACTTAAACCTTCCCTGGGAAAAAACCGACAAAATCTCCGCTTTACAAAAATTCTCCAAATAAAGATTAATTCTTTTCATAAACAATCTCTCCATTTTTAATAACAGTATTTATACTACCTAATTGAGAAATATTTTCTGTCGGATTTCCTTCAACTAAAACAAGATCAGCTAGATTACCCTCTTTGATTATTCCAATATTTTTCTTTCTCAATAATTCAGCTGCAACGCTTGTTGCAGTTTTAATTGCGTCAAAAGGTGTTAATCCAATCTTCACCATTTTTTCAATCTCTTGATGAAGACTAAAACCGGGAACAACAAATGAATTGGGCGTGTCCGATCCCGCAACTACTTTTCCTCCTGCTTTATGAAAAGCAGCGATAAATTTTGCTTTGTCAATCTCAATTTTTTGCATTTCCTTGAGTTGAGATTTCTCTAAATCCTTAAGCCAGCTTTCTGCTTTCCAATTAAGCCATCGTTTTTTGTCCTCTTTTGGAATTAAGTTAAGATTGGGATAATTTTCATTGCCCACAGTTTCAATATATGCACATACCTCATTAACTACTAAAGTTGGATTGATATAAATATTTTTGTTTATAAGTAAATCTATAAATAATTTAATTCTATCTTTAGGAATAGGAAAGACAATTCCGTCTGCATGTTCAATAGATGAAATGCCCATCTCTGCTGCATCCCATGCTGAAACTTTCCAAGTATGGGATGCAACCGGAAGATTTTCTTTGCGAGCTATCTCTACAACTTCTGTCATAAATTCTTTGGAAAGACCAAAATAAGTCTTGAAACCATCTACGCCCTTTTTTACAAGTGAAGCCGTAACTTTTCGCGCCGTTTCAAGAGAGTCTAGCTCAATTGAACCTTTCCATTCAGTCCCCCAGAATGCAGGAGCACCATCCAAAAGTGGACCATAACAGACAATGCGGGGAAGCGAATTGTCTCCATGTTTTTCTTTCTCGCGAAGCTGAATAATCCAGTCAGGATCGTTACCAACATCCCGAATAGTTGTTACGCCAAACTTAAAAAATAATGGCGACATCCAGGAACGAAAATGAACATGACAATCAATAAGACCGGGAATAACTGTGAACTTCGAACCATTAATAACGCTAACCTCCTTATCCACTACAATGTTTTTTCCTATTTTCTTTATCTTGTTTTCCTCTAAAAGAATGTCTGTGTTTTTTAATAAAGAAGAATTAACTCCATCAAAAACTGTTGTGTTTTTTATAATACTTTTTTTAATCATATTGCTATCATATCAAATTATAAACTAATGAATACGCTGATTGATACAAGTTAGACTATGCAAAATAAAAAATGTATAATTAAAATATGTTAAAACAAAAGCTTAAAGAAGAGTTGAAACAGTCAATGCTGGCGAGAGATGTATTGAGAACATCTGTTTTAAGAATGCTGCTATCTAGCATTAATTATTACGAGATTCAGAAAGGCGGAGCGGGATATGAGGCAACTGATGAAGATGTTTTGGCCGTAGTTGCAAAAGAAGCAAAACAAAGAAAAGATTCTATTGAAGAATTCAAAAAAGCAAACCGCCTTGAACTGGTCGAAAAAGAAAGCAAAGAACTTGAAATGCTGCAAGTTTATTTACCTCAACAAATGGAAGAGGAAGAAATTAAGAAATTGGTAATTGAAGTAATTAAAGAAGCTAATGCAAAAAACATTGCTGATATTGGAAAAGTGATGGGAGCATTAATGCCAAAGGTCAAAGGCCGCGCCGACGGCGGATTAGTAAGTCAAATCGTAAGGGAAAATCTTAATTCTTAAATCCTAAATCTTAAATCTTTTTTCTTCTCTTATCGCTTATTTCCTGCCATAGAACCAATAATGGAGATGCGGTAAAAATTGAAGAGTATGTCCCTGCAGTAATTCCAATCAAAAGAGCGACAACAAACCAACGAATGCTTTCTCCTCCGAATAACAACAACGCAATTAATACCAAAACAACTGTTAATGAGGTGTTTAGGGATCTGTCAATTGTTTGGATTATTGACTCATTAGCGGTTTTTGCAAAATTTGAACTGCCCACTTTCCTAAGATTTTCTCTAATTCTGTCAAAAACAACAATTGTATCATGAACTGAAAAGCCAATAACCGTTAGGATTGCCGTAACAAAAAGAGAATCTATCTCTACTCCCAAAAAGTGTCCCAAAATCGCAAACACCCCCAAAACAATTAGTACGTCATGGATTAGCGCGATAATTGCACAAACGCCAAACCGGAAACTGCTCGCAGGCTTAGGAACCTGCCTGAAAGACCAGGTTATATATAAAATAATCAGAGCTGATGCTATTCCCACAGCCTTTAAAGCATTAAGAGTTGTTTCCTGACCGATCACCGGGCCTATTGTCTCAAATTCCTGTTCCTTAACATCCTTGAATTTTTTTGACAAAGTATTTATAAACTTACTGTTTTGATTTTGATCCATCGGAGATGTTCTAACAAAAATTAATTTTTTTGATCTTTCAATATTTGCGACTTTTATTTTTGCCTCTTTCAAAATCTTATCAATTGTTTGCACTTCATTTTCGCCTACAGCGTTACTAAAAAACAATGTTAACCGGGAACCCCCGGTAAAATCAATAGAGAGATTGAGTCCCCACAGGAAAATTGCAATAATCCCCGTAATTAAAACCAACAACGATAATCCAAAATACCAATTTTTATGTCCGATAATATTCATAACTCTCTCCTTGTCATCCTGAATTTATTTCAGGATCCCATTTTTTTGGGAACTAGATGCTGAAATGAATTCAGCATGACATTTAATAAAGTTCTGGTTACAACTATTGCCGAGAACATAGAAACTAAAACTCCAATTGCCAATGTTAAGGCAAAACCCCTAACGGAACCTGTCCCAAATTGATATAAAACGGCACATGTTATAAGACTTGAAATATTGGAATCCCTAATTGATGTCCAAGCTCTTGTAAATCCTAACCCCAATGATTCATGCCATGATCTCCCGGATCTTCTTTCTTCTTTCATTCTTTCAAATATCAAAATATTTGCGTCAACTGCCATGCCAATTGACAGGATAAACCCTGCTATTCCTGAAAGTGTAAGTGTTATTGCATATGGAGTAATACTACTAAGCTTAAATATCGATAACACAAACAAGGCATAAATTACCAAAGCAATGCTTGCAACAATACCTAATCTCCCATACAATACGGTCATAAAAATAATTATTATTACAATTCCCAAACCTCCCGCAAAAAGGCTTTTGAGGAGTGAATCCTGCCCCAAAGTCGCATCAACCCCGTGCTGTTGTAAGTAAACGAGGGGTACAGGCAATGCTCCCGCATTAAGAGATCTACTCAGAGCATTTGCTGATTCCGTAGTAAACCCTCCTGTTATAACAGCGTCCCCTGTTAGTATAGACTGATTTACAACCGGCGCCTCTATAACTTGCTCATCAAGAACGATCGCAACTTTTTTATTAACATTTCTTTTCGTTATGTCTGCGAATTTTTTCGCTCCATCATTTGTAAATTTTAATTGTACTTGCGGTTTACCGCTATTCGTATCAAAACCAACACTTGCTTCTTTGATATCCGGTCCACCGAGATTTGTTTTGTTGGGATATGTGCCCAATGAAAGCACTATGCTCGGGGGATATGCGGATTGCGTCGCAATAAGAGCTTTAAAATCGTCTTCTGTTGTAACTAATGCAGATGAACTTGTTGCAGTCATCTCCCAAAAAGAAAGCTGTGCGGTTGTGCCGATTATGTTTTTTGCCTGGTCAACATTAACACCCGGCAATTCAACAATAATACGATAATCGTTTCCGCTCACTGCGGTTTGGACAATTGGCTCCGATACTCCAAAATAGTTTGTTCTTCGCTCTATTATTGTTTTTACACCTGCCAATGCCATATCTCTTTGAGCCTGACTCACATTTTTCATATCGGCCTTAAGCGTTATACTTGTCCCTCCGGCCAGATCCAATCCTTCTTTAAAAGACAAGGATTTTGTAAATGAGAGTATGCCCTTTGACGGAAGATTAACTACGATCGCAGTAATTGTTAATAAAATAATAAACCAAAGAAGCAGTCGCGGACTCTTTTTCATGCCAACATACTTTCCTCATCCCCCAAAAGCATAACTCTGGAACCTGAAAGAACAGACAGTATAAATGGATCTCTTTTTTTCTTTCTAAAAGTAAATTCCTCTTCAGTCATTACCGTATAATTTATTTCTCTTCCTAATCTTTTTTCCTCGTCTCTTATTAAGAGAGCCAGTTCCGGCAAGACAATTGTACCAACAATTATTAAGTCTACATCCGCTGACCTTTTCTCCATTCTTCTTGCAAATCTCCCTGAAAACATTGCATACTTTATTTTCCCAATCTTAACACGATTTTTCAGAATTCCGGCCCCAAGCCCGACTATTTTTGAACCCATTCTCAAAAGATCAAAATAGAAAAGATAATTTTTAGAAAGAGCGTAATACACTCTGTTTGCGCGCGGCTCTCTCGCCAAAATTCCCTTGTTCTCCAAAAATAGAAGTTCTCGTCTTACAGCATTAATCTCATCTCCGGTTCTTCTTACAAATTCCCTAACATGAAACATTTCTGTCGGTTTTTCCAACAAAACGTTCAATAAATTTATTCGAGATTGAGATGTAATTAGATCAGCAAACATAATTCAGCCCTTTGATTTCTACCTACTTTACCGTTAGTATACCATCTGTGGGCAGAATTTCAAACCATATATTTCCTCTATTAAGCTTTATGGGCTCACCCGCACTATCAAAAAGAAGAGTTCTGGCAGTTCTCGCATCTTTTCTCCAAACGCCAACAGTCTCTTTGCCATCCGTAAAAATATTGGCTTTTCCTGTTCCTTTCGTTTTGTATAGCAAATGCTGGTTATTTTCATACCCATCATTAGCACGACTTTCTATCATGCGCAGAACAACTATATTTTTTGCAGTTAATTGTTTATTATTATTTTTATCTATATGATTAGCTCCCCCATTACTTCTTTTATATAAGTTCGTAGTTGGGTCATATGTCCAGTCAACGCTGTAATCAGCATCAAGTGTCCAGAATTCCAAATGAATTTTTTGCACCGTTGGTCTTTGCGAAGAGAGAACATCTTCTTTGAAACTATACGGAACAAAACCCTTAGTCCAAGGAACTCCATCCTCGTCCTCAACTTTGAGATTTCTTGAAGTTGCTGCAAATTGGAAAAGTTTTTCCATAGATGAATACATTGTATGCTCTGTTGCTACTGCCCGCCCTAATCTATCATAGTCTCTCCAGAAAGTAGGAAATCCAATTGAAAACTGATTCATATCATTACGGTCTACCCAGCCATAATTTTCGATTTGAGAAAGCGCATCGGCAGGTCCGTCCTGATTTGCACCGCCAACATGAGCGTACAAAGGACTGCTGCCATATTCGGACACAAAATCCAGAAAATATGTTCGGGCACTTCTAACCGGCCCAAGTATTTCCGCATTTTGACAATAAAATATAGACAGAAATCGCGTTATTCCGCCTTCCGCAACAGCTTCGTAAATTACATCGGCTCCGGTTAATCCGGACTGGGGACGCGCTTCCTTATGATTTTCTATCATTACCCCCAAAGGACGCTGTTTTTCCCACCATTCTTTTTGCTGTTTTGAATAAAGCTCTCCATTCAAAGGACATGACTCTGTTTTTGGAAGAGTTTCATCAAAAGACAGTTTTCCCGATGTTTGTGATAAGGAAGATGAAGGTTTAACTTGAGAAATAGACTTGCCCGAGAAAAGCGCATAAGACGAAACTCCCGAAATTAAATAAGCAATAAGTATAATTAGTACGCTAATTAATGTATCTCTTTTCATAAATATTATGACCTTGCGCTTTTGAGCGCTTTTTTCTCCTCATCGGATAGCTCATGTTCCGCCGACTTGCCTTTTATCACTTTCTTTGCGTACCACCTGGTACCTGTCCGTGCATAAAGACCTGAAATTATTACTCCAGTATCATCTCCATCCATCAACGATAGTACAAAACTTTGGTCTCCGCCCGTATCTTTAAAAGGATTAAAACGCACCAAACCTATCTTTTGAATATGTAAAAGGCCTTCTTTTTGTATTTTATCACAATATAATTTTAAATAATCTATGTCTTTTTTTGCAATATGGATATCTCTCAAAATATTTTCTACTAGTGATTTAAAATTTTTATCCGTTAATCCATGAACTAATTTATTGTAATGAGATAACGCTCGATAAAGAAATACTGTAAGAATACAAAGCCATACAATAATTATAGAAATAAAAATGAGGATAAAATTGGGCGCCATAGATATTTATCTTAGCCTCTTGACAGCTTCGTGTCAATAGTGTAGTCTTTTGCTATTACGTATGAGTAAGCACAGAAAAACATTAAAACAAAAAATTTCCGCAGACTTACACCGCAACATTTATACTCTAATAAGCAAAAGCACCCCCCCTCTCCACCCCATAGCTGATACCGCAATTGTTAATGAAGATTCACTTTCTTATTCCTATATCCTGCGTGATATTTTCAAAACCCTATTCCTAACGGCTTTTATTGTCACCGCACAGTTAATTCTTTTTTTCTTTCTTAAAAATCATATAATCACATTGCCTAATATTAATTACTGAAGGGAGGTGAAAACAGAATATGGCATCGATGTATTGTGTAAAATGCAGAGCAAAAAGAGAAGATGCAAATGCTCAAGCAGTTACGATGAAAAATGGTAAACCGGCATTGAAGGGCAAATGTCCAGTCTGCGGAACAGGAATGTATAAGATTGGTAAAGCCTAGCTCAGCTAGGTAAAGCCTAGCTCAGCTAGGTAAAGCCTAAACTTGTTGGGAATACTGTCTTGAGGAAATTTTAATGATTTCTTCAGGAACACACAAAACCCCTACTAATTTTGGTAGGGGTTTTTCTTTAAAGCTTACTTCTCTTTGTAATGTTCCAGCCTGACGACTTTGACGACTGAGACATCCCACTTTCCCACAATTTCTGCTCGGCCGAATCCCGCTATTTCCCAAATGGGGTGTCCCAAAGGCTCGCAGGGCGGAGCTGACTCGCAGACAACAAGAAGTTGATTTGTAACCGTTTTTCTTTGCGGGTCATGCTCTAATGTCTCAATCGTTTTTGGCTCTTTTTGCCAAAGAGTAAAAAAATAGCGATATGCATGATCGGAATTACCCCCTGTTATAAGCGCGAAATTAAACGGTTTGTTATCGGTTTTACTTATTACGAATTTTGAAATAGTCTCAACCTGATTCAGCTGTCTATTGGCAGAAAATTTGTAAGGAGGAGTTAAACTATTTAACCATATTATTACCAGAACAATAAATATGCTTATAATTTTCCCAATTCTCTTCTCCCATAAACCTTTAAGAAAAAATCCGACCATAAGAAACGGCAGCGGAAACATGAAGCCAAAATAATAATCATATATAGATTTTCTATAAAATCCAAAAAGTCCGACTCCGAAGACAAACCAAATAACTATCAGGCTAAGCTTTGAAAAATTTGAAGAGTGCAATCTATATGCTTTGAAACATTTATAAAATAAATATGCTGTACTTGCTATACCCAGGAATAATGCTAGGTAATGCCATAAATTAATATCCATTTTTGTCCATGAAGAAATTTTTTCAGGAGCGGGAAAATTGACAATAAGTCTTCCAAAAACTCTAAAAAAGACATCCCCTGCTATTTCAGAAAAACGCATCTTTACAAGTACATCCTGAGGTTGAGGATGAAAAATAAAATTGAAAATACTTATTATATTAGTAAACCCATGCCGAATTTCAAAAGCTAAAAATAATGACCAGCCGATAATAAAACCTGCAAAAAGAGAAATATATTGCTTAAAAATTGTAAATACGTTCTCTCTTGAAAATATACATTGATTTAAGAAAATATAAACTCCAATTATAACTCCCAAAAATAAAGCCAAATAATGAAGCTGCATTGAGATTCCGAGAAAAACCCCGGATAAAATCAAAAGTTTTGCACTATTGTTTTTAACTGCTTTATAGACAAGATACAGTGTTAGTAAAGAGAAAAACGGCATAAGGTTTGGATTCCATGAAGATTTGGAATAAGTAATAACAAGAGGAGAAATTGCATATAATCCTGCCGCAATAAGACCAACTAGAGTGCCAAAAAAATCTTTTCCGATCTTATATATTAGACCTACTGTCGCAACGCCAAAAAGAGCAACCATTATTGCCGGTCCAACAGGATTGTAATTGAAAAGCCAAAGGAAAGGAGCCATAAAATAGTAATAAATCGGACCTAGAAAAAATCCGCCTACAGAAGCTGTGGGGCCAAGCAAAGTTAAATCTCCATGCAATATTTTATAAACAATCAAAGCATCTCTTCCTTCGTCCCCCAAAAAAGTCATAAAATCCATTATTCTATAAAGTCTATAAAATGAAGCAACAGCTAAAATTCCAACAAGAAAAATCAAGGCACAATTTTTTGACAGGAATTTTAAAAGAGGATTTTTCATACTGGAGTTAAATCAATTACTTTTTTTCTTTGCCAGATTACCTTACTATACATTGTAAAATTCCAAATCAAAAGAAAAAATGTTCCTATCAAAAAATAGATAAAGTAATTTTCTTTTCCGAACAAATATGTTAAAACAAAAATTGTTCCTGTTTGAATTACCACTACTCCCAAACCGGAACTGAGATAAAAACCAATTAATTTCAAAAAATAAGAACTTATATTCTGAGCTTTTCTGTCTCTAAATGTCCAAATATTGTTAAAATTGTAATTGGAAAAAATTGCCAATACTCCGCCTATCAAATTAGCGGAAGCCGGATGCCAACTAAAACCTTCCACCAATATTCTCAAAACTACTGCGTTTATTATAAAACCAACGCCTCCGACAGTTAAAAATTTTCCGAATTTTCCAAAAATTAATTCCTTGATCCTTGCAAAAACCACATATTGAACAACATCTGTTATGTAGCCTAATGGGGCAATTTTGGAATCACCAAGAGTCCTATCGCTAAAACGGAATGGGACTTCACCGATCTTAAAACCGTCTCTTATAGCTTTATGCAGAAAAGATATTTGAAAAATATATCCTCTAAAATTAGTCAGCTTGTCTTTTTCCTTCAGAAAAACTTCTTTTTTTAACGCTCTATACCCGCCTGTCCAATCATGTATGGAAAATTTTGCAAAAACAGTTCTGACAAAAATATTTGCAATAACTGAAAATATTTTTCTAGAAAGCGGCCAATTTTCCGGGATCGAACCCCCGTCACTGTACCGATTTCCCACAACCATGTCATAACCCTCTTCAATTTTTTTTATAAATTGCGGGATTTTGTACGGATCATGCTGTAAATCAGCATCTATCTCAAACATCACATCTGCATTTAATTTTTTAACCGCATATGTCATCCCTCTAATGTAGGCTGCTCCCAATCCATTTCTGACAGCGCTTGAAATACTGATATTTTTCCATTTCTTCATCAGCTTTTCTACTTCCTTGCCTGTTCCGTCCGGAGAATTATCATCTGCCACAAGAATGTGCATTTCATGATTTTTGATCTTTGGAAAAACTTCTTCTTCAAGAATAGCAATCAATCGCTCAATATTTCCTTTTTCGTTGTAAGTCGCGGGAATGACAACTATTTTCATATGTTTATAAATTTTTAAAATATTCTATTGTTTTTTTCAATCCCTCTTCAATTGCAATTTTTGGTTTCCATCCTAAAATTCTTTCTGCTTTTCCTATATCTGGATTTCTTGTTTTGGGATCATCGACAGGTAAATCTTCAAACATAATTTCGGATTTTGAATTAGTCAGGTCTTTAATAAGATTGGCCATAGCTAAAATCGTTCTCTCGTCAGGATTTCCTAAATTAAAAACTTCCCCGGTTGATTTTTCGGAAAACATTGCGCGCTTTAGACCGTCTATCATATCATCTACATAACAAAAGCTTCTGGTTTGACTGCCATTTCCATAAATAGTTATATCCGAATTATTTATTGTCTGATTTATAAAGTTAGATACGACCCTACCGTCGTCTTTTTGCATATTTGAACCATAGGTATTAAAAATACGAATAATTCTGACATCCAAATCGTGCTTTCTAAAATAAGCCATCGTAATTGCTTCACCAAATCTTTTTCCTTCATCGTAAACACTTCGCACTCCATTTGGATTCACATTTCCAAAATAACCTTCCTTCTGAGGAGAAACAAGCGGATCGCCATATATCTCGGACGAAGAGGCGTAAAGGAACTTAGCGTTAAACCTTCTCGCTTGCTCCAAAAGATTATAAGTGCCTTGTGAATTAACAAGCAGAGTTTCTATCGGATAATTTATATAACTTCTTTTACTTTTTTTATTAGGTGAAGCAGGACTTGCTAGGTGAAAAATATAGTCCAGCTTTTTACCTTCGATATTCCATTTTCCGTTTGGATCTACAATATCTCCTTCAACGAAACTAAAAGCAGGGTTTTGGACTAAACTTTCAATATTCTTTTTATCCCCGGTTATAAGATTATCAACACAGATAACTTCATAATTATTATCTAACAAGCTTTTACATAAATGCGATCCTATAAATCCAGCTCCTCCGGCAACCAAAATAACCTCCATAATTTATCTTTCTTTTCTCTCCATTGCCAAATCTGACTTAACCATCATTTCTACCAACTCCCTGAAACTGGTTTTTGGCTGCCAACCTAAAGCTTTTCTGGCTTTTGTTGCGTCCCCTACCAGGTAATCAACCTCTGCGGGACGCATGTGGGAAGATTTATTCGATATTACATATTTATCCCAATTATTTATACCCACTACTTTAAATGCCATATCCAAAAACTCTTTTACACTATGATTTTCTCCTGTTGCGATTACATAATCATCTGCTTTATTCTGCTGCATCATAAGCCACATTGCCTCAACATAATCTCCTGCAAATCCCCAGTCTCGTTTTGGCTCCAAAGCGCCAAGTTCCAGTTTTTCCTGTTTGCCTAAGCTAATTCTTGCTACTCCATGACTTATTTTTCTAGTTACAAATTCCAAACCCCTTCTCGGAGACTCATGATTAAAAAGAATGCCTGAAACTGCAAATATACCATAACTTTCTCTATAATTTACCGTTATATAATGTCCATATACCTTAGCAACACCATAAGGACTTCTTGGGTGAAATTTAGTAGTTTCTTTCTGGGGAGTTTCCGATACTTTGCCAAACATTTCCGAACTGGAGGCTTGATAAAATTTTATTTTCGGATTTACAGATCTAATCGCCTCAAGCAGACGGGTTACTCCCAAAGCTGTAAATTCTCCTGTTAATACAGGCTGATTCCAGGATGTCCGAACAAAAGACTGGGCTGCCAAATTATAAACCTCATCCGGTTCTGCCTCCAAAAGAGCGGCAGACAATGATCCCTGATCTAAAAGATCGCCCTGCAAGATAGTAATCTTATCCTGAATATGCCTTATTCTTTCATTGTTGGTAGTGCTTGATCTTCTGGTAGTCCCATATACTTTATATCCCTTGTTGAGCAAAAATTCAGCAAGATATGATGCGTCTTGTCCGGTAATTCCGGTTATTAAAGCTTTTTTCATAAAAAGAGATATCTTATTATTTTAAATTATATTTCTCCAATAGTCCAGAGTATCCCTAAGCGTTGTCTCAATGGGAATTGTGGGTTTCCAGCCCGTTAACTTTGTAAATTTGCCGGCATCACATACCAAATCGGGATTATCTATGGGTCTTAATAAATTTTTGTCAACCCTTATTTTTATTTTTTTTGTGGAGAAAGAAATCATTTCGCTTAAAACATCGCTAATTTTATAAGAAACACCGGATCCGATATTGTAAACGTCTCCAAATTTTCCTTTCTCTATAGCCATCTCATATGCTCTGGCCATGTCTCTTACGTCGGTAAAGTCTCTTCTTGTCTCCAAATTACCAACTGATAAAAATTGCTCCCGGCCCCTTTCTATTTCCGCGATTTTTTTAGCAATCGATGCCACAACAAAATGCGGAGACTGTCTTGGACCAATATGATTAAATGGCCTAACTCTAACTATTTTTAGATCATAAGATAAAAAATATTGCAAAGCTAAAAAATCCTGGGCTATTTTAGAAACTGCATATGGACTAAGAGGCATAATAGGCGTATTCTCATCTATCGGCAAATTTTCTTTTTTAACTACTCCATAGATATCCGCAGAAGAAATAATTAAAATTTTTGTATCAAATAAATTATTCATTTTTATAGCATTTAAGATATTGACCTCGGCAATTATGTTGTTCGTTAACGTTTTCTGAGGATCTTTAAAACTATTTGCTGGAGATGGTAGAGCTGCCAAGTGGAAAATTAAATCCGGCTTTATTTTTCCAATAAGAGCATTGCATCCTTCCGGGAACATTAGGTCAATTTTAAAAAGTCTTATTTCATTCTTTATTCTTTCTATGTTATTGAGCCCCTGATTAAATAAATATGTGCCGTATACTTCATGCAGCTTCTTGGAAACCAGATGTTCTGCAAGGTAACTTCCGGCAAATCCGGTAATTCCTGTTATGAGAACTTTTTTTGTAGGGGAATTCATCGACCAACTCCAGTATATATAAATCCAATTTCTCTCAATTTATGGGGCTCGTAGATATTTCTTCCGTCAAGCAGAATTGGCTTCTTCATGGATTTTTTTATATTTGATAAATCAAGCTGTCTGAATTCATTCCATTCAGTCATCACAATTAAGATATCGCAATCTTTGGCAACTTCGTAGGAATCCTTACGAAATTCAATATTTTTCAACATCCTTTTAGCATTATTCATAGCGATAGGATCGTATGCTTTTATCCTTGCGCCTTCTCTCTGCAGCTTGTTTATGACGATAATCGAAGGCGCATCTCTCATATCGTCCGTATTTGGCTTAAAAGATAAACCAAGTATCCCGACTGTTTTCCCTCTTATTTTTCCGTCCAATAATTTTTTTGCTTTTTGGACAATACCCAATATAGCATACTTATTAATTGCTTCAACATCTTCAAGAAGAGAGAAATTGTATCCTGCATTTTTGGCAATGGCAATCATGGCTTTTACATCTTTTGGAAAACAGCTTCCCCCATATCCTGCTCCCGCAGATAAAAATTCGCTGCCGACCCTTTTGTCAAATCCCACTGCTTCCAAAACTTTTAATCCGTCTGCGCCTGTTAGTTCTGAAAGGTATGCGATTGCATTTGCAAAAGAAATTTTTGTAGCCAGAAAAGAATTAGCCGCATATTTAATCATCTCGGCAGTTTCAATATTTGTTAAGACATATTTTCCATCAATAGGCTCATGGAGTTCTACTAATAATTTTTCAGCAACCTTTGAATCTGTACCCATCACAATTCTATCAGGATGAAGAGTATCTGATATAGCTTGCCCTTCCCTTAAGAATTCCGGAACCGAAGCGATATCGAATGTCGCACCAGTTGGTTTTGACTTATTAATAATTTCTTTTGTTGTTTTATTCGTTCCAACGGGTACCGTACTTTTTGTAACAACAACCGTATATCCTCCCAGATTCTCTCCGATTTTCGAGGCCACTTCAAAAACGACTGACAAATCAGCTTCACCGGTCGGTTTGGGAGGAGTACCTACCGCTATAAAGACTACATCTGAATTTGGAATGGATTCTTTATAATCCAAAGTAAATAATAATCTTTTTGCCTTTACGTTTCTTTTTACAATTTCTTCGAGTCCCGGTTCGTAAATAGGCAGTATGCCTTTTTTAAGATTCTCTATTTTTTTATATGTATGCCCGATAACCCAAACCGTATTCCCCAAATCTGCAAAAACAGAAGCGGTTACGAGTCCAACGTATCCATGTCCTACAAAAGTAATCGTCATAAATTATTTCCAATGTCATTCTGAACGAAGGGACGCACCGTCTGGTGCATCCCGAAGTGAAGAATCCAGATCCTTCGTTTCACTCAGGATGACAACTGGGACTTAATCTTTCTTAATCCTTCTTCGAACGTCCTCATCTTAACACCCAATCTAGCTATTTTATCATTTTTCAATGCTAATTGAAAAGGCCTAGGCGCGCGGTCATTGAAAAAAATTGATCTGGTAGTTTTATTGATTTTGGACTTGTCTAAATGAAATTCATCTGCTATTAAATTCGCAGCATCAAAAGGCGTTGAGCTTTGGCTTCCCACACAATGAAATATGCCTTGCAAATTATTTTTAATTAAGACATTAATTGCAAGGGCAATATCGTCAATAAAGGTTGGCGTAAAAATATGATCAGAAACCGCAGCAACAGGATACCCTTTTTGCAATTGCTGGAGAATCGCACGGACAAAATCCGGCCGTCCAAACACCGCTCTATAAGGAGAGGCAATTCTGACAATTATCCAAGGAGTTCTTAATCCCCGGACAATTTTCTCCCCTTCATATTTTGTTTTCGCATACCAATTGATCGGATTTTGAATGTCTTCCTCAGCATATCCGCCGGCTGGCGGATTTTCTCCGTCAAAAACAAAATCCGTAGAAATATAGATTAATTTTTTGTTTGTCTGCCCACATGCTTCAGCAACATTTCTTGCCCCTTCTACATTAACTTTCCAGGCTTCCCCCTCAACTCCCAAAGGTTTATCTTTTTCGCATCCGTCAACATCTGTTTTTGCCGCTAAATGAAGAATAATTGAGGCGTCAGAGGATTTAATTTTTTCAGAAATTTTATTGCGATCCGTTATGTCAACATCTGAAGATTCAAACTCGTATTTATCTTTAAGAAGTTCAACAATCCTTGACCCGACTAATCCATTTAGCCCCGTCCCCAAAACCTTCATTAGAACATTATAACATCTTTAAAAAACACATGAAAATTCCCATTAAATACAGCTGCAAAATTCTAAAGTCTTAAATTTTAATCTTGAATATTGACAAACTATAAGTACCTAAATTACTATGTTTTTCAGTTCAATGATTCAAACTGTTGAATTGCAATAGAATGAATAAGAAAGACTCAGGCAATGAAATCATATCTATGATTCTCCATATTGTTCTTTGTAGTATTTTTGATAGGAGCCATCTTTAACATCTTTCCACCATTTTTCATTTTTTTGATACCATTCAACAGTTTTTGAAAGATATTCATCGAAATTATGAAGAGGCTTCCATCCTAATTCATTTTTAATCTTTGACCAATCAACAGCGTAACGCCGATCATGCCCCGGTCTGTTTTTTACATATTTAATAAAACCTTCATCTTTACCCATTACTCTTAATATTTTTTTAATTACTTGCAAATTTGAAATATCATCTGTCATTCCGCCTACCAGATATGTTTCGCCAACCTTTCCTTTACTTAGAGCTAAATCTATTGCACGGCAATGATCCACAACGTATAACCAATCTCTTACATAGAGTCCATCACCATAAACCGGAACTTTTTTGCCTTCTAAAATATTTGTTATTGCCAGTGAAATAAACTTTTCCGGAAATTGATAGGGACCAAAATTATTAGAACAATTTGTTATTGTAATCGGCAAACCATAAGTTTCAGAATATGCCCTCACTAAATGATCTGAACCTGCTTTGCTTGCCGAATAAGGACTTCTGGGATTATAATTTGTTCGTTCAGTAAATTTACTCTTATCTTCAAGCTCAAGACTCCCATAAACCTCATCTGTAGATATATGATGAAAACGTTTAACTTTGTGTTTTAGAGCCACATCTAAAAGAACTTGAGTTCCGACAACATTAGTTAGAACAAAATCCGAAGGTTTTAAAATTGATCTGTCTACATGGCTTTCTGCGGCAAAATGCACGACTACATCCATACTGCCCATTGCCTGGTCAACAGTATCTAAATCACAAATATCTCCATGAATAAATCTATAGTTGGGATTTTCTTCGACCTCTTTGAGGTTTTCCAAATTTCCGGCATAAGTTAAGCTATCAAGATTTATAATTTTATCATCAGGATAATTTTTCATCCAGTAAAGAACAAAATTAGATCCTATAAAACCTGCCCCTCCTGTTACCAAAAGTTTCATGCTCCTTCGCCTTTCATTTTAATTACTTTTGCAAATTTCATATTAATTATTCTTCCAAAGTCTGGCTTTAGGCTTCGGAAGCATGACCCTTCCGTAATCTTGATGAAGGAGGGTCATAATTTTCCTTGAGATCTTAATTTCTCGAGAATAAGTATTCCAATCATGCTAGATGAATGGTTAATTTCACCTGTCATAACTTTTTCTACGGCCTCGTTCAAAGGCATTTTCACAACTGCAATCTCCTCATCTTCATCTAGCTTATTTTCCCCCATCTCTAATCCCTTTGCCAAAAAGAGATTTACTGCGCCTTTAAAAACACTGCCTGCCATTTGAACTCTCGCTATCTCCTCCAGCTGTTGAGCTTCCATCCCTGTCTCTTCCTTTAATTCTCTTCTTGCAGCAGCAACCGTTGTTTCATTCTTCTCCATGTAGCCCGCTACTGCCTCTAAAACTGTTTTCTTTAGCATGGATCTATATTGAGAGATCAGATAAATCTCGTAACGGTCAGTTAATGGAAAAACCGAAACAGCCGGGGTCCGTTCTGCCTCATGGTGAATCTTTCTTTTCCCCGTACTATTTTCAAGCTCTATCTCTTTAACATTAAGAAACTTTGCCTTTAAAATAGATTTTTGAGAAATAACTTTCCATCGGCTCATTTTTTTTGAGTAGCCCAATAAGAACCTGACTTAAAAAGGCTGTCGAATGTTCCTGCGTCACTCCAGAATCCCGTCAACTCTTCCCATCTTAGTTTTTTCTCTTTAACATAATAGTTATTTACTTCTGTTATCTCCAATTCTCCTCTTCCTGCAAAATTTGGATTACACTTTCTAATATAATCAAAAACTTTATTATCATAAATATAAACACCGGTTACTGCGTACTTTGATTTAGGCTCTTTTGGTTTTTCTTCAATCTTAATTATGTTCTTTGCGTTTTGTGGATCAAATTGAGGCACCCCAAAACGTTTTAAATCGGAGACCTTCTTAAGGAAAACTACCGCTCCGTCCTTAAATCTCTTAACTGGCTCAGAGATATCAGAATCCGTAGTATTGTCTCCCAAAATAACAGCAATAGGATTTTTATCTGCAAAATCCTCGGCCAGAGATAGGGCATCCGCAATGCCCCCATCCGGCTTTTCCTGATAAGCATATTCCAGATGTTTAACGCCTAAAGCTTTTCCATTCTTCAAAACCCCCAAAAAATGGCCTACGTGAGGACCTGAAGTGATAATCAAAATATCCGTTATGCCTGCATTAACCAGGGTTTGAATTGGATAAAAAATCATTGGCTTATTATATACGGGAAGCAAATGTTTGTTAGTTACGTGAGTTAACGGATAAAGTCTTGTACCAAGACCGCCTGCCAAAATCACTCCTCTCATGCCACTTCGCTTATCCTTTCTTTAAATAATATTTCTAACATATTAACATTTAAACTCTTTAACCTCTTGCTCAAGCTTCGAGGCATGACCCTCCGAAGCCTTGGCGAAGGACGGGTCATATTGTATTTAAAAGAAAAAATATGGTTGTCAAACCGAAAGCCCCAATCAGCATATATTCTATCACAATTTTTACATTTAAATCATGATTAAGAAGATGATGCATGATTCCCCATAAAACATAGAAAAAGGTAGTTGCGATAATTACTCCGATTTGAAAAGTTCTGTTCGAGTTGTTGGCGGATGCCAGCACAAAACCAAGAACAAGTATAATAACAAGAGAAATGTAATATCCGCTATGTTGATATAATCTTAAAAACATTAAATAATAATCCCCCTGCTTAACATCCCAACCAGAATTAGTATCAGCAAAAGATACATAATGTGATCGATATTATGTCCGACAAAACGCATAATTTTCTTTTTCTCTATAATAATCATATCTAATAAAAGAACAAAAATAAACATAAAAATAGTTACAACGGCAATATTTGTTGAAAAAGATGAACTATTAATAATGGGCTCTCTATTTATATCCGATGCTGTTGCTACCTCCTGAATTTTGGTATTTTTAGCAATAGGCATATTCGGATTACCGAAATATTCAACGATCAAAACAGTTTCATCCCCTTTTAAATTCCCCAACTTTACTGCAAAGCCTACATCGGAATAGTTGGACGAGAGCATATTGGATCTATGAGAAGGACTTGCCATCCAGGCTTTTATCACATCTTCGGAAGATGTAAATCCTCTTGCCAGATTTTCCCCCGCGTAGACATATTTGTATCCTGAAGAATTAATAAAAACCCAAGGAGTTTTGCCGGTTGGAGAATTATGCGCCCAATAATTATTCTCAAACATGTCGTTTGCCTTTCTGGAAGCTGCTTGCGAAAGTTTATCGTTAAGAACTAATGAACCGACACCAGCGCTTTTTCTCTCATTGTTAGTCAAAGAAAGAAGCTCTTCCGAGGAAATATCTGCTTTTATGCCCAAAACGGAGGGAAAAGCTACTTTTATTCCCTGCATCAGAAATGTTGCTAAAAGAAGAGATGCTATTGTTAGGAGCAAATTTGTATGATGTAAAATTTTGGCTCGATGATTATTTGATTCTTTTGGTATAAAAAGATGGTGTAGAAAACCTATCATATTTTTAGTATATCACTAAATTTTGTAAAGTTAACCGGAATGCCTAACGCAAAAGATAAGGCATTTCCGATAGATTCTCCGATACGCCTTCCGGTAAACGATCCTTCTTCCATATTAACATTAATTTCGTCAACATCTTTTATTTTAATATTTTTATCTTTCAATATTTTATCTATCATTGGTAATGCAACTTGTGTTTGATTGAAATTAATATCTTTCCTTAACCAATTTATTTCATTGCCAATCCGTAAGCCTACCGCAACTTTTTTATTATTAATCGTATCTATCAACAACGTAATATTTTCAACTTTCAATTTTAAATTTTCAATTTCTACCGCTCCTTTTCTTAAAACTTTCCATGGCTTTTGGGAACAATCAATAACTGTTGAGGACTTTTTAAGCAAACATTCTCCTTTTACTGCGTAATCTACCAACTTTAAAAGTTGTGGGTTTAAATCCCTAAATTCATAAGGAGTTTTTTCACCATGAAAATTGGCTGACGGACCTAAAATCGGTACTCCGACTTCAGAAATAATTGTTTGCGCAACTTCACTGTTAGGAATTCTTACGCCTAAGGTTTCTCCGCCCCCCCGTACTAATAACGGCACATTTGCTCTATTACTATCTAGTATTATAGTGAGCGCACCGGGCCAATATTTTTCCATTAATTTCTTTGCGTCTTGCGGAATTTCTTTAACATATTTTTTAACCATATCAATATTGCTAAACAAAACAGGGGTGGCTTTGGCTTTTGGTCTTCTGCGGATTTTAAATAATCTTTCGATTGCGTCTTCATCGTCAATCCTGCAGCCGATTCCAAAAGCAGTGTCTGTTGGAAAAATAACAATCCCGCCTTTTTTTAACACTTCAACCGCTTTTTTAATTTCATTCATAATTCCTAAATCATAAATCTTAAATCTCTTCTACCGCTATTCTCCTTTTATCGTCACTCAAATGCTCAAGAAAGATGTCAATTCTCTTTTTCGGCAATGACTTTCCCATTTTTTCCGCCCACTCTATCACAACAATATTATTTTTATTATTTATAATCTCCTCGAGTCCCAAGCTCTCAATTTCTCCTTTGCTCTCAATTCTATACAAATCTATGTGATAAAAATTTTTAAATCCTAAATCGCAATGCTTAAATCTATAATTTCGGATAATAATAAATGTCGGCGATATTATTCTTTTTTTTATCCCCAAACCTTTTGCTAACCCCTGAACAAGAGTAGTCTTGCCGCTTCCCAAATCTCCATAAAGACAAACAACATCTCCTGCACGCAGACTTTTTGCAAAGTCACGGCCTAGTTTCTTCGTCTCTTCAGAATTATTTGTAATAGAATTATTTTCTTTAGTTTTCATCTTGCTTGTTTCAATGATTTAAATCATTGAAGTATTTTACTTAAGAATTCTGTTTTTTATTTTTAATGTAAAACCGAAAAGATAGTATAGCACACGCAATTAACAAAATTGCCCCAATACCAATGAGAATTTTTTGAAACCAACTACTATTAGAACTTTCTGTTTTATCTGCAATTAATGAATTCTCATTAAAAGACTCCATGTCTGTAGCTGAAGCTACTTCCCCGCTTTCCGTACTCTCTCCCAATATATCTGTTGGTAAAATTTCTTCCGTTGTTGGCGTAATTGATGGTTTTAAGGTAGGAGTAGGGGTAGGCGTATGACTCGGGGTAGGCGTTGGTGTTTTTATCGGTGTAGGAGTATTTGTTGGAAAAGATGTAGGCGTGGGTGTTGGAGTTGGTGTGGGAGTATCTGTTGGAATGGGTGTTGGAGTAGGAACAATAATATCAATACTAACAATGTTTGACCAAGCTGCAGTACTGCCTGTTTGAGTATATCTTCCAATTTTTAGATCATATGCCCCACTTCCTGTTGTAAAATTTGGATCATCAGAGTCTATCTTACCCTGAATATTTCCTCCCCAGACCCCATTACCATCCGTTGTTACAGATAGGTAATTACCATCATTTATAGAACCGTAATGCCAACTAGTTCCGTCAAACGTTGATCCAAAATAATTACTTGTTCCCGTCTCCGCTAAAGCCATACGAAGTCTATATATGGCATTTTTTGATAATCCGCTCATTGTTGCCGTAACAGTAAATGCAGTATCAAGGGTTAGTGTTTCTGATGGATAGGACGTAATTGAAGGAGCAGCTGCAAAAACAGGATTAGCAAAATGCAGGAAAAAGAAAAACGCAATAAAGCCAATTACCGCCTTCATTTAATTATTGGGAGCTATATGCAAATAAAACGTTTTTATGCCATCACTCTGATCAACTCTTGAAAAAAGCAACCGGCCTCCCCCGCAAGAGATATTTCCCCTAAATAATTCTCCGTCTTTTACAGAATAAACTTCTGGTGAGCTGGAATATATGTCTATTCCCGTATGCGGTCCTCCATTATACCAGTTAAGTCTTGCCCAAGTGGTCATCCCATATCCCTGCTCTATATAAATAGGGTCATTAAGAGGCCATCTCCAAGAACCGCCAAAAGAAAATTGTCCGTCCGGAGAATTTTCAAAAGTTACGGATTTATTGGTGAGGTATCCGCTCGGATCCTGGTAGTTGCCATCCTTATGTACTTCAAAATGCAAATGAGTGCCCGAAGAGCATGCGGATTTTCCACTTATCATATATCCGATTAAATCTCCCTCCTTAACTTTTCCCACAGATACCGCATTCCCCCCGCCGGCAGCAATACTTTCAATAGCCCGTTGCTCCGCTAAAGCCGCTTGGAGCTTTTGCTGATAAACTAGTTCGTCATTTTTCGTAACACTTAATAATGTTTCTTTATCAGCCATTTCCTGTTCGAGTTGATTTGTATACGCTTCCAGTTGTTTTTTAAGGGATTCGACTTTTTCTCTTTTTGTTTCAAGGATATTTCTTTGATTCGCATAATCACTTTTTGCCTGTTGAACGTCTATCATAAGTTTCTTGTCGTGGTCTCGCGCAATTCTTAGATAGTTCAATTTTGCCAGCAGATTAGAAGCATCGGAAGAGGATAAGAGGATCTCCAATGGCTGGGCTCGTCCCGCTTTATATGTTGCGATAATTCTATTTATTAATACTTCCGCAATTTTATTCAAAGAATCGGAAAGTGTAGAAATTTTTTTTGTTGCGGTATCAATATCCAATGTAAGATCAAGCACTTCTCTTTTGTTGGCTTCTATTCTTGCCTCTGTTAATTTTATTTGATTATCCATTATGGAAATCTGAGAAGATAGAGTTTTGGCTTGACCTTTAAGATCATTAACTTTATTTTGCAGGCAATTAACTTTTTCCTGACCGGATTTATCATCACACTCTACAGCCTTAACAATTAATGAGGTATTAAAAAAAACTAATAATCCCAGCAGAGAGAATATAAATAGTATTTTTTTTATCATAAAACATATTATTTAAGATATCTTAATACTGCTACAAAACTGGAAACTATTCCCAAAATCACGGCAATCATTATTTCCGCTCCCAAAAGCTCCAACAGCAAAATCCAGGAAAGAGGAAAAACCGGAATTCCTTTGAGAAAAGATGATAGAAATGGTGCTATGTACCACAAGACGCCGCTCGCAATTCCAAAGCCCAATACAGCCCCAATAAATCCATAAAAAATTCCTTCAAAAATAAAAGGCCATCTGACATACCAATTGCTTGCGCCGATTAACTTCATGATTTCTATGTCTTCCTTCTTCTGCGATATTTTTATTCCGATAATAATTGCCATAATGAAAATGGACACCAAAGATAGAGTAATTATTAATCCCATCCCAATATTTCTCAGGGCGTTCGTCCATGATGTCAAAACAGAAACAACATCTTTCTGAAAAATCACTTCCGATACTAAAGGCGATGCTTTTAATGCATTATTTACCTCGGATAAATCCGATATTTTTACTGTTGATATTTCCAAACTTGCCGGCAAAATATCCGCAGTTACCAATTCCAAAAGTAACGGGTCGTTTTTATTCTGTTCTCTGTAAATTTTCAGAGCATCTTGTTTGGAAACAAATTTTATATCTGCAATTTTGCTGGACTTCATCAAGCTATTTTTAAGACTATCCATATCCTGTTTTTTCACTTCCTGGCGGAAAAATGCAGTAACCTGGGGTATTGACTCAAAATAACTAATTGCTTTTGTCGAGCCGTAGAGAATAAAGCTGAAAAAAGACACAAATAGAAAGGTAAGAGTCATAATAAAAACCGCAGCGAAAGCTTGATATGGAGAACGTCTGATATTGTGCCATGTTGTTTTAAGAGTTTTCATTTTTTCTTTCTATCATCCCTTGCCAGTTGCCCCTTATCCAAAGCAATGATTCTTTTTGAGAGTGTTTTTACAATGTCTACATTGTGGGTTGCCATAATTATAGTCGTGCCTTTTTTGTTAATTTCGGATAAAAGTTTGACAATTTCCATAGCTGTTTCCTGATCAAGATTTCCGGTCGGTTCATCTGCCAAAATAATGTCAGGAGAGAGAATTAAAGCACGCGCAATTGCAGCTCTTTGAAGTTCTCCTCCGGAAAGTTGAATCGGAAATTTATCTTTGTGGCTTAAAATCCCAACCTTTTTCATTATCTCCTCCGCTATTTTTTTTGCATTTTGAGAATTTATTCCCGAAACTTCAAGAGGTAAAATAATATTCTCAAAAATAGTTCTGTCCATTAACAATTTTAAATCCTGAAATACTACTCCTATTTTTTTTCTAAGATGGTGAATTTTACTTCCCGGGAGTTTTATAATATCCCAATTGTCAATAGTAATTTCGCCGGTTGTCGGAAGAGCCTCTCGTGTTAGAAGTCTGAAAATTGTGGTCTTGCCGCTTCCTGTCGGGCCTACCAAAAAAACAAATTCACCTTTTTCGATTTCAAAACTGACATCTGAAAGTGCAAAAACTCCGGTACGAAATTGTTTTGAAACTTTATCAAGGCGTATCATAAAAATTTAATTTTGTAGAATAAAAACGGGAAGCTACTCAGTTACCTCTACTTTACCTACATCCATTAACCAACCTGCATACTGCGCTTTTTGAGTTTCTCCCCAAACTTTGATCTTTTTTCCAATAAAGCCGGATAAATCCAAAGTCGAAGACGTCAGATAAACATTTTGACTGTCTCCGCCGGGACGAACCAGATGGAATTGACCCTCCCCATTAATTCCGCCGTTTTTCAAAGTTCCGCTTGCGGTATCTTTAAACGTTTTTGTGTCTCCCGATCCTACAACAGTTCCTTTTGAAACTTTAGAGGAATCGATAAATCCTGAGGTGGGGGTATTTCCGCCGCCTCCTCCTTTGATAGCGCTTAATGCATAACCGGTAACTCCGCCCAAAACAATAGATATAATTAAAAAAATCAATAATTTTTGCGTAAAAATAGATTTATTCGTACTATTATTGAAGTTATGAATTAAGGGTTTTTCGGTCGACATGTCTTTTCCCGGGCCGCTTGATTTCTTTTCCATAGATATATATTCTCCTAGTTAATCACAAAACTTCTCTTTTGGCAACCCCGAATTGACCATGCTATAATGCACCTAATATGACTGAGGGTAGAGAAAGCCATCGAAGAGATCTTGAAACAGATCTTTTTGCAATAGCAAGAAGATCTGAAACCATTGTGAATAAGTTGCTCGAAAATAAACATCCATACGCAAAGAAAATAGATGATGGAAACAAGATGGCTGCTTTCTTTTTTGATAACGGTATAGACCTAACTATTGGAATTTTGGATCATGATCCTAAAGGTATAGATTTAAAACCCCCAATCTATTAGTTTAACATACATACGGACAATATCTCACAGGTCACGAGCCGCTATGGTTGGGTATCAAATACTACAATAGGAGGAGATAATAAACCTTATTGCGTAACTAATTCATTCTTTTTTGATTCCGAGGGCAAATCAGTAAAAATTGAAATGTTTACCTTGCTTCAAGACGGAGACGAAACACCTGAAGAAGCTTTATTAGATTATTATAACGATGATAACGAAATAGAACCGACAATAAAAAGACTTGATGTTGTTCCCACACAAGAGCCACAAGTAGTTCCGCTAGATGGCGGCGACTATGAAAAAATACTGTATTTTTTAGATAAGATAGAATCTGGAGAATATCACCAACCTCTTAATTATTAGAAAGTAACTATAATAACTCTCTCACTACGTTCACTACGTTTGCAAATATTCTCAACCTTCCAGGTTACGTAGATTCGCTATCTACTATTATTGCCTAATCATCTAGGGTCAAATGCTTAATCTTTTCCAATTCTTTTCCGTAGCCAATCTGATCGAAAACAAACCTTTTGTATTCTTGAGGATTTTTGAAGTGACTAAGTACGGGTTCCATTTCTATTTGCGATGAATTTCCAATAATATAGTCAGGAAGAGACGACCAAGGATAGGAAAAAAGATCATCTTCCCTTACCACATTAGAAACTACCGGATTAAGATGAATATAACGAGAAAGATGCAATAGTTGCTCATCAGTTTCAACGTGGACAGACTTAAAAACCCCTTGGAACAAAGGGCCAACTCTTTCATTTAAAGTATTAAAATACCTAGTATAGCTGTTTGTAAATTGACTTGTAAATTTAGATATACCGTTGTCTTGATTTTGTTTAAGAAGAAAGTGAAAATGATTAGGCATTAAAACAAAAGCCACAATATCAACAAGTTTCTCAGTTTTCTGCAGTGAGCCCAAAAGTTGTTGGCGTTCTTCCTGAGAAAACTCTTTAAACCTTGCAAGCGAAACGGGAGGATGTGCATGTCTATAATAAGAGAATGTAAGCATTGCTTGTTTGTGCTCGGCTCTCGAAATAAAAGTGGGAGCTCTCGCGACACCTCGATTAAATATATGATAAAACTCGCCATTAACCAATGGTGTGCGACGAACAAAAGACATATATTCTTTGTAATAAATAAAAGGACAAAAGTCAAGAGGTTGAGAGGCTATTTAACCCTCCAGGTTAAGGAATAGGTTACAGGTTAAGGAATACAGGTTAAGGAATAGGTTAAGGAATTCCTGTCTCAAAGCTCCAATCATGTTATAATACACAGCTATGAAGAACGAGCGAAACACTGGAATAAACCCAGAATTAGAAATAAAAAATCACTTAATAGCAAATAGGATTAGGGACATAATGTTAAGAAATGATACTGATCCTGATAAGTAATGGGCTGACATACTGGATTTTTGTAGCCCTATTGATCAACAGAGATTAGTGCTTACTACCATTGTGAAAGAAAAAGAAGGAGAGGAAGTGGTTGAATTAGATTTCAAAGTGCCACCAGGACTCACGCGGACAATCTACTACTTTGAAATAAATCCTGCAAGAGAAAGCAGAACTGAGCATCAACCCACGTCTCAATACGGAAATTTACCATCTAGAGTAATAGGTCTTGACGATAAACTCTACCAAATACGCAATGTCTATCTTTTCGATTCTAATGGCAAAGCAGTAAAAGTTGAGGTTGTATCAACTGACCAAGAAGATGAAGAAAGCCTTAATGAATACTTAGCGGAAGATGGATATTCTGATGAAGAAAAAGAAAAGTTAAAAAGACTAGATTTTATTCCTACTGAAGAACAAAGAACAATTCCATTGCGCCCCGGAGATTATGAACAGGTATTATATTTTTTAGATAAAATCGACATGGGAGAATATAGGCCGGAGTGGTACTTATAGCTTTCTTAATTCCTCATCGATAAATTCATCCAGATCTCCATCCAGAACTGCATCCGTATTGCCCGTTTCAAAATTGGTTCGCAAATCTTTTACCATATGATAGGGGTGTAAAACATAAGAACGTATCTGATTTCCCCAACCCGGAGTTTTGTATCCCCCTTTTAACTTCTTTTCTTCTTTTTTTCGTTCTTCTTCTGTAAGAACCCACAATTTTGCGCGTAAAATTTTTAATGCATATTCCCGGTTTTGAGCCTGGAATCTTTCTGTTTGAGCAGTAACAATTATTCCTGTTGGCTTATGCTTTAATCTTACTGCGGTTGAGACTTTATTGACATTCTGTCCACCATGTCCTCCGGCTCTAAAAAAATCCCATTCCAAATCATCCTCTTTAATTACTGTCTCCTCATTATTGCCAACATCAGGCAAAACCTCTACCAATGCAAAAGATGTTTGGCGCAGATTGTCAGCGTTATATGGAGAAAGTCTAACCAGCCTATGCACGCCAGCTTCGCCTTTTAGATAACCATAAGCATATTTGCCATTAACTGTTAACGTAATGCTTTTATATCCCGCTTCTTCTCCGTAAGTCTCATCAATTATCTCGAACCTAAATCCTTTTCTCTCGCAATACCTCGTATACATTCTAAAAAGCATTTCCGCCCAATCCATCGCCTCTACTCCGCCTTGACCTGCATGAATAGATAAGATTGCGGAATTTTTGTCATACACTCTTCCCAAATAAAGAAAGATCTCAAGCTCTTCCAATAAATTTTTTGCATCTTCAAGCTTATTATTAGCTATTAAATCATTAAGCGCCTCAGCTTTTGCAATTTCCGCTTGGAGATCAGACATCTCCTTCATTCTTGAAGCAGCTTTCTTATGATCCTGCCAAAAATTCGGCTTCATACTTTCTGCCTCAATTAACCTTATTTCTTGCCTTTTTTTATCAAGATCAAACTTTTCCAATAATTTATTAACTCTTTCTTTTATCTCATCCATATATTTAAATATTTATAAACCGCAAATTTTTTTACAGATTTCCTTTGCTTGACTTGCAGGATATTGTTCCAAAGATTTAATATCATTGATTATTTTTTGGACTTGGGGAGAAGAAGAAGCTATTTCCGCAATGTTTAAGCCAAAAACTTCTTGTTTTAAATCGTCCAACTTATCTTTTATAGTTTCTTGTATATTCGCGCCCGCATCCTCTTTGCTGTTATTGCTTTTATCCTCAAGACTTACTCCCTTAACTGATTTCACTTCTTTGGGAGACAGATTTGCGTCAAAAAAGCGTGTTTTATAAAAATATGCCCCCACTGCCAAAAGTGCTATTAGGAAAAAAACGGTGAAAATTCTTATTTTATTCCACGATTCTTCATTTCTCTCCATATGCTACAATACTATCATGAACTTAAAGTCGCTTCAAGAAAAAATAAAATTATTAAATGAAAAAACAAGACCTCAGTACAAGCTTTATTCGCCAATCGAAAAAGAAATCCTGACAAAAACTGTAAAATTAAACGAGGAGGTTGGTGAACTCTGTAATGATATTTTGTCGATTCTTAAATTACAAAGAAAATCCAAACTTCTCAAATTCGACAAAAGAGACATGTATGGAGAATTCGCAGATGTTATTATAACTGCAATGCAGCTGGCAATCGCAGCAGGAGTAGACGTAGAACGAGCTGTTGGAGATAAATTGAAAAAAATTGAAGAAAGATATATGAAAGAAAAACATTAAAAGTGAGCCCTTTTGAAAAAGTATATCAAGTCGTATCTAAAATCCCCAAAGGAAAAGTCTCAACTTACAAAAAAGTTGCAGAAATTGCCGGAGTAGCAAATGCGAGAGTCGTGGGATTTGCCATGCATGCAAATAAAGATATTATTAATGTCCCATGTCACCGTGTAGTTGGTATCAACGGCAAACTTACTGGATATGCAAGAGGAGGAATAGCAAAAAAAAGAGAAATGCTGGAAAAAGAAGGAATAAAATTTGATTCTAAAGACAAAATAAATCTCAAAAAATATCTCGTTAATCCTTAATCATTTATCCTTAATCCTCACTTCTTCGATATCTTTATGGAGTTCTTTCTTTAGATCTTCTGCGGTCTTTTTTATTTTTTCTTCTATATTCTCTACCTTCCCTTCGAGAAACTCCCAGATTTTATCATGATCTTCGGATACGACATGCATTAAGAATGTTTTTTTGTCTCTATCGTTAAGTTCCGACAGAATCAAATCCAAAACTTCATGATGGATATTGGAATTTATAAGAGAAATCAAATGGATTCTTTCTTTAGGGGTTAAATCCATATTCCCCAATTCCAGAGAAAGAGTGGACGTATCTATAATATGGGTATAAAAGTACTTTTTTTTCATACTACAATGGTACCACAGGCCCCAATTTAATTTTATCATCCGGATCATCAATAAAAAAATAAAGCACAGGTCCTTTTAAGAATCCGTCAACTCTTTCCAAATAATGCATGACCTCGGGAGATCCTCCCAGATGCTTTCCTGTCCACTCCGCAGGACCTGCATCTGCGATATCGGCAACAATAGCGCGTCCATTGTTGGGGTTTACAACAAGCATTTTTCGATATTTATAAAAGTCGCGGTATTCTTTAAAGCGCTTATGAAAATCCTTTGACAGAAAAGTTTGGACCGCAATATAATATTTTTCCCTATCTTTATCCAACTGCGTAAGCGATTCCCTAGATGAAGCAAAGTATCTCCATGCGCCAAGTCCGGGAGCCATGCCTGACTGCCAAAAAGATTTTTTTTCGTCTTCTCCGCCAGCTGGCGGATCAAAATGCGTGCTTAAGACATCCCCCGGGAAACGCGCTAAATGCTGTTCCGCCCCGATAAGCCCGTAATTCCTGTTGAGTCTTTTTCCTTCAAGTTCGGGCGCAACCTTAAAACCAAAAGTTCTGGACAATATCTCGGAAATTTCGATCTCTTCTTGACTATTCAGCAATCTAACTTCATGGGGCAAAACATTGGCAAGATCCGAAATTAAAAATATTTTATTGTCAACTTTCTGAACCGAGAATTGTGCTGCCGCTATAGGTTTTGCAGGGGATGAGCTTGCGGTTTGTCCTGTCAAAAGCATTAATCCGCCCAGAGATCCTGCCACAAATTTTCTATAATTATTTGAAAACCAATCTAAAGATTCTTTATGCTTATTCCAAAGTTTTCTTTGTAGATCCTGATTTCTGGCTCTCCATCGATCGGATAAATGTTTGTAATGCGATTGAGTCATGGACAGTTAATATAATTTCTATTTCTAGTATAGCAAATTACAAAATTACTCAAGTACTTGAAGATTTAATTTGGGTAATGGCACTTCTTATATTTTTTACCTGACCTGCACCAGCAGGGATCATTTCTTCCAAGCTTCTTTTTGTCAATAGGTGAATTTTCTGATTTTTTACTTCTGCTTGAAGTTTCCGAAATCCCAACACTTTCTCCAGCTGCTTGTTGCACTACGTGTTGATGCTGCGGCATTGGTGCTTGCACCTGAATTCTGTAAATTCTGTGAACTATCTCGTCATCGATTCCCTGAATTAATTGTTCAAACATTGTATACGCTTCATTTTTGTACTCAACTAATGGATCACGCTGTCCGTAACCTCGAAGACCAATTCCGCCTCTTAAATTTTCTACCGCATCCAAATGATCCATCCAAAGAGTGTCGATAACCGAGAGCATCACATATTTTTCAATTTGACTCATAATTTTTTCTCCCAATTGTTTCTTACGCTGGCTGTAAACATCATGAGCAATATCGGTTAAAACTTTTATTTTTGTATCTATTGACGGAGCAATTTCCAGCTGTTTAACCAATTGTTTTTTTGAATTATCGTCAAAAGGAATTATTGCAGTAAAATCATCTATTATTTTCTCATCCATTGATTTACCAATATCTGTAATTTCGTTCGCATGAGCATTAATTATTAGGCCAACCGATGCATCGATCTTTTCAAGTATTTCTTTTTCCAAAGACTGTTTACTCGTACTTTCAAGAACTATTCTTCTTCTTTTATAAATTATTTCTCTTTGCTTATTTAGCACATCATCATAATCAACCAAATGCTTTCTAATATCAAAATTAAATCCTTCAACTTTTGTTTGCGCTTGCTCGATTGCTTTGGAAACAATCATATGCTGCAAAGGAACGTCCTCGGGCATATTAAATCGCGTCATTACGCCCGATATTGTGCCTCCTCCGAAAAGCCTCATTATTTCATCATCCAACGCAACAAAAAAACGGGAAGATCCCGGATCTCCCTGGCGGCCGGATCTTCCCCGCAGCTGATTATCTATTCTTCGGGATTCATGCCGCTCGGTTCCTATGACATGCAATCCTCCAAGCCTTATTACTTCTTTATGTTTTTTCTCCCATTCTTTCCATTCGGAAGTTCCCAGTTTTTCTTTTCCGTCTTTGTATTTAGGAGTCTCCCCGCCCAAAATTATATCAACACCCCGGCCGGCCATATTGGTTGCAACAGTTACGGAACCTTTAACGCCTGCTCCGGCAATTATTCTTGCCTCCTGTTCATGATTTTTGGCATTTAAAATTTCATGTCTTATTCCGCGTCTTCTTAAAAGTTCCGATATCAACTCGTTCTTATCGATTGACGTTGTTCCAATCAGCACTGGCTGTCCGGTCTTATATGCTTTTTCTATTTCCGAAGCAACAGCCGAAAATTTAGCTCTGCCGGATTTATAAACCAAATCCTGGTTATCTTGCCTTATCATCGGCCTATTGGTTGGAATTACAACAACTGAAAGATTATAGATTTTATGAAATTCTCTTGCTTCAGTCACTGCGGTTCCTGTCATTCCTGCTAATTTTTCGTACATTCTAAAATAATTTTGTAAAGATACTGTTGCCATGGTTTTGGATTCCCTTTGGATTGTCACCCGCTCTTTTGCCTCTATTGCCTGATGCAAGCCTTCCGAAAGCCTTCTTCCTGTCATAAGCCGTCCTGTAAATTCATCAACCAAAATAACCTGATTGTCTTTAACAATATAATCTTTTTCTTTTTTAAATAAAGTTCGGGCTTTTAGCGCTGCTTCCAAATGATAAACAGTATTAAAATCTTTTTCATAAATATTGCTAATACCATAGAGTCTCTCAATTTTCCCAATCCCATGATCGGTTAAATGCGCTGTTCTTAATTTTTCATCAACCTTATAATCAATATCCGAATTCAATTTATCGACAAGAGCCGCATATTCATAATATTTTTGCGTTGGAGATTCATCAGGAGCAGAAATTATATGAGGAGTCCGCGCTTCGTCAATAAGTACCGAATCAACCTCATCGACAACCGCAAAGTAATAACCCCCCTGCACTGTTTCTTCAATATCTTGAGCCATGTTATCTCTTAGATAGTCAAAACCGAATTCGGAATTTATTCCATAAGTAATATCTGCTTTATAAGCTTCTTTCCTGCTAATCGGCTTCAAATGAGACAGTCTAAAATCTTGCGCATCTTTATTCACAAAATTTGGATCAAAAAGAAAAGATGTATCGCTAATAATTGAAGATACTGTTACTCCAAGAAAATTAAATACAGGACCCATCCAACCTGCATCCCGGCGTGCCAAATAATCATTGACAGTTACCAAATGCACGCCCCGGCCCGTAAGACTATGAAGATATAATGCGGGAATTGAAGAAAGAGTTTTTCCTTCTCCTGTTTTTTGTTCTGCAATTTTTCCGCTAAATAGAGTAATTGCCGCCATCATCTGAACATCATAATGACGCTGTCCTATAGATCTTCTGGATGCTTCCCGAAGCAATGCAAATGCTTCCGGCCGCAATAGATCCAGGGCTTCGCCCCCGGACATTCCTTCCTTAAACTCTTTTGTTTTTT
>CAZYIC010000002.1:0-50867 GCA_964646925.1 uncultured Gammaproteobacteria bacterium
TCTTTTTTGCTATACTATAGTTTAATGGAGAAATTTGTAACTTTAAAAAAAATAAAAAGGAAAAGAAAGCATGGCTTTCTGGTGCGAATGAGTTCTTATGGCGGAAGAGAAACAATTGCGAGAAGAAGATCAAAAAAACGATCAAAGCTTTCCGCTTAAACGCTTAAAATGTTTAAGAAAGAAAATCGTCTTAAGGCAGGAGTAGGGTTTAGTAATTCCAATAATTATTCAGCCCCGCAATTTATTTTAAAAATCAAAAAAAACGGGCTTTTGGTCAACAGATTTGGCATTGTAGTTTCAAAAAAAATTGACAAAAGAGCAGTTGTGAGGAACAGAATTAAAAGAATGCTTAGGGACATATGCGTTAAGTTAAATAAAAATATGGTTGCTGGGCGTGATATACTTTTTATAGTCAAGAAGGAAATACTCGGCAAAACCAAAGAGGAGAACATGACTATCTCAGAAAGCGTTTTGATAAAAGCAGGACTTATAGGTAAATAAAATTTATGAAAAACTTTTTACTTTTAGCGATCAATCTTTATCAAGGTCTTTTTTCGGCATTTTTTAAAAATATTTTGGGCGTTAACAAAATGTGCAAGTTTTCCCCTACTTGTTCCGAATACGCAAAGCAGATGGTAAAGCAACATGGGTTTTTTGGAATTCTATTGGGGGTAAAAAGAATAGGAGCTTGTAAATGACCCGTTCGACTGCGCTCAGGGTCATATTGAGGTAATCGAAATATGAATTTTTTTTCCGCAATCGGCGCGGTATTTGATACTTTTTTTATAGCCCCCATTATTAACGTAATGGTTTTTTTCATCCATGTGTTTGGTTCAATTGGGATTCCGGGATCTTTGGGACTTTCGATTATAGCCCTAACAATTGTTATAAAACTTTTGATTTGGCCTTTTATGTCTGCGCAGCTGCGCTCTACTAAAAAAATGGCAGATCTTAAGCCTTATTTGGATAAGCTTAAAGAAAAGCATAAGGGAGACAATCAAAAGATGTCGCAGGCGCAAATGGCGCTTTATAAAGAGCATGGGATAAATCCTGCTGCAGGATGCCTGCCTGCTTTGATTCAAATGCCGGTATTTATAGCATTGTACCAGGTAATATTTGCTTTTTTTGATTCTAAATCCGGATTAAACCGCATTAATGAGCTTACTTATTCTTTTATACCGGACTTGCAAAAAATGCCAAGTCCACAGTTTTTAGGAGTTGACCTTTCGCATAAGCCTTCGGATTTTGGTCAATATGGATGGGCGCTGCTTTTAGTCCCAATTATTACAGCAGCCCTAACATTTGTGCAATCGAAAATGATGGCTCCATCCCCCGTAAAGAAATATCCATCAGATTCTCCTATTGAAAAGAAAGAAAAAGAAGCTAAGGGAGATATGGCAAGTGCCATGCAAAATCAAATGTTATATCTTATGCCTCTTATGATTGGATTTTTCTCATGGCAATTCCCTGTCGGACTGGCTTTGTATTGGAATACGTTTACAGTTTTTGGTATTATACAACAGTATAAAATTGCAGGGCTAGGAGGATTATCAACATGGATAAAAAAGAAATAAAAATCATTAAAGACGTAACGGAAAAATTATTGAAGCTTTTGGATATCGATGGGGATTTTGAAATTTTGGAAACAAAAAATCCGGAGGCCGAAAGTGTAGACATAGTTTTAAATACAAAAGATACGGGAGTTGTAATTGGCTATCATGGCGACACTCTTGAGGGGCTACAGCTTATTCTTTCATTGTGTGTTGCCAGGAAGCTTGGGAGATTTGTCAGAATTTCAATTGATGTTGGAGATTACAAAAAAAACAGAACAGAGTGGCTTAAAACATTGGCAACGGAAACAAAGGAAAGAGTTCTTGCAGAAAATAAAGAAATGGCGATTCCGGAATTAAAATCTTGGGAAAGAAGAATCGTTCACTTGTTGTTGGAAAAAGACAAAGAGGTTGTTTCGCAATCGCAAGGTGAAGGCCGCGACAGAGTTCTGGTTGTATCACCTAAGGATTTCAAAATTCACTGATCCAATTTTTCCTCGGCATTGCAGCTCAAAGACATGTTTTTCTGAAAACTTTATACGAACAGCCTGTCTCGACAGCCTTCTTGGCAATTATTCCCTTTCATGATATTATTTTAATAATGACAAATAATCTTAATGTTTTTACAGACGGAGGAGCAAGGGGAAATCCCGGTCCTGCCGCAATCGGGGTTTATATCGAGAGCGAAATAAATAAAAAGCTTGCGGGATATGGAAAAAGAATTGGAATCACAACTAATAATGTTGCCGAGTACAAGGCAGTAATAGAAGCACTTGATTGGATCATTGAAAATAAAAAAACTTTTTCTAAAGATACCAAAATTAATTTTTTTCTTGACTCAAAATTAGTTTGTTCTCAGATAATCGGAGTTTTTAAAGTTAAAGATGCGAATCTTAGAGAGTTAATTTTTTGCGTAAGAGATAGAGAGGCGCAAATAAATTTCCCAATATTTTACAAACACATTCCGCGGGAACAAAATACAAAAGCAGACGGATTTGTTAACGACGCGTTAGATCGGGAAACATTATGAAGCCTGCCTCAATCCTTATAATTGACAAGTTAGGAATTATTGCAGAACCTCTTGCTTTAAAACTCCGTAAGGAATTTCCGGTTATATTTGTTAGCGTTCCGTTTCGCAGAAAATTTCCAATGATTCCCGATAATAAATATTCTCATATTATAGTTATTGGATCGGACGGATCGGATTTGGAATTTTTGCCTAAATTAATAAAAAAAGCAAAAAGCATTAATTCAAATTTAATTTTGGCTCTCTCTCTGTTCTCAAAAGAAAAGCTTTTCCGTAAAGTCTGGAAAGCGTATCAAGGCGCAGAGATGGTTTTATATGGAGACATTTTTGACAACAAACCGATTTCAAGAAATAAAAATTTAGAATCAATTATAAATAAATTTATATATCAAGCGCAAAAATTCGGAAGGATAGATGTTGCCGGAAACGGTCTGGGAAATACATATCCAGTTTTTATCTCAGACGTAGTGGACGGAATAATAGATATTATATTTGGTCTTCATAAACCCCATTCTCTTTTTTATCTTTTTCCAAAACATGGGCCATCCGAACTTGCATTAGCCCACATGATTCAAAAAAATAATCCTGAAATTACCATAGATTTTGTAAGCCATAGTGTAAATGCGGCTGTTTCATATCCGGGCAATGGAAAATATTTGCTGGGTGATAAATATGCTCTATCTAAAAAAATTAGGAAAATAAACATTGGAGAGTCGGGTCTTTCGGAAGACGAACCGAAAAGAGAGCGGCTAAAAAAAATAAAACATTTTCCATTTTTTATTGTTTGGATACTTGTTTTTTTAATATTTTCTCCGCTTATTTTCACTTTGTTTTTTTCATTTCTTGGTTTAAACACTCTCTATTTCGCAAAAGCAGAAGTAGAAAAAGGAAATTTGACAAACGTCAAAAGAACTCTTCATCTTTCCAACGCCTTTTTTTATTTGGGAAAAGAAGCGTCAAATATTTTAGCTTTTCAGGGAAGATTTGTTGGCGTAGAATTTAATCTCGGAAGACTTATGGGCGATATAGATTCGGGACATAAAATATCTTTGGGCTTGCTTCAGACATTTGACGCCGCTTCTTACTTTGCTAAAGTTTTTGAAGGCATAAGTAGTGATCCGCCGGGAGATTTTGCCAAAGGAGAGAATAACTTAAAAAATGCAATTGTAAGTTTTCAAAGACTAAAAGCGGAAGGGAAAATTCCTTCATTCGGGAGCTCAGAGATTGAAAGCCTGGATTCAGTAATTAAGCTATTATCTAACACAACAGATATAATGTCTGATATTTTCGGACCAAACGAGCAGAGGGTTTATTTGGTGCTTTTTCAAAACAATATGGAACTTAGGCCGGGAGGAGGAATTATAGATCAGTATGGAATTTTAAAATTAAACGCCGGAAAAATTACGGATTTTTCTATTCACGATGTATATGATGCCGACAGAAAGCTTAGGGGACATGCTGAACCTCCCTTTCCCATAAGAAGATACCTCCCTCTTGCTCATTGGTACATGAGGGACAGTAATTTTGACGTAGACTTTGTAAAAGGGGCATCCTCTATTTCTAATTTTTTATTTGCCGAAACAGGAGAAAAAGCATCAGGAGTTATCGCAATAGACTTGTCATTTGTTAAAAACATTCTGAATGCAATCGGGCCTGTCTATGTTGATAGTTACAAGGAAACCGTAGGGGAAAATAATCTTTTCGAGTTAGGAAAAAAGCATAAAGAAAAAGATTTCTTACAGTCTTTGTATAGGGCAATGCAGACAAAAATTAGTTCAGGCGATATCCCTTACGTAGCATTTATACGGGCAATTTCCGACTCCCTTATTCAAAAACATTTAATGTTCGCATTCAATGACAGTTTTCAGAATGTTTTTACAGTTAACGGCTGGTCTTCGGCACTTTGGGACAAAAGAAAGGAAGACATAGCGTCTGTTAATGATTTCTTAGGAATTAATGAAGCAAACTTAGGTGCCAATAAAGTTAACTATTATGTTTTCAGAAATATTTCTCAAAAAGTTATAATTGGGGACAAGGGGAACATTTCGGAAGAATTGGATATTAGTTATAAAAATTCAAGTATTTCATTGTCAGAAGATGATTATAAAAACTATTTAAGAATCATTTTGCCAAAGGATACAAAAATATCATCCATATCGATCAACAATATTTCTCAATCTATTGTAGACGCAATTACTGACCCTAAAATTTATGAAGGAAAAAATTTTATTCCTCCAATCGGACTTGAGGTAGAGAAGACAGTTGAGGAAAATAAAACGATTTACGGATTTATATTCAATGTTCCCGCAGGAGACATTTTGAATATAAAAATAAAGTACAATCTTGCAAAAAAAATTAATCTGAATCTAAGCTCTTTTTCTTACACGCTTAAGTTATTCAAACAGCCGGGAGTTGATTTCCTGCCTTATTCTTTGTCTTTAATTTATCCAAATAATTTTAATGTTATTAAGGCTTCGGAAGGAATTGATAGAAGAAACGACAGGATATCTTATTCTGAAAAAGTTGTTCAGGATGAGGATCTGGTTATAGACTTTGTCAAAAAATAGGCTGTTGCTAAAACCGGCGAAAATATCATAAAATAGAGCATTATGGATAATGAAAAAATCGAGGCGGTTTATCCTATTTCGTTCAGGGAAAATGATGCTGCCAATTTAGGCAAGCATCTCAAAAGCAGGAATTCTGTTGTTCTAATTGGGATGAAAAGGGTTGGGATTAGTAATTTCTTAAGGTTTTTTCTTAATCATAAAGATATTGTTAAAACATATATCTCAGACGGAAATTCTCATCTTTTTGTTCCTGTTGATCTTAATGATTTGGTTGAGCGGGAAGTTTTTCCATTCTGGATACTAACTTTAAAAAGAATATATGATGCTACGGAAAATTCAAACTTGAGTAAACAATCAAGGAAATATATAGAAGGGTTATTTTTGGACAGCATGCAATCAAAAGACACTTTTTTAACAATAGAAAGTGTTAAGAAAAGCTTAGCAAAAATTACGCAAGAGAAGGTCTTACCTACGATATTTTTTATAAGATTCGATAGGTTAAAAGAAATTATTACTCCTGAGTTGTTTGGAAATCTTCAGGGGTTAAAAGATGCTGCTAATCGAAAAGTTTCTTATGTGTTTACCAGCTTTAGGGGACTTACGGATCTTGCGCCAGACGTTTTTACAAAATCATCAATTTCTCTTTTTGCGGAGAATCTGTACGTAAGGCCGGCTGAAAAAAAAGACACAAAAATTATTTTCGATACCTATAAAAATCGCTATAAACTTTCTTTATCTTTATCTTTGGAAGATTATCTTTTTGATACTGTTGACGGCTATGTGCAGTATCTTCAATTGGCTTTAATTTCTCTTCATGAAGCAGGTGTGAGATTTAAAAACAAAGAAGATTTTTTTGATTTTCTGTCAAAAGATGAAAGAATAACCCTTCAGTCCGAAGAGCTTTGGGAAAGTCTGGGGACTAAAGAACAAAATGTTTTGCTGGAGGTAGAAAAAGAACAAAAAATAACTTCGGAAGAGAGAAAGGAAGCATCTTATTTATGGGATAGCGGATTTATTGTTCAAAACAAAAATATAGATACAGTCTTTAGTTCTCTTTTCAGTCATTATCTTAAGCAAAGACAAGTAAATAAGACAAATGGCGGGAGTGTTGAGCTAAGTAAAAAAGAAAATCTGCTTTTTAATTTTTTGAAAAGTAAGATAAGGGTAATTTGTGAAAGAGAAGAGATTATTCAGGCAGTCTGGCCGGAAGTTGAGGAATTTGGCGTATCCGATTGGGCAATAGATCGCTTAGTTGCCCGTTTAAGAGTTAAATTAAAGTTGCAAAATGCCAAATTCGAAATCCAAACAGTCAAAACCCGCGGCTATAAGATGGTGGAAATTTAGGGAATTCTTCGTTAAATCCTCGGGAAAAGATTTACAACCAGCTAAGCTTAACTGTTTACGAATTTGTGAAGCACAGAGGATATAAGAGTTTGATAGGGAATGCCTTCCTCCGCAGCCTTAGCCTTAAGTTTGTAAACAACTCTTTCCGAAAGACGAAGATTAATATTTCTAAGTTTGTCAAGAGTATTTCTGGCAATTTCCATAGCTTCTCTTCTAGCTTTTGCCTGGTCTTTAGCAGGAGTCCACTCTCCTTTTTCAAATTCTTCCAGCAATTCTTTCTCTTCCTTGTCTAATTCATAATATTTCATTTTTTTCTCCTTTCAATAAGATGCAATTTAGTCATTTTTCTGCTTGGATAAATTGTTTTAAGAAATTTCTTTTCGTCATCTTCGACGAATGGAACCATATAAGCATAATTTCCTACATTTACAACATAAATTTTTTGATTAGTTCTTTTTGGATGTTCTAACGTTACTAATAGTTTGCCCTCGTTAATTGCTGAAATTATATCTTCGAACCCTATGTCTCTTTCTCCTTTCAGCTTTTGATTTTTCTTTTCATCCCAATCAAAATACTTCACGATTTATTCTATGACAAAAGATATACTTTGTCAATATATCAATAAACTGACCGTTTCGGTAATAACTCGTTAAATCCTCGGGAATAGATAGATGATTTAAGATTTAAGAAATAAGATTTATGAATAAATTTTGATCATGATCTGTCTATTCTTAAATCATAAATCGTAAATTTTAAATCTTTATGTTAAAATTAGTTAATGGACAAAGTTTACAATCACAAAGATGTTGAGGAGAGGATTTATAAAGAATGGGAAGAGAAGGGGTATTTCAAAGCAAATCCAGAATCGAATAGAAAACCATATTCGCTTTTGATGCCGCCGCCAAACCTAACGGGAGAATTGCATCTTGGTCACGCTATGCAGCATTCGGTTCTAGATGCTTTGGCTCGCTTTAAAAGAATGCAGGGATTTGATGTGTTGCTTTTGCCCGGAGTTGATCATGCCGGAATCCAGTTCGAAGCAACATTAAACAGGTTGCTTTCTAAGGAAGGGTTAACCAAGGGAAAACTGGGAAGAGAAAAATGGCTAGAAAGAGCTTGGCAATTCCGAGACGAAATTTATAAATCTGTCCATAATACATGGAAAATATTCGGGCTTTCTGCAGATTGGTCTAAGGAAGTATTTACGCTAGAGCCGAAAGTTCAAAAAGCAGTCTTTGGAGAGTTTAAAAGCTTTTGGGATAATGACTTAATTTATAAAGGTGCCTATATTGTTCAGTGGTGTCCCAAAGATCAAACAGCAATAGAAGATTTGGAAATGGAGTATCAAGAAAAAAAAGAGAAGCTCTATTATGTTAAATACGAGATATTACAAGAGCCGGGAGAATATATTGTTATTGCAACCGCCAGACCAGAGACGATATTTGCGGATACTGGTATAGCAACATATTTAAAACATCCTAAATTTTCAAAATATATTGGAATGCAAGCCATTAATCCATTAACACAAGGATATGTTAATGTTTTTGAAGATGAACGAGTCGATAAAAATTTTGGTACGGGAGCCTTAAAAATTACACCAGGACATGACATCTTGGACTATCAAATAGGAAAAGACAAAGGCTTACCGATGATGCATGCAATAGATAAAACAGGTCGAATGACAAATATTGCACAAATAATCTCTGCGAGCGGAGAATATTCGTTAGATTTAACGGGAATGAAGGTCTCTGAAGCAAGGCAGGCAGCATGTCAGGCATTGGAGAAGTTTGGTTCAATAGAAAGAGTGGAAGAATATAGTCATTCGGTTCCCGTATGTGAGAGATGCAAGACTGTTGTTGAGCCCTTAATTTCCGAAGAGTGGTTTGTAAAAATGAGACCATTGGCAGATAAAGCTCTTAAAAATATTAACAAAATTAAATTTGCGCCTAAAAATTATGAAAAAATTATTGGAGATTGGTTGAAAGAAATTCATGATTGGTCTATTTCAAGATCTCTTTGGTGGGGACACAGAATCCCTGTTTGGTATTGCGAGAAATGCAACCCCGCTCATCAGGTGGGGAAAAATAAGGACATGGCGGTATCAATGGAAGCGCCTAAGCAAAATTGTAAAACATGCAGCGGCAATTTGTGGGCGCAGGAAGAGCAGGTTCTTGATACGTGGTTTTCTTCTGGAATGTGGCCGCTTTCAACTTTGGGTTGGCCGGACAAAACAAGAGAGCTTGAAAAATATTATCCATGGAATTTCGAAATTACCGCACCCGAAATTAAATTCCTTTGGATTGCAAGAATGATAATGTTAGGACTTTGGTTTAATGACAAAATTCCGTTTAAAAATATGTTTTTCCACGGCATGATAAGAGACAAGCAGGGTAGAAAATTCTCCAAATCTCTCGGGAACGGTATTGACCCCAATGAATTAAGGGATCAGTGGGGAACAGACGCAGTAAGGATGGCATTATATACATATGCCGTTCCGGGGAGAGATGCTCTTGTCTCAAGACAGTTAATGGATGAGAGATGCAAAAATTTTAGAAATTTTTCTACAAAGCTTAGAAACATCTCGAGATTCATTTTTAAACTAAAGCCGGAAAAAACAAATGAAAAGTCCGATTATTCACATTCGGAAGACTTGGAGATAATGCGGAAATTGAATAAGGCTATCGAAAAAATGAACAAAGGATTAAATAATTTCGAGCTGCACCTTGCGGGAGATGAAATATATTCCTTTATTTGGCATGAATTTGCAGATAAATATGTTGAGCAGTCAAAAAAGAGAAGAGCAGCTGCGCAGCCGGTTTTAGAAAAAGTCTTCAGACAAATTCTTATCATGCTCCATCCGCTTATGCCTTTTACCACAGAGGAGATTTATCAAACTCTGCCAAATCATAAAGAATCAATCATGATGGAGAAGTGGCCCAAATAAATTCAAAATTCAAAATGCAAAGTTCAAAATTATCCAACTTAACTTTTCACTTTTCACTTTTAACTTTTAACTAATTTGACATGTCCTCAAAACATTATTTTAAAAATATCAAGAAAAATAAGCAGGCCAATAAGAAGAAGGGTGAATCCCCGAGTAATTCCCGAAGTATTACCGAAGTTTTCCGTTTTAAATTGCCTAAATTAACCCACGCTAATTTTCTCAAGCTTTATCGGGAAAGTTTGAAGGTTTTTGTTGTTTTTATTTTTATAGTTGCGGCTGTTATTGTGGGGTATGATTTTCAAAAAAATCTGCAAATAAAACAAGATATTGATTCTCAGAGAAAAGTTTTAATTCGCGATTTAAATTTCTGGGAAGATTTTATATCTAAAAATCAAAATTATAGAGATGCTTATTTTCAAGCGTCAATCTTGGAATACAAGCTGGGGGATATGTCTAAAGCGAGAATGTATGTCGAGAAAGGTTTATCTTTGGATCCGAATTCAGAAAGCGGTCTAAAAATCGAAAAACTTTTAAATAAGTAATTACTTTTGGGCCTTTTCTGCTGGTTTGGCCGCTTCGGCTCCCGATTTTGCTGCCGGAGGAGCACCTGCTGTTTCTGGTTTTCCGGCTTGCCCTGAGCTTGCCGAATGGGTTTCCGTTGCTTGCACTGGCGCGCCTTCTGCAGGAGTTGTTCCTTCTGCGGTAGGAGCTGCCGCTTTGGCTGCTTCTGCGGCTGCTGCCTCAGCTGCTGCTTGTTCTGCAGCTTCCTTACTGATTAATGAGCCGATCTTGGCTACGACCTGGGAAGCATCTGTCAAAATAGTTACACCGGTTGGAGCTTTTATTTCACCAACAGTTACCTGCGCATCCAACACAGCTAAAGGTTCAACATTTACCTCTATTTTGTCCGGCAAGTCTGTAGGAAGCGCTTCGATTTCAACTTCAGAAAGAGTCTGCATAAGAAGTCCAAGCTTTTCTGAAACTGCTTTAGGTTCATTAACAGTAACAATTTTGACCATTGTTTTGACTTTTTCTTTAAGATTAACCTGGAAGAAATCTGCATGATAGAGCGTATGTTTGTAGTAATTTTGCTGGACATTGTGGATTAAGGATGGTCTGATTTCGCCATCAACTTCCACATCAACAATTCCTGTAATGCCTGCTTCTTTATAAACTTTTTCGAAGTCTTTATAGGGAACTTGCACGGAAAGAGATTTAACACCTTTGCCATAAATATTTGCAGGTAAAAAGCCTTCTTTTCTAAGTTTTTGTACTTTTTTTCCAACGACTTTTCTTTTCTCAACTGCCAATTTGAATCTTTTCATAAAGGTTATTGTACCTTATTTACGGGATTAATACAACCGCCGTGTTATAATAAATCTGATTTTATGAAGATACTCGGAATTGATCCGGGATATGCCAGGGTTGGGTGGGCAACAATAACAAGTAACAATTCACAATTAACAGTTAACAATTATGGGTGCATAGAAACTTCTAAGAATACAGATTCTCAAGAGCGGTTAGTTGATGTTTATAAGCAAGTTTGCGCATTGATTAAAAAATATAAACCTGACGCTTTAGCGATAGAAGAACTTTTTTTTACAAATAATGCCAAAACAGCTTTCAAAGTTGGGGAGGCAAGAGGAGTCATAACTTTGGCCGGAGCTATCCAAAAAATCCCTGTTTTTTCATATACGCCTTTGCAGGTAAAAGTTGCAGTTACGGGGTACGGTAACGCAGACAAGACTCAGGTTGGGAGAATGATAAAGGTAATCCTTAAATTAAAAGAAATGCCAAAGTTAGATGACACAGTTGATGCAATCGCAGTCGCATTAACGCACGCCTTTACAAATAAATTTAAATAATTTTAAATTTCTCCGCGTTCTTTTTTTAAGAGAAAAATATCAGGAGTTACGATTTTTATATTTTTGAAATTTTTTAAATCCAATAAATCTCTGTCGCCGGTTATAATGTAATCACATTTACCTTCGAGAGCTGCTTCCAAAACCCGATTATCATCTTTATCTCTAGAGATTGAAAGAGATTTTCTTGGTTTGACTATTTTGAATTTCTCTTTAATTTGTCTTTCGATTAAAGTAAAGCTATATGCTAATTTTGGAAACTTTTTACCTATTACATCTTCAAGTTCTGCCAGAAGTATTTGTGAAGTAATTGCTTCAATTTTGTCATCCAAAATAAGATTTAATATTTCTCTTGGTTTGCCTCCGAAGCCTATACCTGAAATTAGAATGTTGGTATCAAGAATTACTTTAATCGGATTTGCGGCCATGTCTATATTTATACACTATTTCATTAACTTCTTCTTCATTTTTGATTCCCATATCCTTCATCGCTTTTTCTCCAGCCTTAAAAATCTGATTCCATTTCTCCCGCCTATTTAAGTAAATTCTTAGAGCTTCTCGAATAAGCTCAGATCTGTTTCTATATTCTTCTCTGGCCTGTTCATCTACTTTTTTAACTAGTTCTCTTGGAAGGGAGATGTTGAACGTTTGCGTATTCATATACAAGCATTGTATATATCTTGTATCTCTTTGTCAAGAGGCTAAATTTAACTAAATCTCTCCTCGTTCTTTTTTGCGCTGCTTTGGGGTTTCGTCAGGACATCTGTAATCATAGCCGAGCCTAAAGGAGCGAAAAAGCACAGAAGATTTCGAAAAATTTTATGTCCCTTTGGGATATAGGATTTTAAAATGTTTTATGCGATCATCAAGCCGGTCGCTAATAAATCCAATTCCTTGTGGGTTTTTAAGGCCAAACTGATCTTTGTTGGCCATCATGGTGATTCCTCCTACCGTAAATCCAGGCGCCTCTTTTTTCCCCAAAGAGTGTTCCTTATATTTTTCACAAAATCTAGAGAGAAGTATATCGGCCTCCTGCGCAAATTCTGTCTTAAGCAAGCCTTCAGGAGTCCATTTTTCAGTGTTCCAATAAAAACCAAAGGGATTTCCCCATCTGCCTGCATGCCTGCGTGTTGGCACACGAAATCTATGGTCAACATCGATCCTTTGCTCATCATTGAGGTAAAAATCCAGGAACTTCACAGTTCTGATTCCGGGGTGTCCTCTTAAGCTTGGGTAATCCTGTCCTTGCAAAATTACAGAGAGAACCAATCTTGGCGGATGCAGAGTTTTAACATGCGATATTTCACGATAGGTGCCCTTATCTGTATGTATTTCCTTGTCATAATAATAAGCTTTTTCTGCGTGAATCATTACTGTTGGGAATATCCTCTCAACCAGTGGAGCTTTTTCTATTAGAATACCAGCTATAACTAAGCTATTAAGCTCTCTATATTTTTCATCTGCCCTTTGAATTTCGTCTCTTATTTTTCCTTCTTCCTCTTTCTTGGATTTTAATATTTGTTCCTGTTCTGCTTCGTATAGTTCTACGGACGTTCTTAGTGATTCCGGTTGTTCTTCTTTCATAGTTTGACCTCTTGTCTCAAGCATAAGTTGCTTTAGGCTTATAGAAGTAGTATAATATACTTATACGTTACGTATATGTCAAGTATGTCTTTAACAGTTGCGGAATTTGCGAGAGTATGTCAGGTTACGCCTCGCACGATCCGCTGGTATCAGCAAAAAGGCCTAATAACTCCTATAAAAGTAGACGAGTGGAATAAATATGCTTATTTTGCCCCGGAGCAGTCCTTATTGGTTTTTCAAATTAAATTATTACAGCAAGTTGGTCTTCCCTTAAGGGAAATAAGAACTAAATTAAGCAATAGTCAACCATCTCTAGATAAAGAATTGAAAAGGTTGGATGAATTTATTAAACAGAAGCAGAAAGAAATGGAACTGTTGAAGGAGATTAACTCTATTATTTCTTTAAATAAGTTTAATTTGAGGGAAGAAACAGCCGGTCCATACAAATTATTTTGCTATCGTATCGAAAAAGGGGATTATTCTAAATTAGATGCATATATTAATGAACTTAGAAGAGTAGCGGAAAGTGTTAAATTAAAGGTGCTCGATAAAGAAATCACATTTTATCTTGATCCAGAGCTTAAATATAAACCTAAGAATTCTAATTTGGAAGTTGCCTTAATAATTTCAGGGCAGCCAAAATTTGGCTTACCTAAGTTGTCCAATAATTATTATTTTAGAGATTTTTTACCAACAAAAGCTTTGACTTTTAATTTTAGAGGTCCGTCTAATTATCTCTCTTTAGTCTACAATAAGATAGACAAATACGTTAAAGAGAAGGAAATACGAATAAAATCACCTGTTTTTGAAACATATCTTAAGAATGCTATAAATACTGGTTCTCCTTACGATTACATAACGAAAATAGCCTATCCCATTTGATCCAGAAACAGTTGAAGGTTAGTGCTTTCTAAATTTCTCCACGGTCTTTTTTATGCTGCTTAGGATTTTAACTTTTGGGCATATTCTTTTGGAGTAAGCCATTCGGGCTGCGCAGCATATCTATAATTATGGTTTTTAACCAATGCCGGTTTCCCGCTTTCTTCAATTAAATAATATGCAAAACCCCTGAGCTTTTTTATTGGTTCGTAATCAGCGTGTCCCGGTAAAGAAACCGGATCAGCTTCTGCAAAGTTAACGGGTGAATCATCAGACGTAACGAACCAAACTTTGCCAACATTTACAGCCAGATGGCCGGTACCTGAGGGTATAAATACGCTATTTCCTGTCTTTACGGTTATAGCATAAAAAGATTCAATTTCATCATCGATCGGATTGCCAGATTGATCTTTTTTCCTATTTTGCAAAAGAATTACTCCTTCTCCTGCTATTACATGATATGTTTCATCCAAATGACCCACATGATAATGACCATAAGTTTTAATATATTCTCCGCCGACTGTGCCTGTTTCCCAAACTGTAATATTAGTTTTGTCAACTCCGCCGCGGATCATGTAATAATGTACTTCAGGACCTTTTGCGTCAGGATACATTAGAACTTCCTTCATTTTTTCATGCGGTCTGTCTGCAAATGGTCTTAACATAAATTAAATTTCCCCTCTTTCTTTTTTTCTTTGCTGTGGAGTTTCATCAGGGCGTTTGTAGTCATCTTCAAGTCGATAGGTTGTTCCCATTTCGGGTGTTGAAACTTCAATAATATCGCAATCCGTAATTCCCATAAGCCTGTGTCTTTGGCCGATTTCTGTAGTAAAACCTTGTCCTTCTTGAAGTTCTGTTTCAATAAGTTCGCCTTTATTATTATCCCAAATTACTTTTGCGTGACCTTTTATAATAAGCCAGCTTTCTTGTTTTTTGTCATGAATTTGAAGACTAAGTCTTTTTCCTGCATCGATATGTAAAAGTTTTCCCATGTATGGCTTGTCTTCTTTTACCCAATGAATTTCATAACCCCATGGCTTATCAATTTTTTTTGCGTAAGAATTGTTACTAAATTTAGTTTTATCAAATTGGTTAGAATCAAAAGCCATAAGGATATTTTACCTTATGGCTTTAAACTTGACAATCAACTTATAGTATGCTAGTATTTCAGGATTATGGTAATGGAGAGATTGGGTGCCGCAAGAAGGCTTCCTGAAAATCAAGATCCAACAAAACAATTTGCAATTGAACACGCAGAAAAAATGCTTGTTGATGCTGGCGTAAAAGATCCAGGAACGCTTGTTGCAACTTCCGTTGAAAAACCAACTCCAAAAATTGGAGAGCAATCACAAGATAAAGTAGGAAAAGTTGTTGTGGAATACAATTCTCAACCTTTGACTCCTGAACTTGTTAATAAAACTTGGCAAACTCTCTGGACAGAATGGGGGAAAAGAGTTGGTCAGACATTTGAAATTCCACAGTGTGATCGAACCTCTGAAGAATTAGCTCAACTTAAAAAAGAAAATAAAGCAGTACTTCTTATTCCCGACAATGTAGATTTGATTATGCTTGGCAAAATATTTCCCCAAATGCAGAGTCGGGCTGTATCAGAAGGAACAACGGTAACTGAATCAAGCAAAGGTGGAAGTATTGATACTGAAATGGATCTTGACTCTCCAAATAGAGATACAACTGAATTTCAAGCAAAGGATTTCCTTAAGCAGAATGGAAGAAACGGACAGAGATTAAGAACTTACATTATTGGCTCACAACTTAGCAAGTTATTAACTGGTCACTATTTTGACGAAAATGCATATTCTCGTTTGCCTGGTTCCCGTAATGAGGCCCGCATGGTGCTTGCTCACTTCCATTCGGATGGCGGCTTGCATGTCCGCTGGCATCTGGGTCCACTGCATCACGATCCGGACATGGGTTTTCGTTCCGAGGGAGTTAGAAAAGCTTAATCTTTTGATCCTTTGTCCTCTTTTGCATCTTTGAACTTTCCGTTTTTTTCTGATAGAGTAATAATTAAAGTAGGTTTATGTTCCCAAGAGTATGCTTTTGAGACACCGAAATTATTGTTTTTCAAACATTTGCCGGAATTTCTATAAACTACGGTTTTAGAAAGAGTTGCAAAAGAAAAGCAAGATACTCCTTGTCTTTTGCTTGCGAAGGTCTCGCCACAGGCGAGTGCTTCCAAATAAAATACAATGTCTTGAGAAATCAGGCCGTGGTGAAAAAGATGGCATAAGACAAAAAATAGGTTCCCGTAATGAGGACAACATGGTGAATGCTAACTTCAATTCGGATGGCAACTTGAATGTCAACTGGAATCTGAATCCACAGAATCACGATCCGGACATGGGTTTTCGTTCCGAGGTAGAATCTTGCTTTTTCTTTATTGTTTTAATGATTTTCTCCATCCTCCAAGCATTCTGCCGATTTCTTGGAGGAGTTGAATTAATTGGATATATTTTTTATTATCTAAAGCTTGTATATCTTTTGCAAGTCTTATCAGTATCCGAAGCATATCTAAGGACACTATAGATTTTTCAATAAACGGTAATTTTTTCTCCTGGGAGTTCATTCCTGCTGTAATTGTTAGCTCAAAAATCGTGAGAGTAAGCCTGTCTATCTTTTGTCCTAGACTGTGTTGATCTTTCTTAGGGAAAAGTTTCAGATATTGGTACAATAATTTATAGAAGTCATATAGCTTTTGGAATAGCGGTATGTTAAACTGGTTATCTGTTCTGTTCTGTTCTGTTCTGTTCTGTGAGGTGGGATTGTGATTTTGACTCATACACTCTATTCCCAAATTACCTCAATTGAGCATTTATTGCAAGCTTTCGATGAATTCAAAAAAGGCAAAAGAAGTAAAAAAGACGTGCAGTTTTTCGAAAGATTTTTAGAGGATAATCTTTTTGATTTGCATAGAAGGTTAGAAGCAAAAATCTATAAGCATTCTTCCTATACAGCTTTTAATATTTATGATCCTAAATTTCGCCATATTCATAAAGCAAAAGTTGCGGATAGAATAATGCATCATGCCATAGTTTCAATAATTGAGCCAATTTTTGATAAAACATTTATCTATGATTCATATTCTTGCCGCAAAGAAAAGGGAACGCATAAAGCAGTTAAGAGATTATTTTATTTTGTAAGAAAAGTCAGCAGAAATTATACAGGAGATTGCTTTGCTCTGAAGCTTGATATTCGAAAATTCTTTGAAAATGTTGATCATCAGATTTTACTTAACCAGATAAAAAAGAGGATAGGCGATGATGACTTGCTATGGCTTCTTAAAAATATTTTGCAGAGTTTTTCAAAAGATAAAGGTATGCCTATAGGAAATCTGACAAGTCAGGTGTTTGCAAATATTTACCTAAATGAATTGGATCAATTCATGAAACATGATCTAAAGATTAGATACTACCTTAGGTATTCAGATGACTTTGTTATTTTATCTCAAGACATTAATTATTTGAAAGGACTAATAAGGGGAATAGAAATATTTCTAAAAGAAAATTTGAAGCTATCTTTGCATGAAGATAAGATCATAATCCGAAAATATACACAAGGAATTGATTTCTTAGGATATATTGTTCTGCCTCATTATGTTTTGCCGAGAACTAAGACGAAAAAGAGAATATTTAAGAAATTAAAGGAGAAAGTTGGTTCGGAAAATTTTGATCAGTCCTTGCAGTCATATTTAGGATACTTAGGATATGCGAATGCGTTTAGGCTTGCAGAGAAACTAAAGAATGAGATTTGGCTATGGAAAAAAGAATGATATTCTTGTGTTATAATCAAGACGAAATGATAGGGTACTTAAATGGCGTTGTATTTTTTAAAGATGGTAATTCTATAATTCTTGATGTTAATGGAGTTGGATACAAAGTTCTGGCTGCGCAGGATGTTTTATCAAAAGCGATTAAGGGCGTTTCATTGGAGCTTTTCATTTACACTCATGTCAGGGAAGACAATATTTCTCTTTTTGGTTTTCTGGAAGCTGCCGATTTAAAACTTTTCGAAAACCTCATTGGAGTTTCCGGTATTGGGCCCAAAACTGCAATGAACATTTTTTCAATAGGCGACAGAAATCAAATTGCTTCAGCAATAGTAACGGCTGACACTTCTTTTTTTAAGGGAGTTCCAAGATTAGGTCAGAAAAATGCGCAGAAAATAATAATTGAGTTAAAAAATAAATTTGGTGCAATTGCCGAGCTTGATTTAAGTGGGGATGGCATGTCTGGAAGCGAAGATGCGGTATCTGCGTTAAGAAGCTTTGGTTTTACAAGCAAAGAAATTCACGATGCAATAAGAGCTATTAAAAAAGACGGACAAGAAACAACAGAAACAATTAAATTAGCGCTAAAATACCTTGGAAAATAATTTTCAATTTGAAATTTAAAATTTGAAATGAAATCTAAATGTTTAAAAATTTAAGCTTGAAAATTCAATGAAAATTAAAAATTGAAAATTTCAAATTAAAGCTATGATAGATAAAAAAGTAAAAAATAAAAAAGACGTACTTGAAAGCACAAGTCCTGAGGAGGAAATGTTGTTTACTTCTCTTCGCGTAAAAGAGTGGAGTCAATTTCATGGGCAGAAAGATATTAAAGAATCTTTGAAAATTACAATTGCTGCGTCTAAAAAGAGAAAAGAAGCAATAGAACATGTTCTTCTGTATGGGCCACCGGGACTTGGTAAAACGACATTGTCTCATTTGATTGCCAAAGAAATGGACGCGAATATCAGAATTACTTCCGGTCCTGCAATTGAAAGAGCTGGGGATCTAGCATCAATTTTAACCAATCTTGAAAAGGGAGATATTCTTTTCATAGACGAAATTCATAGGCTCAATAAAGTGGTTGAAGAGACTTTGTATCCCGCGATGGAGGATTATTGCCTGGATGTAATTTTGGGAAAAGGACCATCTGCAAAAAGTCTCAGACTTGATCTTCCTCAGTTTACAATAATTGGCGCGACAACAAGGATAGGGTTAATGTCAGCGCCATTAAGAGACAGATTTGGATTGGTTCATAGGCTTAATTTTTATACTCCGGTTGAACTTGAAACAATAGTTGTCAATGCTGCAAAAAAATTAAAAGTGAAAGTCGATAAAGAAGCTATCTCGGAAATTGCCAAAAGAGCAAGGGGAACTCCGAGAATTGCCTTAAAATTATTAAAAAGGGCAAGGGATTACGCGCAAGTAAAAGCAGGCGGAGATATAGATAAAGTAAATATTGCGCAAGCTTTGGATTTATTAGGCGTTGATCCGTTTGGACTGGATGGTTTGGACAGAAGATATTTAAAAAATATTATAGAAAAGCATGGTGGAGGACCGGTTGGCATAGAAACTATTGCCGCATCAATATCTGAAGACATAGGGACGGTTGAAGAAGTTGTAGAGCCTTATTTATTGCAACTCGGATTTATAAAAAGAACTAAATCAGGACGAGTCGCAACCAAATCCGCCTTTGAGCATTTGGGCAAAAAATTTAATCCGTCATCTGGCGGAAAAAACCAGCAAAAACTTCTTTAAAGTCCAAGTCTAAAGATGTTTTGGAAGAAGGGGTTAAAGGTTATTATTGCCTGAAGAATAAGGGTAATAATTGCCCCAATAACAAGAAACTTGTTTAATCTAAAAATTGATTTTCCTCTGACTATAAATGCCAATATCATGTGGGATACGATTAAAAGATTAAATACTACTGTTCGGGCAAGCATTTCCGAGCTGCTTAGTTTGAGCGTTGCATTAAAGACAAAAATAAAAAGAACAGAAAGTGAAATTCCGGAAGTCAAAATAAATATCAATCTATGATTGCTAAGAATCGGGGCATTTGGGTTTCTTGGTTTTTTACTCAAAATATCAGGATCTTTATTGTCGGAGGCAAGAGCCAAGGCAGGCAAGCCATCCGTAACCAGATTTATCCATAGAATCTGGGTAGGGAATAATGGATTTGGTAATCCAAATACCATAGCCAGGAAAACAAACAATATCTCGGATAAATTACCTGAAAGAAGATAGGTAATGGATTTTAAAATATTATTATAAATTGTTCTTCCTTCTTCAACTGCAGAAACAATAGTTGAAAAATTATCATCTGTCAGAATAATATCACTTGCCTCTTTTGCAACATCCGTTCCGGATTCTCCCATTGCTAAGCCTACGTCTGCCCGTTTTAGAGCAAGAGCATCATTGACACCGTCTCCTGTTACACCGACCACGTAGCCCATTTTTTTGAGAATTGTTACGAGTCTTAGTTTGTCTTCCGGTTTTGTGCGGGCAAAAATTCTGGTTTTAAGAATTATTCCTTGCAGTTGTTCATCGGTGAGTTTTGCTATTTCTTCTCCCGTTGTGATATCATCGCCACTTTCCAAAAGTCCAATCTCCCGGGCGATTGTTGTTGCGGTTAGCGTATTATCTCCTGTTACCATTATGGTATGAATTCCTGCTTTTTTTGATTCCTCAACTGCTTTTTTTGCTTCAAGACGGGGTGGATCATAAATCCCGACAATACCTAAAAAAGTCAGGTCTTTTTCAGCATCTTTTCTTTCAATGTCTCCATTATGCGTTGAAGTTCTTGTTCCAAATCCGATAACTCTAAGCCCTTCTTTTGCGTACTCTTCATAAATTGTATTGATTTCTTCTTTTTCTTTTTGGGAAAGTTTGCTTTTAGATATAATTGTTTCCGGAGCTCCTCTTACAAAAATGTGTTTTGCTTTGTTGTTTTCAAGAATAGTTGTAATTGTTACATTTTGTGAATCAATAGCATACTCTTCAAGAATCTTATCCTTCCTTACCAAGTCTTTTATATTTTGCATTTTTTCATATGCCCAAATAAGTAGAGCTCCATCGGTTTTATCTCCGACAATATCAAACGAGTTTTTCTCTTTTTTTTCAATAAGAGACGCTGTATTTCCCAAAACACAAGCTTTTACAAGAGAGTCAACATGATCACTTTTAGGTGTCCAAAACTTTTTGACCCGCATTATATTCTGAGTTAAGGTTCCGGTTTTATCGGTTATTATTATTTGTACTGCTCCCAATGTCTCAACAGCCTGCATTCGTCTGACAATTGCTTTTCTTTTTGCCATTTTTGAAGTTCCAATTGCTAAGGAAATGGTAACTACAGCAGGTAGTCCTTCGGGAATTGCCGCAATTCCGATGCTTACAGCGATAAGCAAAAGGGGCACAAATTCTTTTTCCTGGAAAATTCCAAGAGGAATAATGAAAGCAGCTACAAGGAGAATAATAATTGATAAAGTTTTTGCAAGGCCGTCCAGACGTTTTTGAAGTGGCGTTTTGTCCGGGGTAACTTGGGACAGCGTCTGAGCTATCTGTCCAAGCCGGGTATCTTTTCCTATTTTTTCTACACTAAATTTAGAATTGCCTTTTGTTACGAGGGTGCCGGAATAAATTGAATCATTTGCATTTTTAATAACAGACAAAGACTCTCCCGTCAAAATTGATTCATCTATTTCTAAAAATTTATTTGAGATAATTTTTCCATCTGCGGGTATTCTGTCTCCTTCAGAAACTAAGATAATATCTCCCGGGACTATTTCGGCTGCTTCAAGCTGAATCATCTTTCCGTCGCGAATCGCGCGGACAGTAGATTTTACGTAAGTTTTAAGTTTGTCCAAGGACTTTTCTGCCCGATATTCTTGTATAAAGCCAAAAAATGCATTTAAAAACAAAATAATTAAAATAAATATTCCGTCTACGATGCTTTGGGTTAAAAAAGAAATAACTGCGGCGGCAATAAGGATGACGTTGATAAAGGTAGGAAATTGTGAGGTAAAAAGCGAAAGGGTGGAAATCCTTTCTTGTGTGGTGATTTCATTTTTTCCAAAAAACTCCTGTTTTCTTTTTGCCTCAAATGTTGTTAATCCCCTTTCCATATCTATATATTATCATTTCGCGGTCTGTATTGAAGAGCTTCTGCAACATGTACTGAGTTTATTTCTTTTAGTCCTTCCAGGTCAGCAATGGTTCTGGCTAATTTAATAGTCCGATTATATGATCGCGCAGACAAATTCATTCTTACAACTGCCAGTCGCAAAAGTTTAACGCAGTTTTCATCCAAAATGCAGAATTCCTTTATCTCCTTATTGCCCATTTCGGAATTGGAGCTGATTTTTTTATGCTTGAATCTTTTGGTTTGAATATCGCGGGCTTTTTGCACTCGCTTCCTGATTTTAGGGGATCCTTCCCCTTCGCTTTGCTCAGGGTCAGGATGATTCTGCTGAGTCAGTTTTTCTACTTTTACAGCCGGCACATCCAGATGAATGTCAATTCTGTCCAACATCGGACCCGAGACGCGTCTTTGGTAACGGATTATTTGATTTAAATTGCACTTGCAATTTTTTGTAGGATTTCCAAAAAATCCGCAGGGACAGGGATTTTGTGCGGCAATCAACATAAATTTTGCCGGAAAATTTACGCGTCCCTGGGATCTGGAAATTGTAACAGTCCCATCTTCCACAGGCTGTCTTAAAGCTTCAAGAACATGACGTGGAAATTCAGGAAATTCATCCAAAAAAAGAACTCCGCGATGAGCCAGGGAAATTTCTCCGGGCCGCGGAGTTGTTCCTCCGCCGATTAAACCGATATGGGAGGTAGTGTGATGAGGAGACCGGAATGGTCTTGATACAATTAACGCTCTTTTGTCCAATAGTCCGGATATGCTGTAGATTTTTGTTACCTCAAGCGCTTCCTGTAAAGTAAGAGTTGGAAGAATCGAGGGGAGTGTGCGAGCAAGAAGTGTTTTTCCGGCGCCCGGAGGACCTTTCAATAAAATATTGTGATTTCCTGCTGCAGCAATCTCCAAAGCTCTTTTTGCTCCTTCCTGTCCTTTGACATCCCTCATGTCAAATTCAAAAATCTCATTATTAAAATGGTCTTTTAGATTCAAATGCTTCAGGGGATTTATCGGTTTTTGATTTTTTAAATGAAAGAAAAGTTGGGATAAGGTATTGATGGGATAAATTTTTATACCCTTCAAAATTGCCGCTTCTTTTGCATTTATTTGTGGAAGAAAAATCCTTTTTAGCTTTTTACTTTGCGCAAGAAGGGCCTGGGGCAGAACACCGTTTGTGTGCCTTAATCTGCCATCCAAAGATAACTCTCCCATGAATATTGCGTCGTTTATGTCCGCTTCGATTTGTCCTGACGCTATCAAAATTCCCAGAGCAATTGGTAAATCGTATGATGGTCCTTCTTTTGGCAGATCCGCAGGCGCAAGGTTTACGGTAATTCGATGATCGGGAAATGCAGCATTGGAATTAAGAATAGCAGATCTGACGCGCTCTCTTGCCTCATCAACTGCTTTGTCAGGCAAGCCAACAATTGTAAAACTTGGCAAACCCCGTGAGGAAATATCCACTTCAACTTCAACAGGAACCGCATCAAGTCCAACCACCGCAGAAGAATTCACTTTCGAGAGCATATGGCAATGATAGCATTTTTTAGATTTTTAGGTTGACATTGGATTCGGATTTGGGATACATTTAAGATATGGAACAAAAACCCAAATCTTTTTATCTTAAGTTAGCTGTAGGCGTTGTTGGTCTCTTATTTTTTTTTAATCTTCTTTTTTTAGATTTAACTATTTTTAAAAATCAAAAAGAAGGCTTAAAAATTACGCTCCCGCAAGTTTCCTTACCGCAGGAGCAAAATAAAGTTTGTCCTGCAACATGCGTTTCGCAAATCTACGAAGCAACGCGCTCCTCAAAACTTTTATCCGTCCCAACTCCGACTATTTTGCCTCAAGCTATTGCAGAATCTACTCCGGCCAATACCCCAATTCCTACCCAATCCCAATCGTCTTTTGTAAAAGAATTTTTTGTTCCTTTCGGGTTCGGATCCAGTACTGCGGATGATTGGAAGGATGTGGGCGGACTTAAAGCAACAATAGACTCTACGAATTATGGAGATATCAAAACTGTAACTTTTGAGGCTTCTATTCGTATTCCTACGGGAAATGAAGCTGCCTATGTCCGCTTATATAATGTTACAGATAAACATCCTGTCTGGTATTCGGACTTGTTGCTGGAGGGGGGGACTCCTTCGCTTCTTGTTTCAAAGCCTATAACATTGGACAGCGGAAATAAAACTTACCAGGTACAAATGAAAACAAGCCTTAAATATGAAGCATTTCTGGATCAGGCAAGACTTCATATTGTCACTTTTTAACTCTCTTAATTTTTATCTTAAGTAATAAAGATCACAGTAATTTAGTAATTGGGTTTACTGATGTTTCTAGGTTTGTAATATATTTTAAAACAATCCTGCTTTGAAATAATTAAATCTGTATGATATTTAAAAATCGAATTTTACTTATAATTTCCGCATTAATTATCATCTTTCTAATTTCGGGCGCTTATGCATTTGGAATTTTATGCATAGGAGATATTTGTGTGAATAAAGGCGCGGTAGAGATCAATAAGCTGGTTTCAAATCCTAAGACTTTGAAAATGGTAGATAATCTAGGCGTAGATGATCCTAAATATCATTTAAATGCAATTGTTAATTTTCAATTACGAATAAAGAATCCTACAAATTCAAAAATATCCGGCGTAACTGTTAAAGATATTTTTCCGCAATATGTAGATTTTGATGAAGGCGCAGGCAGTTTTGATCCCAAGACCAAAATTCTAGCATTTGACATTAAAAATCTCACAGCTGGGGAAGAAAGAGTGCTTAATTTCTCAGGAAGAATCGCAAAAGAGATTCCAGCTTCTCAAAAGTCATTATGCGTATCAAATCAAGTCAGCGCAGTTGTTAAAAGCGGAAAGAGCACTTCTGATACCTCGAAGTTTTGCATAGCAACTTTAACTTCATCTCCCGCAACAGGAACAAAAAGTCTTGCGCTTTTGCTTCTTGCCCCCGCAGGGATTATCGGTTGGACTTTAAGAAGATATCCAGTAAGAGGGAGGCTAATTGATTAATATGAAATCCCTAAAAAGGTTGAATAAAGTATTCTTTACGCTTTACATAGCTCTACAAGTAGGCTTAGTAATTTTCCTTTCTAATTTATTTATCTTTACTCGTTTGACATATGCATGGCAGACATCTCAATCGGCAGAGGCAGTATGCGTGTCTACTTCAGACGGAAGCGATATTTTCGTCAAAATTAGAGTTCATTTCATAAATAAAGAAGATATAAAATCAGTAAATGTAACCGCAGTAGACAACCAGACAGGAAGATCAATAGAATTTCCCACCCTTCGACCGGGAGAAGTGCATACGCGTTCCATACAAACCAGAGAAAAAAGCATAAACGATGGTACAGTTACCTTACATTTATCAAGACCCGATGGTAGCGAAACAGATCAAAGAAGAGTAAATTATACAAGTATTAATTGTCCTCAGTCCACTGTTACTCCAAGTCCAACGCCACGTACCCCAACTCCCACTCCGACAAGGCCGCCTCGGCCAACCAGAGTGCCAACACCTACAACGGTTTTAACAACAACTCCGACTCCAACTTCAGTCCCAAGTTTTAGTTCTGTAACTTCTACATCCACTTCTACGTCTGAGTCCACAGCAAACGTAAATGTAATTCAGCAGCCTCCCAGTCCTCCTGCCCAAACTGCGGTATTAGCCGCAAAAACAGTTACAGAACTGCCGAAAACAGGAGCTTCAGATTTAATCCTACTTAATTTTCTCTCTTTACTTCCAATAGGAATGTTTCTAAGAGGTAAAGCTAAGAAACTTCTTCACTAGTTCTAAACGGTTTGTGCGCTATTGATTTTAGTGATATCATTATTATTGAAATGAATAATGATAATAAAACACTAAATCAAACTCAGAATCAGGTTTTGCCTCAAGCTGTAATTCAGCCGGTTCAATCTGTTGCACCAGTTGGATCAGTCAATAAAGAGGTGGGGCCAATCGTTGCTCCCGTATCTGAATTTATTAAGCCAACAGAAACGGAACCACAGATTAGTCAGGAGCTTAAAGACATGGGGGTTGTGGAAAGAAAAGATGCTCTTATCTTGGACAATTCTCACAAGAGTATAGGCATTCAACATTCAGGAACGTCGACTCCTATACAAACAGCGCCTACGGGTAAGATTACGCTGCCAATGTCAGAAGATGAAGTTGCAGACAAACTTAAGTCAGGACAGGATGATGATTCAGGTAAGTGGCTCGCGGCATTGATAAAAAAAATAATAGCTGTAATGAAGCTCAAAATTAGTTAATAATTTATGCAAAATTTTTTAATTGAAGATTTTACGTCATTTGTTACAAGTTTGGCATTGCTCGCTGTTTTTCTAGCCATTCTGGGCGTAGGATCATTTTTTTTGGGAAAACTTTTAATAATCTGGTACAAAAATAGAGGAAGAGAAAAAACTTCACTCGAATCAGTTTTATTGCAAGTGGCTCTTCCGCGGGACAATGAAATAAAGATAGATACCGCAGAACAATTATTTTCAAGCTTATCAGCCATTGGTAAGGGAGGACTATTTAAACTTGCGCCCCATCTTTCTTTTGAAATTGTAGGAATGCCGGCAGATATCCGTTTTTATGTTCACGCCCCAAAAAACTTAAAAGATTTGATTGAAAAACAAATTAATGGCGCATATCCTGATGCGGAAATACAAATTGTAAGTACGAATAGCATTAAAAAAGAAGGTATGATAATAGGAAATGAATACAATATTTTTTCACGAGAGGGAAAAGTTGCTTTTACATCTCTTAGGCTTAAATCCGAGGATTACAAACCAATAAAAGTTTACAAAGATTTGCCTACGGATTCTCTTTCTTCTATTACATCTGTCTTGGCAAAAATGACAGAAGGAGAGGGAGCTGTTATTCAAGTATTGATTACTCCTGCCAATTCCTCTTGGAAGAAATACGGGAGAGCTTTTCTTGCTAAAACCAAAAAACTGGAGTCCAATCCTGAAACAGCTAAATATTCTGCGGATGCCAAGGAGCTGGAAGGAATTGAGAATAAAATTAGTAAGCCAGGGTTTGAAACCGTAATAAGAATTGTCGTATCTTCAACTTCCAAGGAATCTGCAGAAGCGCATTTAGGCAATATTATGAGCGTATTCAGCCAATTCGAGAGTATCAATTCATTCAAGAAAAACAAGCACAGGCTTAAAGGCATGTTTATGAACGACTTTATTTACAGATATTTGCCGATGACAGGCAAATCATCGGTTTTAACCAGTGAAGAATTGGCAACTTTGTTCCATTTTCCGAATAAATCGGTTACAACACCGAACATATTTTGGATAAATGCAAAAAGAGCTCCTGCTCCGGCAACTATTCCAACAGCCGGTCTCTATCTTGGAAAAAGCACTTACAGGGGATTGGCAAAACCTGTTTATATGGATTTGGATGATCGAAGAAGGCATATGTACATAATTGGTAAAACCGGTACCGGTAAATCAGAGTTCCTAAAGGATATGATCATGCAGGATGTAAAGTCAGGACAGGGATTGGCGGTAATTGATCCTCATGGAGATTTAATTGATGATATTTTACCTCTAATTCCGCCAAAAAGAGCAGAAGATGTTATTCTTTTTGATCCATCTGACACAGCTCGGCCAATGGGATTTAACATGTTAGAAGCTGAGACTGAAGAGCAGAAGCATTATGTTGTTTCATCTATTATTGGCCTTATGTACAAGCTTTTTGATCCGAACAAAACAGGTATTATCGGACCTAGATTCGAACACGCAATCCGTAATGCAATGTTAACAGTTATGTATGAAAAAGGAAGTACTTTTGTTGAAGTGGTACGTGTTTTGACAGATGCAAATTATGTGCAAGAACTTTTGCCAAAAGTCCAGGACCCGATCATCAGGCGTTACTGGACAGATCAGATTGCTCAGACTTCGGATTTCCATAAATCAGAAGTTTTGGATTATATTGTTTCCAAGTTCGGCAGGTTTGTTACCAATAAAATGATCAGAAATATTATTGGTCAATCAGATAGCGCGTTTAATTTCAGAAAGGTAATGGACGAGCAAAAGATCTTACTTATCAATTTAGCGAAAGGAAAAATTGGAGAAGAAAATTCACAATTCTTGGGTTTAATTTTAGTTCCAAAAATACTTGTTGCTGCAATGAGCAGACAAGATATGGCAAAGGATTTAAGAAAAGACTTCTTCTTGTACGTTGATGAGTTCCAGAATTTTGCAACGCCTGACTTTGCCCAAATTCTGTCCGAAGCCCGAAAGTATAAGTTAAATTTAATAGTTGCGAATCAGTTTATTGGTCAAATGGAGGAAGAAGTTAAGAATGCTATCTTTGGAAACGTAGGAAGCCTTGTCTCATTTAGAGTAGGAGTTACGGATGCCAATTATTTACAGCACGAATTCCAGCCTGTATTTACCGAGGCAGATTTAATCAATGTGGAAAGATACAATACTTATGTTAAGACTATTGTCGGCGGAGAACCTGTTACTCCATTCTCTATGGATTTAACCCGGGACTTGAACCGGGAAAAAGCATTGGCAAATCCTCGGGTGGCAGAATTGGTACGCGAATTATCACGTCTCAAGTTTGGAAGAGATGCAGCAGCAATAGAAGCAGTAATCGCCCAACGCGCTCGTTTGTAGGAGTATCACGGGGAGAAAAAGGTATCACGGGTACCACAGGGAGAAGAGATTAAATGTTTGATAAAAGCAATAAGGGCTACCATAAATTAATTCTTTGGCAAAAATTAAGAGAACTGTTGAGCCTAACTTATAAACTTACTAAAAAACTTCCTAGATCAGAGGAATTTGCTTTAATTCCACAAATGCGCAGAGCCATGGTTTCTGTAATTTCAAATTTTGTTGAGGGATATCTAAAAAGGAGTATTAAGGATAAAAATCGTTTCATGGAAATTGCTGAAACTTCTTTGATGGAGCTAGAAGCGCAAAGTGAAGTTTGTTTGATGTTGGAATATTGGACTAATTATGATTATGAAGTCTTTGATAAGAAAAGATCCGGAGTTGGTTATTTCCTTTATCGTTACAAACTTAGTCTGAAGTAACTCCTCGTGACACCCGTGGTACTCTTTTGCCCTGTGGTACTTCCTTCATTGGTAGGCCCAGGGGGAATCGAACCCGCATCAGGTGTGCACCTACCCGCCGCGCCTGTGCGTCCGCTTGGATTTGGACCAAGGACATCTACTTTATAAGAGTAGCGCTCTACCACTGAGCTACGGACGCGCTTTGGCAGGCGGGTAAGACACCCGCTTTACCATTAAGCTATGGGTCTTCAAGCATCAATTTTAACAGAAGGTGGAGAAAGAGACAAGTTAAAAAGAGATTTTGGTTTTTGATATAATCTATCCAATGAAAAACAAAGTTATCCTTGCTGTTGGGGCGCATCCGGATGACATGGATTTCGGAGTGTCGGGAAGTATTGCCAAATGGGTCAAAGAGGGTGCAACAGCATATTATTTAATTTGTACAGACGGAAGCAGGGGTTCTGAAGACCCTAAAATGACGCACAAGCGTTTGGCGGAAATAAGAAAAAAAGAGCAGATTGATGCGGCAAAAGTTTTGGGAGTTAAAAAAGTTTTCTTTTTAAATCACACCGACACACAGCTTGTTTGCGATCTTACCCTGAAAGAAGAAATAGTAAGAATTATTCGAACAGTAAAACCGAACATTGTTGTCACAATGGATCCGACTTTTTATTTTTCAAAGGATCGGGGTTTTGTCAATCATACGGATCACCGGGCTGCAGCATTAGCAGCCATGGATGCTGTATTTCCTTTGTCCCGGGACAGGCTGACTTTTCCGGAGCATGAAAAACAAGGACTAAAGCCGCATAAAGTTGAAGAACTTTTATTTATTTCTTTTTACAAAAAAGATTTTATTGTGGATATTTCAGAGACTTTCGACAAAAAGATTAAAGCTTTGGCAATGCACGCAAGCCAATTCGCAGATTTTCCCGCAGTTGAAAAAAGAGTAAGGGCAAGAGCAAAGAATTTAGGAAGATCTAGGGGTTATAAATTCGCGGAAAACTTCGTGAGAATAAAGCTCGTCTAGAGTTCGGTGAGGATGCCGTTTTCTTTGGCTCTTTCTTTTACGTATTCCAAATATCTTTCGGTTGTGGAAAGTCTTTTGTGCCCTAAAACCTTAGAAATAATTGTAAGCGATAGGCCATGCTTTAGGTGATGGGCAACAAAGGTATGGCGAAGGTCATTGACTTTTGCATTTTTTATTTCAGCGAGTCTAAAATATCTTTCAACTGCAGTTCTAATATTCCTTATTAAAAATGGTTTTCCCGATTTTGTTATAAATAAGTGTTCCGAATTTCCGCCAGCTGGCTGATGATTAGGTCTTACCTTCAAGTAGCTGTTCAGAGCTTCCTGAGCTCTTTTATTTAAGGGAACTATTCTTTCTGCGTGTTTTTCCTGTGCAGCTATATGCAGTCCTTCCTTTTGGATGTCTGAGATTTTAAGATTTGCCAATTCTCCAATTCTAATTCCTGTCTGAAGTAAAAGTTCGATAATGGCAAACATTCTCATATCATTCCTTGCTGCGTCCCTTAAAGCTCGATACTCCGTAGGAGTCAAAATTCGAGGAGCTGCCAGTTGATATCTCGGATGCGCAACCAGAAGAGACGGATCATCCGTAATATATTCATTTATTTTCAAAAATCTATAAAAAGTTCGCGTAGAATTAAGCTTTCTTGAGATTGATTTTGGAGTATATCCGTTTTTGGACATTTTTGCCAAGAAAGACTCCAAATCATTCTTTGTTGCATCGTGAATGTGATTTTTGGACAAATCTTCCAAAAATTTAACTAACTGTTCGATATCTTTACTGTATGCTACAATAGTTGAAGCCGAATGCCTATTTTCACTTAAATATTTTTTAAATTCCCGATGCGCATCCCTGATATTTATTGCTTTCATATTTCGATTTCACTCAATATGATCCTGAGTTTATCGAAGGATCATAGTCTCTGATTTAAATTTTAGATAGCCTATAATATCAACTATATTGATATAAGTCAAGAATGAGAAAAATTTTATTTGTCGTAATTGTAGTCATACTTCTTGTCATTATCAATGATCTTGCGCGTTCGATATATGATATTTGGCAGAAAAAAGATTTTGTAACTCAAGCAGAGAAAGAACTGAGTTTGCAAAAAGAGAAGAATAACAAGTTGAAATCAGAACTTTCTTATGTACAAACCACAGAATTTATAGAAAAAGAGGCCCGTGACAAACTTTTCATGGTTAAAAAAGGTGAGCAAAAGGTCCTGATCCCGAAGGAATTTGAAAATGCTTCAGGGATAAAAAAGGATAGTGATCCGAATTGGAGGCAATGGTGGAATCTATTTTTCTAGAAAATCTTTTAACATCATTCGAAGAGTAGTTTTACCTTTTGTAGTCTTGAAGTATTTCTCCCTTCTTTTTGCATCTTTCTCACTTCTGTAAGCTTCATAAAATATTAGATCAAGCGGAGCATAAGCTTTTGTTGAGAGTTCTTCACGATTATTATGTTCGAAAAATCTTTTTTTAAGATTATGGGTAAAACCCACGTAGATAAAGTTCTTTGGTTTGCTCTGGAGGACATAAACGTAGAAGAATTGCATGAATAAAAATATTTGGGACGCACCAGTCGGTGCATCCCTGCCTCACACTCGCTACTTTTAAAATTGCTGCGCAGCGATGAACCCGAGCGTAGCGAGTGGTTCGTTGTTGCGGGGTCGGGAGTTGCGCCCGACCTGTGAGATTATGAGCCTCACGTGCACTGTACACTACCCCGCGCGTGAAACTATACTAACAAAACAAGATCAATTAGTCAACAAAAATTAGATGTTGACAAATTAATAAAACCTACAGTATAGTATTAGTACTATACTATATTGCTAGTTCATTTTTATGGCAAAATCTTTACTTAGATTAGAAGCTCGCAAATTGCGTAAAAAAGGAGTAAGCGTTAAAAAAATAGCACAATACCTAAAAGTTGCAAAAAGTTCAGCGAGCATTTGGACAAGAGATATTATTTTAACTGTAGAGCAATTGGAAAACCTGAGAAAATCTAGCTTAGAGGGCTCAGCGCGTGGACGTTTTAAAAATGCCTTACTTCAAAAAGAAAAGTGGATAAAAAAAATGGAAGAATTTAAAAAATTAGGAATTGCCAGCATGGGCAAATTAACTGATAGAGAATTCTTAATTGCAGGACTTGCGCTGTATTGGGGTGAAGGATATAAGAAAGGAAGAAGGTTGCAGTTTTGCAACTCAGATCCAAAAATGATTAAATTTTTGTTACTTTGGCTGCAAAAATGTTTTGATATCAGCAGTTTAGATATACGATGTCGAATAGGAATAAATTACATACATGCCAAGCGAGAAAATATAGTTAGGGAATATTGGGTAGAAATTACAAGAATTCCACTGTGTCAATTCACGAGGACAAGCTTTAAGAAAATAGAAAACAAGAAGATATACGCTAATTTCAACAATTATTATGGTACTTTATCTGTGGAAGTTTCGCGGCCTTCGCGCTTTTATGGTAAAATCATAGGGCTTATTGATGGATTATCCGTAAGTATGCCAACGTAGCTCAGTGGTAGAGCAATCGTTTCATAAGCGATCGATCGTCGGTTCGAATCCGACCGTTGGTACTTTTTATGAAATTTATTTTTAAAGGGTACGATTCCAATCTTGAAAAAGGTGAGGTTCTTTTTCACTTTGGCTTCAGGGGTGAGAAAAACATAGATTTTACGGAGAAAGTTTCTTTTCCTCCGGTTGCGAATCAAATTCCGCAAGCTCTTCTTAAATCTTTGCTGGACAATCTTATGCTTATTTTGGGAATTTCGTATTGGAAGCTATATTGTCCAAAGGAAATTGTGATTGAAAATAATTTTTTAAATAAAGAGCAGGCTGAATTTTGGAATACTGTTTACACAAAGGGATTAGGAGAGTTTTTTTACAAAAATAAAATTGATTTTAGAGAACTAATTAATTTTCCTTACGTTGAGGGTTTAAAAGCTAAGTCAATTGATTCTCCAAGATCAAATCGTTCTCTTTTGGGAATTGGGGGAGGAAAAGATTCAATTGTTGTCGCGGAAATTCTAAAAGAAGCCAACAGGGAATTTGATATGTTTACCTTGAGTTTTCCCCTGCAAGTCGAAGTTGCAAGAGTAATTGGTGGCAAAGTTATAAATATAAAAAGAGAGATAGACTCAAAACTTTTGGAATTAAATAAACAAAAAGGCACTTACAATGGTCATATTCCTGTCTCTGTTATCTATGCATTCTTAGGTTTAATGTCTGCAATTTTTTATGCTTACAATTCTGTTATTGTTGGAAATGAGAAAAGTGCAAATTATGGAAATGTTGAATACTTGGGTGAGATCATTAATCATCAATGGAGCAAATCCGAAGAGTTTGAAAAACTTTTCAACGAATACGTTAGAAGATTTATAACGCCAGATATCGCATATTCATCGCCTTTAAGAAATATGACAGAGTTGCAAGTTGTAAAAAAATTTGTTAATTATCCAAAATATTTTAGAGCGTTTTCGAGCTGCAATAAAAATTTTAAGATTGGAAAATCACACCTCGGAGGAGTCGTCAAGCGCCACCTCCGAGGTGACCGGATGGGCTCCTCGGAGGTGTTGGGGAAATGGTGCGGGGAGTGTCCGAAATGTTTGTTTGTTTTTATCTGCCTGGCAGCTTTTTTGCCAAAAAAAGAAGTTTTGGATATTTTTGGTAAGAATTTACTTGAAGATGAAAGCTTAATTCCTCTTTTTGAAGAATTAATTGGAGTAAGGAATTTCAAACCTTTCGAATGTGTTGGAACACCGCAAGAAGTCAGAGAGGCGCTAGTATTAATTAATAAGAGAGGAGAGTTTAAAGATTCTATTTTAACGAAACATTATGAAGATTGATGAACTAAAAAATAAAAAAATATTAATTGTAGGTAAAGGGATAGAAGGTAGAGCCGTATTTGCGTATTTGAGGCAACACCTTCCAGGTGTCAGGCTAGATATTGTTGATCAGAAAGATGGAGAGGATTATTTAGACCAACAAAAAAATTATGACATTGCAGTAAGGTCTCCGGGAGTAAAACCTGAGCTTTTAACAATTCCATATACAACCACAACAAATATTTTTTTGTCTAACGCCAAAGGCAAAGTAATTGGAATAACCGGAACAAAAGGAAAAAGCACTACCGCAACTCTTATTTATAAAATGTTAAAAGCTCAGGGTTTGGACGCATTTCTTGGTGGAAATATCGGACAATCACCTTTGGACTTTATAGATAGCCTAAATGATAATTCGTGGACAGTTTTGGAAATGTCATCCTATCAATTAAATGATTTGAAAATAAGCCCCGCCCGCCATGCAAGCCTGCAAGGCGTTGCGGGCGGGCCGCATATTGCCGTTATCCTAATGATAACTTCGGAACATTTGGATTATCACAAGACTCAGGAATCTTATATTGATGCGAAAAGAAATATCCTTAGATTTCAAAAAACTTCGGATTTTGCAGTTATAAATAAAGATTATCCGGCAAGCCATGAATCGGATATTCATACGGTTGGTCAAGTTTTCAGAATAAGTCGCGAAAGAGAAGTTGGAGATGGGTGTTTCACAATTGGCGAAACAATTGAATTAAAAATTAAAAATGAAAAATTAAAAATTATTGATACTAATAAAATTAAGCTTTTAGGTAAACATAATCTTGAGAATGTCTGCGCTGCATGCATGGCGGCTTATTTAGCGGGAGTTTCTATAAAAAATATTGTGAAAATTTTGGAAGAGTTTGGAGGACTTGAGCACAGACTGGAATATGTTGGAGAAAAAAATGGTGTCACTTTTTATAATGATTCTTTGGCAACAGTTCCTCAGGCTGCAATTGAGGCAATGGAGGCTTTGCCGGATGCGGAAACTTTAATTGCGGGGGGACATGATAGAGGATTGGATTATTCTATTCTTGGACAATATTTTAATAAGGGGCAAATTAAAACATTGATTTTGTTTTCCCCAACAGGAGAGCGGATTTGGAAAGCAATTTGTGATGCAACATCAGAAAGCTCAAGACCTGAGAAATTTGATGTAAAAAATATGGAACAAGCAGTAAGAATTGCGGCAGCGGAAACAACTCCCGGAAAAATCTGTTTGTTGTCTCCGGCGTCCGCATCTTTTGGCACGTTTAAAGACTACAAAGACCGCGGAGATCAATTTAAAAAGGAAGTAAGCAAATTATAAACTCCATGGTTAAAAAGCAACAAATTGCAAAAATGTTTGATAGTATTGCCGGAAGTTATGATTTCCTCAATCATTTTCTTTCCCTGGGAATAGATATCTATTGGCGTAAAAAAGCAATTGGGGTTTTGAGTTTCCACCTTAGAGGTGGAAGAATTAAGATTAGAGGTGGAAGAATTAAGATTTTGGATGTGGCGACGGGAACTGCAGATTTTGCAATTGAGGCAGCAAAACTTAACCCCGAAAAAATTATTGGCATAGATATTTCCAGAAAAATGTTGAATATCGGGAGAGAAAAAGTAAAAAAATCGGGTTTGGAAAATAAAATAGAATTGATTCTTGGAGACAGCGAAAAATTGCCATTTAAAGAAAATTCATTCGATGCGATAACAGTTGGTTTTGGAGTTAGAAATTTTGAAAACCTTGAAAAGGGATTAAGAGAAATGCATAGGGTCTTAAAAAACACGGGAATTGTTGTTATTTTAGAATTTTCAAAACCACAAGCTTTTCTAATAAAAAGTATTTTTAATTTTTATTTTAAAAATATTTTACCCTTTGTTGGTAAATTAGTTTCAAAAGATAAAACAGCGTATACTTATCTTCCACAATCCGTACAAAAATTTCCGGATGGAAAAGATTTTTTAACGATTTTAGAGAAAACAGGTTTTTATGATGTGAGGCAAACAGAATTAACATTTGGGGTAGCTTCTATTTATGTTGGGAAAAAATGAATAAAGATTTCAAGTTTAAAATTTTAAAAAAAGACAACAAGTCTCAAGCTAGGGTAGGGGAAATTACAACTGCGCATGGAATAATTAAAACTCCTGCTTTTGTGCCGGTTGGCACAAAAGCAACTGTGAAAGGATTAACTCCGCAAGATCTGAAAGAATGTGGAGTTCAGATCCTGTTTGGTAACACTTATCATTTGCATTTAAGACCGGGTGAGGATTTGATACGGGAGATGGGTGGACTTGCTAGGTTTATGAGTTGGGATGGGACTGCCCGCAACGCCTCGTCTAGCTCGGCTAGCGTTGCAGGCGGGCCAACTATTACCGATTCAGGAGGATTTCAGGTTTTTTCATTGGGACAAGTAAAAATAAAATTAACAGAAGAAGGAGAGGGAACAGAGGTAAATGTTGTCAGCATAAAAGATGACGGGGTAATGTTTAGGTCTCATATTGACGGATCAAAACATTTATTTACTCCTGAAGTTTCAATTGAAATCCAAAAGAAATTGGGAGCAGATCTGATACTTTCTTTTGATGAATGCGCCCCTCATCCTTCAACGCATAAATATACAAAGGAGGCAATGGAAAGAACCCACAAGTGGGCCATTCGAAGTTTAAAAGCTTTTAAAGAAAAAAATTTTCATCCGTGGCAACAGGCATTGTATGGAATTATTCAGGGAGGAGTTTATAAGGATTTAAGAGAAGAATCAGCAAAATTTATTTCTAATCTTACCCTGAGCGGAGCCGAAGGGTTTGACGGAATTGCAATCGGAGGAGTGGCGGTTGGTGAAAGTAAAAAAGAGATGGAAAATGTTTTGGAATGGACAGCACCTTTTTTGCCGGAAGATAAACCAAGACACTTATTGGGAATAGGAGAAATAGATGATATTTTTACAGCCATTGAGAACGGAATGGATACTTTTGATTGCGTTATTCCAACCCGTTTCGGAAGATATGGAGTAGTTTTCGTTTTTCCGCCCGAGGGAAATATTAAGAATAAGTTCAGAATTGATATTAACAAAACTATTTTCGCCAAAGACCAAAGACCATTGTCCAAAGACTGCTCATGTTATGTATGTGAAACATTTACTAGGGCATATATTCATCATCTTTTCCGCGCGCAGGAATTACTTGCCTATCGTTTAGCCAGCTATCACAACATGTTTTTCATTAATAATTTGGTTAAAAAAATCAGAGAAGCAATTTTAGATGAAAAGCTGGGAGAGATGAAAAGGAAGTGGTTGGGCATTTAATTTCGTCCCACGGCCGTGAAGTAAAATTAAATTAGCATTTTCATTTTGCTTATTAACGTAAGCTATCCAACGGTTTATGATCCAAAATCACATGAGCGCAACAGTAGCGTCAACAACAATTAGAAGAACAACGAGAGCAAGAAAGACTTCTGTTTCTCCGGACATAATTTCTGCAGTAAAGACAGATTCTTTAATAAAAAGTCTTAAAACTTACGAAGAGTCTTTTGTAAATCTTTTTAATGAGATTAACGCTTCAAAAGAAGAGTTTTCCTCTCTTCAAAAAGAAATTGCGGATATAAAAGAGTTGTGGATCAAAGAACAAAAAGATCACGAAGTCGCAATTGCGGAAAGGAATCAGCAGGAAGATATTGCAAGAAAACGCGAGAAAGAAACTTACGATTACGAAACAATTTTGGCTAGAAAAAAGGAGGAGGATGAGATTGCGGTTTTCAAAAAAGCATTGGAAGAAGCAACGGCACAGTTAAAAGATGTAGCGGTAAAAGTTATCGAATCGTCCGGCAACAAGCCTCAAGCTAACCCCGCCCAGGAGTCTTAATTTTTCCGGGAGGACAGTTTTGCAAGTTTTTTGTCAAGAGTAAAAAGTGGGATATTTAGTTTTTCTGCAAGATAAATGTACGAAGCATCGTAAATAGTAAGAAAATGTTTTTGTGCGATTAAGGAAATATTCATAAAATTAACTTCCTGAAGTTGGATAGAAATTTTCATAAATTGCTCTTGTAGTTTTTTAGCAAGCTTGGGCGTAATTCTCTTTCTAACTATTGCCGTTTGTATTCCATTAAAAACTTCAAAGGGCAAAATACATGGAGCAAAAAGTATAATCGGCTCATTTTTTAAACGATCGAAAACATCTTGTACTCTTTGAGATTTTTCGTCCGGCATAAGATGAGCGAGGATAAACGAAGAATCAATAATGTATGAATCAATATTCTCTTCCATAATTTATCATTTCTTTATAATCTAATTTTCCTTTGAAATGAGGTCTTATTCTTTCGATTTCTTCAATAGCTTTTCGTCTTTTTTCCAGATCTTCGGTTTTTAGATAGGCTTCTTTTACAGCCTGCCTTACCAAACTGCTGATAGAAGTTTTTTTGGTTTTGGATAGATGATGAAGTGTTTTCCAAATATTTTCATCAAATAATATTTGCGCTCTAATGTTTAACATACACATACACATTAACATACACATGAATGGTTGTCAAGAGGTTTTAGTTTGGTGCTTGACAACTCCTCTTAGTATCATTATACTAGTATGATGAAGTAAGATATGGGTAAAAAATTAGAAGAATTAGTAGAAAAGCTTTTGGAGATAAGAACAAAGAAAGAAATGCGGGATTTTCTACAAGGGATTTTGACGCCAAAAGAACTTTTTGAATTGCCCAACAGATTGCAAATTGTTAAAATGCTCAAAAAAGGGATTTCCCAGCATGAAATAGCAGAAAAATTAGGTGTTGGAGTGGCAACAGTAACCAGGGGATCAAGGGAAATTAAGAAAGGAAGATTTAAAAATGTGTAAGAATAGGAACGAGATCCTGAAACAAGTTCAGGATGACAATAAAAATAATGCATGCGGCGGCCTATTTTGGGGGCTTGTCTTTGCATGGAATAAGACACAATTCTATTCAAACACAAACCTCCAAATTCAGGGGGTTTTTTTATGAAAAAGTTATGAGCAGAGAATTCGAACCGGTAACAATAGAAAGACGTGAGACGCCAAGGAGATGCTCGTTGAGTCTTGAGCAGGTTAGGAGATTGGCCAAGGAAAAGAAAGGCGTAGTGATTCCCGTAGCTCTTACTTTACCTGCGGATTTAGATACGCCTTTTTCGGTTTACCTTAAAGCTAGAGGAATGGAAAAAAAGGAAGATGCCGAGACTGGTCCTTTTACTCCTTCTGTGCTTTTGGAAAGTGTAATCGGTGGAGAAAGCGTTGGAAGATATAGCTATATTTGTACTGACCCAAAAGAAACTATTAGTGTAACAGCCAATGAAATCTCAATCACAGATCGAGATGGAACAGCAACAACTCAAAGCGGAGAGAGGATAGACCCCTTAAAAGCAATAGAAGATAAAGTCTCAAAAACTGTTATTAAAACCCCCGGTCTACCTCAATTTTCCGGTGGTTTTGTAGGATATTTGGGATATGAAGTTTCAGCTGCTTTTGAAAAAAGTATTCCAAAATTAGATCCTAATACAAATCAACCAAAACCAGATGTTCTAGGACTTCCTGAAGCCATGCTGTTTGATTTCGACACGGTAATTGCTTATGACCATGCTCAAAATGAAATAAAGATCATAGGCAATATAGATGTCGGAAAAAATAATGATGTTGATAGGCAATATGGAGAAGTAACCTCCAGAATAAATGCTATTGCAGATAAAATAGAAAATACTCCAATAGTAGCTAAAAGAAAGGCGGGAGGAGAAGAAGTTCCTTCCGGCACAACGCAGTCTAACTTTAACGAAGACGAATATACGGGTATAATAGAAGAATTAAAAGAGAAACACATAAAAGCAGGAAACATAATCCAAGTTGTACTTTCCCGAAGATTAACAAAGAAAACAAACGCCAATCCTCTTCATATTTATAGGCAGCTAAGAAGTGGAAATCCTTCGCCTTTTATGGTTTATATGGATATGGTTAACAAAAAGACGAAAGTGCAAATCATTGGGGCTTCTCCTGAGCTTCTTGTTAAAGTTGAGGACCGAAGAGTAACCACATGGCCTATTGCGGGAACCAGACCAAAAGGTCAAACTCCGGAGGAAGATGAACGATTGATAGAAGAACTTAAAAAGGATCCTAAAGAGAATGCAGAGCATGTAATGCTTGTAGATCTGGGAAGGAATGATGTGGGTAGGATCTCAAAGCCAGGCACGGTTAAGGTGCCGGAGCTAATGCAGATTCAGATACTTCCTACGATACGTCATTTAAAGTCTGAGGTTACAGGGGAACTTGGGGATGAATACACTTCTTTGGATGCTTTGCGTTCGATTTTTCCGGCCGGCACCGTAAGCGGAGCGCCTAAAATACAGGCTCAAAAAACTATTTTTCAGTATGAAAAAGAGCAAAGGGGTCCTTATGCTGGTGCGGTAGGCTATATTGGTTACAGTGGCAATCTGGAAGAAGCCATAACAATAAGAACAATAGTTGTTGTTGATGGTACTGCTTACCTTCAAGCTGGAGGAGGAATTGTATATGATAGCGATCCTAAAATGGAGTGGAAGGAGACTGAGGCTAAATTGAGAGGATCACTTGGGGCGCTCGAAAGGGCAGAGCGGGAGTCTTAATTGTGTTAAAATAGAGAAATGAAATCTATTCGGCATGATTCGGCAGGCTCATCACAAGGAGCTCAGGGCAAGCGAGTTTATTCGGACACTCAAAAAAAGAAACAAGAAGAAGAGGATTATTTTGATGATTGCTATGTTTGCCAGCAGACTAAAAAAGCGGAAGAAGAGGGGAAGAATTTAAGCGTTGAGGAATTGAAAGAGATTTTTCGAAAGGCAAATGAAAGAAACTAATTAGGAAGCTTAATTTATGAAACGTGTATACTCTGGCATACGTGCTACCGGAAGGTTGCACCTGGGAAATTATTTTGGGGCAGTCAAGGGAATGCTTGCTTTGCAAGAAACTTACGACTGCATATTCTCTGTGGTTGATCTGCATACAATCACAGTTCCGTATCAGCCTGACACCCTTCAGGTGTCCGTACGAAATATAATATTGGATTACTTGGCAGCAGGATTAGATCCAGAAAAATGCAAGATCGAAATTCAATCAAAAATTCCTCAGCATACGGAGCTTGCCTATTTATTATCAACTATTTATCAAGTTTCACGACTTGAGGATTTGCCAACCTACAAAGAGAAAAAAGCCCAGTACCCGAAGTATGTGAATATGGGGCTTTTGTATTATCCGGTTCTGATGGCTGCGGACGTATTGCTTTACAAAGGAGAGTTAGTGCCGGTTGGCATAGATCAGGAGCCGCATTTGGAAGTCATGCGGGAAATCGCCAGAAAGTTTAACTCAATGTTTGGTCAAACATTTCCAGAGCCTCAACGGTTTAAAACCGAAGGCCTGCCTGCCGGCAGGCAGGGCGAATATGTTCCGTCTTTGGCAGGAGCAGGAAAGATGAGCAAATCAATTGATGGGAGCTTTATTAATCTAACAGATGATTTGGAAACTATAAAAAAGCGTTTGGCAGGAACACCAACAGACTCCGGAACAACTGGCGGAGAATTGCCAAAAACAGGTGGAATTGCTAATCTATTTACTCTGTTAAAGCTGTTTAAATTGGATAAAGAGTACACTAAATTTGAACAAGATTATAAGGATAAAAAAATCAGATATTCAGAGCTAAAAGAAGTTTTAGCGCAGGGTATTTTTAAAGAACTCCAACCTTTTCAAGAAAGAAGAAGGGAATTTGAGGAAAATCAAAGTCTCGTAGATAATATTATTGAAGAGGGAAGGGTAAAATGTACTCATATGGCAGAAGAAACCATGAAAGAAGTCCGCTCCAAAATGGGCCTCGTCTAATCCGATTAGCTATCTGATTTGATTTTGGATTAATTTTTCTTTGGCCTTGTGTAGCCTTGGCTAAGAGAGGGATTTGTGGTATACTCACCTCGATGGCAACGAACGGCAGCAAAAATCATCAGCCTATCGCCCGCCTGCCGGCAGGGCAGGGCAGGCAAGGCAAAAATGGCAAGAAACAAAAAATTATCAAAGTAAAGATAAATACCTCGTGGAAAAATATTTTGGTTTATGGGTCTCTGTTCCTTTTTGCAATGTTTCTTTTCATGGGGTTTAGCCAACAGTCATTTGAGGACATTAAAACAGTTCCTCTTTCCCAGGTAGTTTCGGATGTAAAAACGGGAAAAGTTACGGAAATTGAAGTTTTGGAAAATAAGCTTGTTGTAAAAGAAGGAAAAGAGACTTTTCAGAGCTTCAAGGAGCAAGGCGCAAACGTTTATCAGATATTCAAGGATGCGGGAGTACAGCTTAATAAAACAAAAGTCGTCATAAAAGATCAGACAGGGTTTAATAATTGGCTGGGTATTATTTCATCTGTCCTGCCAATATTATTAATGGTGGCATTTTTCTTTTTTATATTTCGTCAGGCAAAAGGAGCGCAAGAAAATATTTTCTCTTTTGGCAAGTCTTCGGCTAAACTTTTCAGCAAAGATACCCCAAGGATCAGTTTTGCAAATGTTGCAGGAGTAGATGAAGCAAAACAGGAGCTGACAGAAATCGTAGATTTTCTTAAAAACCCGGGAAAATACAAAGCAATGGGAGCGCGTACGCCAAAAGGAGTATTGATGATTGGCCCAAGCGGAACAGGAAAAACCCTCTTGGCAAGAGCAACGGCCGGAGAAGCAAATGTGCCTTTCTTCTCAATGGCAGGATCTGAATTTATGGAAATGTTGGTAGGTGTTGGAGCTTCGCGCGTGAGAGATTTATTTAATACTGCCAAAAAATCCCAGCCTGCAATCATTTTTATAGATGAAATAGATGCGATTGGACGGCAGAGGGGAACAGGATTAATGGGAGGACATGATGAAAGGGAGCAGACCTTAAATCAAATTCTGGTGGAGATGGATGGATTTGCCCCAACAGAGCAGTTAGTGGTTATGGCGGCAAGTGTAACAGGAGATACTCCAATCATGATTAAAAAAGACAAAGATATAAAAATTATTCCTATTGCTAAATTTGTAGATAGATATTATCAAAAAGATGAAGGAAGTACAGAGAAGAATATTGAAGACATTGAAACCTTGGGATTTAATCAGGCAGAAGCGATAGATATTCTAAAATTTAATAATCCCGCATTTAAAAAAGTAAGAGGTGTTTTTAGACATAAGGTTAAAGAGATTTATGAAATTAAATATGTAGGAGGTAAAGTCAAGGCTACAGGTAATCATTCGGTATTTGTTCGAGATAATCAGGGCATTCTCGCTAAACCGGTAACAGCACTTAGTAGAGGCGATGTGCTAGTTGATTTTCCGTATAAATTTTTGTACGAAGACACAAGATCAAGCAATTATCAGATAAAAAATCAAGATAAAGGCAGCAATGCATTTAACCTGAAATTGCCTATTTTTATTGATACTGATTTGCAAAAACAAGGAACGGAAAAATATATATATGTAATGGAGCAGAGTGGGTTATTTTCACAGGAAAAGATTGCTCAAAATATTGGAGTATCTCAGCTTACGGTAAGTCATTGGCAAAGAAACGATAGATTGCCCCGGTCTATTTCCAGAGCTTATTTCAAGCATGAATTACCCGATGAAGTTGAATTTACGCCCGGACTCGCAAGGCTTATGGGATATTATGCGGCAGAGGGATATGCCAGGAAGGAAATCGATTTTTGTTTCAACAAAAAAGAAGAGAACTTAATAGAAGACGTTATCAATTTAATGCAGGAGATTTTTAATCTTAAACCTCATAAGGTAAGAATAACAGGAAATGCGGCTAATGTAATTTATCAGTCCCGTCCTTTAGCAGATTTCTTTATATTTCATTGTGGAAAAGGTGCGCTTAACAAACACACGCCAACAATTCTGTTTGAAGCGCCAAAAGAGTACTTTTTGGAATTTTTAAGAGGTGTATTTGATGGTGATGGTTATCAGGATAAAAAAGGAAAAGGAGAAATAACTTCGATAAGTAAACAATTAATAATGGAGCTGAATTGGCTTTGCCGTATGCGCGGAATAAAGACATACATGCATTCGTTTACGGCAAAAGAGGGAAGGATTATAAATGGAGGCAGGCCATTGAAAGCGGTTGTCGCATATCGTTTGGGATGGGGTAAGATGGCAAATCCATTCTTGCCAACTTCTAAAAACTTTGCAAAGTTACCTCGAATAATCAGTATCAGAAAGTTGCCTTTTGATGATTATGTCTATGATCTTTGCGGAGTGGAGAATGAAGCTTTTTTTGGCGGAGAAAGTCCAGTTCTTCTTCATAATACGAACAGGCCTGACGTCCTTGATCCGGCGCTGGTTCGGCCGGGAAGATTTGACAGGAGAGTAGCTTTGGATATGCCGGATGTGGTAGGACGCGAGGCAATTCTGGCAATCCACGCCAAAGGCAAACCGTTTGTTACAGGGGTTGACTGGAAAAAAGTTGCCAAAAGAACAGTCGGATTTTCCGGAGCGGATTTGGAAAATATGCTCAACGAAGCAGCTATTTTGGCTGCGCGCTTAGGGAAGAAAGCCATTGACATGAAGGATTTGGAAGAAGCAGCGACAAAAGTCAAATTAGGTCCTGAGAAAAAAAGATTGCAATCGGAAGAGGATAGAAAGATGACCGCGTATCATGAAGCAGGACACGCGATTGTTAGTTGGGAAATGCCGCACATGGATCCAATTCACAGAATTTCCATTGTCAGTCGGGGAATGAGTCTGGGACATACCATGATGGAGCCAACAGAGCATATTCATGAAACAAAGACAAGGCTTATTGAGCAGATTGCTGTAATGTTGGGAGGAAGAGCGGCAGAAAATATGATTTTCAAAGAGATGACAACCGGAGCATCTGACGACATTGCAAAAGCAACTCAAGTTGCAAGAATGATGGTGGTGGAATACGGGATGAGTGATCTTGGGCCAATCAACTTAGACAATGAACAGAGAACTATATATGATCAGAAAACTATTTCGCCGATTATGGCAGGGAAAATCGATGACCAGATTAAGAAAATTACAGATACTGCTTATAAATCAGCAGCTGCAATTTTGATGCGGTTAGAAGGCAAGCTGGATATTTTGGCTGAAGAGCTTTTGAAAAAAGAAACCATTGACGCGGATGACTTTATCAAGCTCCTCGGTCCCAAAAAATCCCTAGCGGTAGCAAAAGCCTAGATTACAGTCTTTAGATAATCATTTCTTCAGTTGCTTTCATATTTTCCCAGATTAATCTATCTTTTTTTGCATGATCACTTCTCATTTCAACCGGCAGCTTACTTCTTAAGCGGTGGCTGATTAATAGAAATGGAAGTTCGTTTGTTAATCTTAAATCAACGCTAGCTTTAAATCCTTTTTCTCTTAAGAATCCAGTAAATTTGGCAACACAATCCTTTGCGTGGAATCCACCTACAATTACCTGGGCGTTGTTTTGCAAATTTAGCCCTTCTAATATCTTGGGTAGGCCTCTTCTGTAAAATTGCTCCCAATCTTTTCCCCACGAATGAAAGGTTTCCCATCGTATTATGTCTTGGAATTGACCTTGGGGGTAAAAATAACTGAAAGTATCGGGTTGCGTATCTCCATAAACAACTGCCATTGTCTTGAATCCCTGGTTTCGATAACGGGTAAGAATCCTGCCAGTAGTTTCTCTAAAATCTTGATACAGAGTAGGAATATATGGTGATTCTGGTTTAGATCCTCCTGTTGTTCTTTGGTCTGGAAAAAGAACGACAACAGCTCTACTTATCGGAGTATTTATCTCCTTAATTTTTCCCAAATCTATTTGTTCAACCATAAGAGTGTATTTTAGGCCTAAATTGCAGTTTTTTCAAATTATCTTGACAAAATGAGGTAAACCATGTAAAGTAAATTATGGAGCCTGCAAAACTTTCTTCCCATTTCGGATTAACTTTTGATGATGTTCTTCTTATTCCGGGCTATTCGGACTTTACCCGTTCCGACATAAACCTTTCTACCCAACTTACAAAAAAGATTAAACTTTCAATCCCTTTTGTTTCAGCCCCAATGGATACGGTTACGGAAAGTGCTTTGGCAATTGCGCTTGGGACTCTTGGCGGAATTGGAATTATTCACAGAAATTTGACCATAGAAGATCAGATAAGAGAGGTAAAAAAAGTCAAGAATAAGAAATTGCTGGTTGGGGCTGCAATAGCCGGGAAAAATTATGAGGAAAGACTAAGAGCTTTGGTTAAAGCTCATGTTGATGTGGTAGTAATTGATTCGGCGCATGGCTTTACAAAGACAATTATTGCGGCAATAAAATTTATCAAAAAGACCTATCCGGCTCTTGAAGTAATTGCGGGAAATATTGCAACTGCGGATGGAGCAAGAGGGCTCATCGCAGCCGGAGCAGACGGGTTAAGAGTCGGAATGGGGCCCGGGGCAATTTGCACAACCAGAATTATTTCCGGGATGGGAGTGCCGCAGATTACGGCAATAATGGAAACTGCAAAAGCTGCTCATAAAGCAAAAATTCCTGTTATTGCTGATGGAGGGATAAAATATTCAGGAGACATGGTTAAGGCTTTGGCTGCCGGCGCGTCAACTGTTATGATGGGAGGATTTTTCGCCGCGTCAATGGAAGCGCCCGGAAAAACAGTAAAGCTTAATGTAAAAGAAGTTCCGCATAGATTCAGAAATATCTTTAACGGCAAGAATAAAAAAGAATTTTATGTTTTTAAAGAATATCGCGGCATGGGATCGGAGGCGGCAATGGAAAAAGGAGCGAAAATAAAATCCGAAGAAGAATTTCACGGTAAAGATTATAAAGACAGGGTATTGGTTGCTGAGGGAGTTGAGGGGCTGGTGCCGATAAAGGGCACTGTTCAGGAGCTTGTCGATCAGGCAGTTGGAGGAATAAGATCCGGAATGTGTTATGTCGGAGCGCGCAGTATAAAAGAACTTTGGGGAAAAGCGCAGTTTATTCAGATAACTCAGGCATCCTTAACCGAAAGCCATCCTCATGATGTTTTAATTACCAATCCGGGAGAAAATTATAAATGATTTTAATCGTTGACTTCGGATCACAAACGACCCATTTAATTGGAAGAAGAATTAAAGAATTGGGGGCTGGAGTAAAAATTGTTTCTCCTGAAAATGTCGACCTCGCATGTCGACAGCCTCCCGACCTGCGAGGTCGGGGAGTGAAAGGGATAATCTTATCAGGAGGTCCTGCTTCTGTTTATGAAAAGAATGCTCCAACTATTGATAAGAAAATTTTTTCTTTAGGAATTCCGATTTTGGGCATTTGTTACGGTCTGCAATTGTGTTCCCGCCTGGAAGGTGGGAAGGTAATTCCTGGGAAAAAAGAGTACGGACCTGCGCAATTGAAAATTGAAAATTTAAAATTAAAAATTACACAAAACTTGTCCGAAAGTTTTGTGGTTTGGATGTCGCATGGCGACGAAGTAATTAAGTTACCGAATGGATTTGAAGTTTTTGGCTCAACAGAACATGTGCCGTTTGCTTTTGTCGGGGATTTGAAAAGAAATATTTACGGGGTTCAATTTCACCCGGAAGTAGAACACACGGAGTTTGGTCTACAAGTACTCAAAAATTTTCTTTCCGTTTGTCATCCTGAATTTATTTCAGGATCTAAACATCGGAATAAAAACGAGATGCTGAAATCCTCCAGGAGGACTTTCCTCAGCGGAGGTGGCGCAGTTCAGCATGACACGGATAAGATTACAGAGAACGTTAGGAGTATTGTTGGGGAAAGAGATTGTGTGATTGGGGCGGTGTCCGGAGGGGTAGATTCAACAGTTGCTTCTGTTTTGACTGCCAAAGCAATAGGGAAGAGATTTATTCCTATTTACGTTGATAATGGACTTATGAGAAAAGGAACAGAAGAACATGTGGTTAAAATATTTAAGCGAATCGGCATTAAACCTATAGTTGTTAATGCGGCAGGGGAGATGTTAAAGCGTCTGCAAAAAATTACGGATAGTGAGCAAAAAAGAAAAATTATCGGCAATTTTTACATCGAAATTTTTGAGCGGGAAATGAAAAAATTATTGGCAAAAAAGATTTCTGTTAAGTTTTTGTTGCAGGGCACGATTTATTCGGATGTGATTGAAAGTCAGGGCACCAAGTATGCAGCCAAAATCAAAAGCCATCATAATGTTGGAGGTCTTCCTAAAAAAATGAAATTAAAACTTTTGGAACCGGTAAGAAATTTTTATAAAGATGAAGTTAGAGAAATCGGAAGGAAGTTAGGATTGCCGGAAGAATTTGTTAACAAACAGCCTTTTCCCGGGCCAGGATATGCAGTTCGAATTAGAGGAGAAGTTACTAAAAAAAGACTGGCAATGGAGAAAAAAGCGGATGAGATCGTGTTATTTGAGCTTGGAAAAGCGGGAATTCTGCCGAATGTTTTTCTGTCTTTTCCGGTTATGACTGATGCTTATTCAACAGCAGTCAAGGGAGACGGACGGCAGTTTGGGGAAGTTGTAGCTCTTCGTATCATAGAATCCAAAGACATCATGACTTCTACTTGGAGTAAGATACCATACGGCATCTTACAAAAAATTTCCTCAAGAATTGTTAATGAAATTCCCGGAGTTTCCCGCGTTGTCTACGACATCACCACCAAACCCCCCGCGACAATGGAATGGGAATAAACGAAATTAAAAATTCAAAATGCAAAGTTCAAAATTAACGAAGGTTAAGAGAGGCGGATTTAAAGACAATATTTTTGGTTTTAGTTTAAGTTTAGTGGTCGGTAGGGTGCGGTTGCTGTAAATAAATAAGTCGTCAATCTTTACAGTTACGTTAGGTGCCTTTTTATCGTCTCTTCAATATTTTTGTTTTCCCCGGCTTTAAATTTCTTTCCTGTTATTTTTTCATAGATAGCAATGTATCTTTTGCTGACTTTGTTAATAAAACTTTTTGGCATTTTGGGAGGTTTGCCGTCGCCTTTGTATCCTTTTTTGGCAAACCAAATACGCATGAATTCTTTATCGAAATTTTCCGGTTCCTCTCCGGAGGAGAATCTCTTTTTATATGTTTTTTTAATCCAGAAACGAGATGAATCCGGCGTGTGAATTTCATCAATTAAAATTAATTGTTTTTTTTCATCAAGCCCGAATTCATATTTTGTGTCAACCAAAATAATTCCGGCTTTGGCGCAAATTTTTGTCCCTCTTTCAAAAAGTCCAAGGGCTGCTTTTTTCATTTGCTTCCATATTTTTTCAGAAACAATTTTTTTCTTGATGATTTCTTTTTCGGTTAGTCTTTGGTCATGTCCGCTTGAAGCTTTTGTCGTAGGTGTGATAATTGGTTTCGGAAGTTTTTGATTTTTTTGCAAACCATCTTGAAATTTTAATCCATAAATTATTCTTTCTCCTTTTTCATAAGAGCCCCAGATAGATGTTCCGGTTACTCCTGTCATATATCCTCTGACAACCATTTCAATTGGAATTAATTTTGCATTTTTTACAACCATAGTATTTGGATGGGGAGAAGACAGGAAATGATTTCTTACAATATCTTTTGTTTTTTCAAACCAAAAAATAGATAATAAATTTAACACTTGTCCTTTGTAAGGAATGAAGTCTAATACTTTGTCGAATGCGGAAATTCTGTCAGTGGAAATAATAATTCTTTTACTGTTTTTAATATAAAAGTCCCGGGTTTTGCCCTGATATTTTTTTCCAAGACCTTTGAGATTAACGGTTTTTAAAACATTCATAAATATTTTTTCCATCCGACCTTTTCAAGCTTATCCGCTTTCTTTTTTACATTAAGACTTAAAGAATTTTTATATTCTATTAATTTCCTTTCTAGTTTTTTGTCGGATACCGCAAGAATTTGAACAGCTAAAAGACCTGCGTTTTTGGCGTTGTCAATTCCGACTGTTGCCACCGGAATTCCCGGGGGCATTTGTACTGTGGAATACAAAGAGTCAACGCCGTTTAATGCCCCGCCTTTTAGAGGAACACCGATAACAGGAAGGGAAAAATGGGAAGCAATTACTCCTGCCAAATGAGCTGCAAGACCTGCTCCCGCAATAATTATTTTGACTCCTAATTTCTGAAATTTTTGAATATTATTAAAAGTTAACTGGGGGGAACGGTGCGCTGAGGAAACGGTAATTTTATAGGGGACATTAAATTCTTCCAAAACTTCACAAGCTTTGGACATTACGGGCAGATCGGAATCGGATCCAAGAAAAATACCTACCAATATTTTCTTCATTTCTTTTTAAGTTTTTTTAAAAACTTTTCAGTCCGTTCTCTGGCAATGCCAATATGATCTTTTGGATTAAATAATTTACGGATATTTTCTTTTGAGATATATTTTAGCACCATTTTGTCAGAAGACAAGAGGTCAATTAAGGGATTTTTTTTGCCTTTGGTAATCTGGGTCCATGCTTGCATGGAATATTCTCTAATTAATTCATGTATTTCCTGACGGTTTGCGCCCTTTCTTACAAGTTCCATCATTAGGCTTTCCGTGCAGGAAAAAATTCCGTATTTCTGCAAATTTTCTCCGATTACATCTTCAAAAACAACAAGGTCTTTGATTAAATTATTTGTTGTATCCAGACATTCATCTATTGCTAAAAATCCATCAGGTAAAAAAAGTCTTCTGTTGGCAGAATCATCCAAAGTTCTTTCCAAAAGAGAAAACGCCGGATTGCCCCAGCTGACATTTGAGAGAGATGAAACATAACGGCATAAAGAGCAAACTTTTTCCGCTTTGTCAGGATTTTTTTTAAAAGGCATTGCGGAGGAACCGACTCTTTTGGCGCTTCTTGGCTCCGACCATTCGCCGAAATTAGGAGACTGCATTACTCTTAAATCAAAATTAAATTTATGCAAAGATTGAGCAATATTGGCAAGAGCAATCATTACAAGCCAGTCGATTTTTCGAGGATATGTCTGTCCGGAAATATCAACGGGATCAAGGTCTAAATTTTTCATTATCTCTTTTTCCAGCTCAAAGGGAGAAACATAACTGGCAGATGTTCCGACCGCTCCCTTAATTCCTTTGCCTTTTATAAAAAATTGTATTTTTTCAATAAATTCCAGATCCCAAAGCAGGTCTTGCGCGTACAAAGAAAGTCTGTATCCTAAGGTCGTTGGTTCAGCAGGCTGAAGATGGGTATAGCCCATGCAAATGACATCTCTATTCTTTTTTATTTGTTGTGCAAAATTGCTCAGAAGATTTTTTAATTTATTTTTAATTAAATCCAGAGCTTCTTTAATCTGGATA
>CAZYIC010000003.1:0-25523 GCA_964646925.1 uncultured Gammaproteobacteria bacterium
TTGCAATATTTTCTTGAGAAAGGAGGTATGTCGCAAAAGTCCTTGACTTATACAGCGGGTTGACTTTTGAAAAATCTGGTGTTAGGATAAGTGAGATTTAAAACATATGTTGATAAAACCCCAAACAACAAATTTTGCCAAAATTAGAGTGATGGGCGTAGGCGGAGGAGGAATGAACGCTCTTAATTCAATGATTAAAAATAGCGATGTTAAAGGAGTAGATTTTATTTCTGTTAATACCGATGCACAAGTTCTTCTTTTGTCCGGTGCTCCAACAAAAATTCAAATCGGTGAAAATCTGACAAAGGGTCTTGGATCCGGAGGGAATCCGGAAATAGGCAGAGAGGCAGCAGAGGAGTCCTACGAAAAAATAAAGGAATTTATTGACGGATCGGATATGGTTTTTATAACTGCGGGTATGGGAGGCGGAACAGGCACAGGAGCAAGTTCGGTAATTGCCAGAGCCGCAAAAGAAATTGGAGCATTAACTGTTGCGGTGGTTACAAAACCTTTTACTTTTGAGGGGACTAGAAGAATGGTTACGGCAGAAGACGGGATAGAAACGCTTCGGGACAAAGTTGACACTCTTATCGTTATTCCCAATCAAAGAATCTTGGACGTTGTGGATAAAAAAGTATCTCTTATGGAGGCATTTAGAGTGGCGGATTCGGTTTTGTCCCAGGGAGTGCAGGGAATTTCGGATTTGATTACAATTCCCGGGCTTATTAATGTGGATTTTGCCGATGTAAAAGCTATTATGAGTAGCGCGGGTTCCGCTCTTATGGGAATCGGAACCGGAGTCGGAGAAAATAGGGCTCAAACTGCGGCTCGTTCTGCAATTGCGTCTCCGCTTTTGGAAATTTCAATGGATGGCGCAAGGGGAGTTCTGTTTAACATTACGGGAGGACCGGATTTGACAATGACAGAGGTTGATGAAGCAGCCAAAATTATATCTGCCGCGGCAGATCCGGATGCAAATATCATTTTTGGCGCAACTATTGATGAAGCCATGCATGATCAAATAAAGATTGCGGTAATTGCCACAGGATTTGACCATACCCGCCAAACGCTTAAAGAATTTGTCAAGCCTATAATAAATAATGCCATGCCGAAACAGGAATTAGCAAAAGACGATAAGCAAGTGCCAGACTCGCAGGAAACGCCACAAGACGACGGGAGCGACGACGCCTGGGACATTCCCGCCTTTTTACGACAGCGAAATTAAAAAGGCCCGCTTCGCAGCGAGGCGAGCGAGGCTCGTCCGCCTTTGGCGAGACGGCCCGCTTTTTTGAGACAGAGAAATTAGTCAAAAAAGTGGACGTCTCCTTCGAAAATCTCAGGATTTCGCTTCTGCTCAAGCTGCGGCCCCAGCCCGCATTTTTGAGGAAAAGGAATTAATATGGCAGGAGAGAGAAATCAAGATATAGTGTTGCCTATAGAAAGCTACTTTCCCAAGGATGTTTTGCCAACTGCCCATTTTTTATCCAGACTTCCCGGTTTTGATACTCAATATCCCTGGCTTGTTGGAGCAAGAGATATCCCTTCATGGAATGGAAAGACTGAAATTAATGGAGTAGAAACTGTTATCAGGATAGGTAGTTCAGGCGACGAGACAAAGATTCTTTTGGATAAGGAAATAGGTAGGGAAACGTGGGTCATAGATGAAAGATACTCAGATCAAATAGAGATAAGATTAGAGTCTTTGGTGGCTCCGGTTACAGTCTTGCTTCCCAACCACGTATTGAAGGTTGGTCCTGAGAGGCGTCTGAGAAATGATATCATGTTTGCAAAACTTTATTTTAAAGGAAATCGGTGGAGAGAGTGGAGAAAAAAAGATAAATTAAAACCAAGCGATTATCCCTTAATTGTAGAGGATATGATAGACATTGAGCGATCTAATTCGGAAATGAAAATAGGTGGTGATAGGGTGAGGGGATTTCAATCATCTGAGCAAGCAATCGAAGCCTTAGGGATTATTAAGCAGGCTATTATTAAAGCTACTTCTATTTTCGTTGAGGATCCCGCTCCAAATCCTGACTCAAACAGTCTTGTTAATGGTGATTATTTTCCAAAATAATCACGCATTGTTCCGCCAACATAATTAAAATACACTGATTGTGAATTGTCAGGTCAATCTTCCCGAGGGCCGTCCCCAAATTCATTCTACTATCTTATGCTGTTTCGGATACCAAGCCGGGGTGGCGGGCATAAACAAAACAGCTTTTGCATCCCAGTAATACTTTTGTTTGGGTTTAACCAAAATTTGATCTCCCTCTTCAAAATTTATTTCTTCGTCCTCAATGACTAGTTTCCCAGAACCTCTAATCACATAGCCTAATTCATAAACCTTTTCATTCACGATCCTCCCTTTTTCGGGATAGCGACCGTTTAATTCGATAATTGCTCCATGAATAGCATTGTCTATTACAGGGTATTCATGGGCGGTCATTGTTTTGCCCGCCTTTATTTCCTTTGCTTCTTTTTTACGAGATATGTTCATTAGCTGAAGTATAACAAAAACTGTTAATTTTTACCTACTCGAATGCCTACATGTTGTTTTATGTTAGCTTTAAATATTAAATCGTCCTGCGAGGTCGTAAGACATTTACAGGGTTTTATTTATTTTAGTCATTGACTAATAGAATTGAGTAGTGTAACTCTTTCCATTTGGTAGATAATGTCATTATGTCTAAAATTATTCTTCTTATTGACGGTGAAAATTTTATTAATCGAAGAAGTTTTAAGAGAAGGCAAAATTGATAAAAATAAAATAGATTTAGCCTCGGAGAGTATTTTACAATTTTATCTTAGCATCAAAACCGCGTCGTAATTAATTACCTTAAACATACATTTTTACAAAATGTTGATTTCTGAACCCATTGAAATTAGAATATAGCTTAAAAGTTATTTATAAGTTATGAACAATCTAAGCTTAAAAGAATATATAGGTATAATAAAAACGGGCGATAGACAAGAAGTTAAAAAAGCTCAAAAAGCTATTGAATCCCTCTGGCATAATTATTATATCCACCACCGTGAAGAAGGCAGAAAGGCTTTTGAGATATTTCTGGATGAAATCAAAATCTTTGATCAGATAATGGACACGGATCATCAGGCATATTTTATCTACAGTTTGAAATGGGCATTCTGGACAATAGGTGAGGAATATTTTGAAACTTGGGCGGAATTCGTACTAAAAAATATACAGCATTCTTCAGGAAAATCCGTCAGGCTATCATCAAAACAAGCGATATTCTGATATTGGATATCAGCGATAGACATTACGATAGTCCGGGAGGAACCGCTGTAAAAAAGGAAGCAAAATTGATCAGGGAGTTAAGAAATCATCAACGTTTCGGCAGGCTGGTAATGGCAGTTGAAGACTTACTGGAACAGTATTATGAGCCCAGATACAAACGATATAAATATATCAGCAGTATGCCTGTGGGTATTTATAAAAGTCTGCAAATATTTATTACGGAAACTTTATTGCGCAGCGAATATTATGAGAATCTCTACGATGAATTTTTACGCAATTTACATACGAGTCAATTGAAATCCCACCAGTCAAATTGAGCAAAAGTTAAACTTTTCGGTATCTTATCGCAGAGCCTTCGCCTCTCCGTTCTATTTTTTTCATCTCGAGCAACTTATTTAAAACCTGATTTACCGTAGGTCTTGCAATTTTTGCCTTTTCCGCTATTTCCTGCGGTGTTGCTTCATCTATAGTTTGTAAATATCGCCAAACATCTAATTGTTTGGGTGAAAGCAGTGCCTCAATATTCTCCGTTGTTAGTAATCCTATTGCCATTTGGGATTGTTTTAAAAGAATATTTAAGAAGAAATCAAGCCAGGGAATAATATGCGGTTTATTGGTTTTGAATGTTTTCTGACTCTGACGCAATGCCAAGTAATAATCCGGTTTATTATCTTCAATCAGTTTTTCATGCGAAACATAAGGCACATAAAGATAGCCCTGCTGAAGAAAGAGCAGATTGGTCAAAACACGGGAAAGCCTCCCGTTTCCGTCCTGAAAGGGGTGAATATTAAGAAATTCAACAATGAAATTACTAATGACAAGAAGCGGATGATATGTTTTTTTCTCAAGTTTCTGTTTTGTCCACTGAACAAGTTCGGTCATTTCTTTCGGAGTTAAATATGCGGGCGTGGTATCAAAAAGCGTACCGATAGATTTACCGACCTCATCAATCATCACGACCTTGTTTTCTTGTTTTTTATACTCCCCGCGATGCAATAGGTCTTTTTCAACATGTTTTAAGAGTTCTTTGTGAAAATGCTTGATAAGGCTTTCATTAAGAGATAAATCCCTGTAGCTGTTAAAAACATTTTGCAATAATTCAAAATAGCCCTGCGCTTCCTGTTCGTCTCTGTTGCTGAATTTTTGGATAGAAATGCCGCGGAGCATTTTTTCAATATCCTCATCGGATAGTTTTGCACCCTCTATGCGGGTTGAAGCACCGGTTGAGGTGATAAGCACAGAACGCTTTAATCTCCCCAAAGTCTGTGGACTGAGGTTAACACCAGCCGTCCACCTGCCTTTAAGTTCCTCAATTTGCGTTATTTTTATCCAAATCTCATTGGATAAATTGGTTAATCTGAGATCGAAATTTGCCATACTTTAGATATATATAAGATTATATAAGGTTATATGAGATAAGTCAAGGTGTTGATTTTTAAATCCTAAGGAATTATAATAAATCCGTAGTTAATGACTTAAAAAGGCTTTAACTTATTTCAAGTTGTTAAGCGGGAATTAAATATAAAAGCAAGTTCTGACTTAAAAAACCCGCATTTTTGAGACAAAGAAATTAACTACTAAGGCTAATTTTGATTTTAGCTATTGACCAAGATACTTTTCTATGCTAGTATTTAGATACTAAATCGCCCTGTGAGGTCGCAAGACATTTGCAGGGCTTTATTTTTTGCTGTAGAATCAATGAATGAAGCAAAAATGTGTAATTCTCATTGACGGAAGCAATTTTTATTTCAAACTTAAGGACTTAAAGCTCCACAATCTTCTTTCGTTTGACTTCACTAAATTCGCTAGCCATATTGCCCGGTTTAATAAAATTGCTAGCGTATGCTATTATGTTGGTCGGATCAGGCAAGACAGATCGGCAAAAACCGAAAAATTGTTTGACGCCCAACAGAAGCTGTTGGGAAATCTCAAGAAACATAAAGTTTCTTATCAATTCGGGTATCTGTTAAAAAGTAGTGGCGCTTATCATGAAAAGGGCGTTGATGTGCAAATAGCGGTAGATATGTTAGTAACTGCTTACGAGAATACAGCAGACCGAATTATCCTTGTTTCTTCAGATACCGATTTAGCACCCGCAATCAAAAAGGCACGGGAAAAAGGTAAAATTGTAGAATATATAGGATTTTCTCATAAACCAAGCGTTGCAATGGTAAGTTTTTGCTCGGAATCAACATTGTTGAGAAAAGAAGATCTACTCCCTTTCATTAAATCCAAGTAATAATTTATAGCCTCAAAACCGCGTCGTAAATGAACATTGCATTACTTGCAAATTAATAGATATGCTATAATGTGTCCGTGAGTAATATTAAGACGCCTCAAAAGGTAAATTTAGTAGTAAAAGCAAGTGATGAAATAAGAAGAAGTCATCATGCAAATATTGTATCGGTTACTTCAACATCCAATCAAGAAGTTATGTTTGATTTTGTAAATGTTCATCCAAATGATAAAGATGAAAAGGGTAACCAGATAGGAATCTTAGTTTCAAGAGTTACAATACCCTTGAATATTGCAAGAGAATTGAGGTTAATATTGGAAGCTCAGATGGGCAAAAATATAAAAGAATAAATATGCAAACATTTACAATAGATCCCAATACTACAACTCCCATAAGTGTTCATTCTGAAACATACTCAACTAGAGATTTGGGTTCCATCATTAAGGAGATATATAAAGGTATAAATATAATAAAAAGTATATATTTACAGATTTACCACGACGATATAATAGTTAAGGTTATATTAAAAAATAGAGCTTCTGACAGAGAGTTAAGTAAGTTAATAGATGCTCAAGCTAATGTTCATGAGAGATTCAATTACTCTTTTGCATTTAGTTTTGAATATGTTCAAGAAGAGCAATTTGCGGAGACAGACAACGATTATAAAGTATTCTAGTTATGCCATCAGAAAAAATCCACAGAAAGCAGTCTTCTCACAATAAATCTTTTTTGGATTCCATAACGGATTCTAATTATAGGGACTGGAAATTGACCGTAGCATTTTATGCTGCATTGCATGCAATTGACGCAGGCCTAACGAATAGAGATCCGTATTGGAGAGCAAAACGGACAAATGAATCCCTATATTCTTTGAGAGAAAAGATATTAGCCATGTGGGATAGGGGAATTCATAAACATTATAACTTTCTATTTATAAGAAGTAAGGAGTCAAGATATTTAGAGGGTATTGGTAACAATTTAGCTAAAGATTATTTTACGGATACTCAGGTAAATAAATATGTTCAAGATCATCTTAAGCCAATCTTAGAATTCTTCCAAATCTCTTAATCCTTGACCTTTCTTCTTAAAAAGTCTATATTCTTCTTGAAGGCTTAAAAAGGTAAACTTTTCAATTAGGTGCTTTTTAAGATTGTAGCCCCGCCTGCCGGCAGGCAGGTTCAAATCTAGGGGATGACCTATAAATTCCCGCTTGCAATTTTCTTAAGCTTTTAGAATATAATAACTATCTTTTGTACTTCCTTTTTTCTCTATATATCCTTTTTCAGTCAATGCTTTTAATAGATTGAATGCTTGTTGTCTTGTTATTTTCAATTCTCCTACTAAATCTGCTGTATTTATTTGTCTATATTTTTGTATTATCTTCAGCGCATCAGCTTCTCGTGGGCTAGGACGCATGTCAAAAGATAGCTGGCTAATTCCAGTCTCAATACGACCTAAGGCACTTTGTAGAGAAAATTTTACTCCATCCGTAAAGTACTCAAGCCACGCTGTTTGATTTCCGATGTCAGCAGAATGTAGTCTATCCGAATAGTTATCTCTATCAATATCATAATAATCATCTAGAACAAAGTATTTATTAATCAAATAATTATGCTTTAAGAAAATAAGAGCAGTAATCAAACGGCAAGTTCTGCCATTGCCGTCAACAAAAGGGTGAATATAGACAAATTGATGATGGAAAAGTCCAGCTTTAAGTATGGGAAGTTCCTTGCTATTTCCTAACCACTCTGTTAATTCTCGTAATGTTTTTTTAATATCAGCCTTATTATGAAAAGGAGGATTATGTTTTATTGAAACTTCTCCGTTTCTATTCAGCCTACCTACAATGATTCCTTCATCTCTTATTTGTCCTTTTATTTTGTCATTTACGCCAGACATTAGTTGAGCATGGACATTCAGTATCTTTTCTATATTTATTGGCTCTTTTATTTGTTTTTCAAGAGTTTTAAGAATTTGAAAATAATTGACAACTTCTTTCTCATCACGATTTGTTGGAACTCTGTCGTTTAATAGTAGATTGGTAACAGTTGCCCGGGAAAGGGGATTTCCCTCAATACTATTGGAAGCATACGAGGATTCAATAAGATTATCCCGCTGAAGGTTGAGAAGCAGGCTTTGGGGGACTTTCATTCCCTCCAATCTTCCATAGAGACGCTCTATATCGTTAATATTTCCTAGAAGTTTTGGGCTAAGAAAGTAGGCAGGCTGAAACATGATGATATTATAGCCTACCTTTAAATAATTGTCAAGTTAATTGTCAAGTTAATTGTCAAGTTTAATATTGATTTATTGTTGAATTTGATCATTTTAGTCTTGAGCCTGTGGGCATTGGAATCCGAAGACCTAATCAGGTAAACTTTTCAATCGGGTGCTTTTTTAAGAAATCAGCTTTAATAAAAGGCTTTGTCGCAGGAATTTCCGCATTTCATCGGTAAATGAAATTTAATTATTTCCCAACTGGACTTCTCAGCTATAAGAAACTTGAATAATGCTTCGATGATTCGAATCATCGAAATGAAACTCTATATGCAAGAAGTCTCTAAATTTGTAATTTGATTAACAAAACTCTCGTTACGTAACTTACTGAAAAAAATAAGATTAGTGCTAGACTGCTTTTGTTATGAATGAAATATTGCAGGGAACAATAGTAAAATCTTACAACAAATTGAATAAAGAAAAGGTTGTTTCTTTTTCTTTTCCGCTCAAAGGGTATGGAATAATTTTGAATTTATTTTCTTTAGCAAAAAATATTTATAACAAAAGTTTTATTAAGGATTTTTATAATGTATTTACATCCAGGGTCGAGTAAGAAGTATGATGAGGATAGACCTAAGGGGTCTCCAGCTGAAAGGCGGAGCCCCCTTTTTTTTGTTTAGAATTTGAGATACAATTGAGTATATGTTTACCCCGTTACGGATAAGGCGGGGTATTTAACATTGTAAGCATGAATAAATCAAAATCTGTAACGGGGTTTAAGCCTGTAAATCCCGACGTAAATTTTCCAAAACTCGAAGAGGGAATATTAAAATACTGGAAGGAGAATAAAATTTTTGAAAAATCTGTCGCAAAAAAAGCGCCAAAGGGCAAATGGACTATTTTAGACGGTCCGCCTTTCGTAACAGGGATGCCTCATTACGGAAGCCTTCTGTCAAGTCTTCCGAAAGACTTGTTTCCCCGCTATAAAACCATGCAGGGATACCAAGTCAGAAGAGTTTGGGGATGGGATTGTCATGGTTTGCCTGCAGAAAACAAGGTTGAAGTGAAATTAGGTCTTAAAAGCAAAAAAGAAATTGCAGAAAAAGTCGGAGTGAAGAAATTTGTTGACGAATGCAAGCTTTATGTCAAAGATGTTTCAGGCGAATGGGAATGGTACATTGATCATATCGGACGCTGGGTGGATTTTAAGAACGCTTACAGAACAATGGATATCGATTACATGGAATCCGTAATGTGGGTTTTCAAGCAAATGTACGAAAAGGGATATGTTTATAAAGGTTTCCGCGTTTCCCTCTATTGCCCTCATTGTTCAACTCCGATTTCCAACTTTGAAGTGGCGATGGACGCAGACAATTACAAGGAAGTTCCGGACGCAGCAACCGTTTATAAATATGAATTAAAAGATGAAAAAAATACCTATATTCTTGCTTGGTCAACTACTCCCTGGAATAAGATCGTTACTCCTGCTCTTGCAGTTAACCCAAAATTAACGTATGTAAAAGTAAAACCCACCTTCGCTAAAGCTTCGGCGGGCAAGCAAGGGGAAGTTTATGTATTGGCAAAAAGCGCTCTCAAAATCCTAAATGGCGAATATAAAATTTTGGAAGAATTTAAGGGCTCAGAGCTTATTGGGGAAAGATTTATTCCTCATTACGATTACTACCAAATAGATGAAGGGAAAAAAGCTTTTGTGATTATTCCGGGAGATTTTGTAACTGCGGAAGAAGGAACCGGAGTGGTAACGATCGCAGCATATGGGGAGGAAGATTTGAAGGCATCACTTGAAAATAGCATTCATATTGAAATGCACGTTGATGAAGAGGGGACCATAAGAAAAGAAGTGCCGCAATTCGGCGGAATGTATTATCTGAAAGCCAATAAAGCAGTTAACGAGGATTTGAAAAAAAGAGGACTTATTTATAAGGATGAAGTATTGATGCATAATGTCCCTTTGTGTTGGCGATGTCATACCAGACTTTACTATTCTCCTCAGAATGCGTGGTATGTTGATCTGAACAAGCTAAAAGACAAAATGCGAAAATCCAATGATTCTGTCAATTGGTATCCGGACCATTTTAAATATGGAAGATTTGCGAAAAGTATTGATAACGCGCCGGATTGGAATATTTCAAGAAGCAGGTTTTGGGGTTCGCCTATTCCTGTTTGGGAGTGCGGATGCGGGGAACGTTTTGTTCCGGGATCAATCAAGGAGCTGGAAGAAAAATCAGGCAAAAAAATTACGGATTTACACAAACCGGAAATTGATGCGGTTACCGTTAATTGCGCAAAGTGCGGAGAAACTGCCAAAAGAGTTCCTGAAGTCTTGGACAGCTGGATAGAGGCAGGCAGCGCTTCTTTCGGAGAAAGACATTATCCGTTTAATACTGCAGAAAAGATAGAGGAATTTTATCCGCCTGATTTTATAGGGGAATATACAGGACAAATCAGGGCATGGTTTTCGATTTTGCATATCATAGCTAATGCTTTGGATTTAAGAAAAGACGGATTAAATATTCTGGCAAAAAATGTTTTGGTTGAAGGAGTTGTTTTGGGAACAGATGGAAGAAAAATGAGCAAAAATTACGGCAACTATCCTGATCCGAAAGAAATGATTGAGAAATACGGAGGAGACGCTTTGAGACTTTATCTAATGGGCAGTCCTGTTATGAACGGAGAAGACATGCTGATCGCAGAAGATCCATACAGAAATCAAGTGCGGGGAATACTTCTGATACTTTGGAATGTTTATAATTTTTTTGTTTCCAATGCGCTTATAGATAAGTGGGTTCTTTCGGAAATTGATTTAAAATCAGAAAAAGTTTTGGATAAGTGGATACTGTCAAGGTTTAACGGTAACGTTAAAAATATAATTGACAAAGGATACGAAGCATTCAATACGCCTGAAATAGTTGATCAAGCGTTGGTTTTTATTAATGATTTATCTTTGTGGTATTTAAGAAGAAGCAGGGATAGGGTCGGTCCGGCTGCAGATGACCTGAAAGATAAAGATAGTTTTTATAGCACTTTGTATTTTGTTTTGAAAACATACTGTCAGGTTCTTGCCCCGTTAATCCCATTTATTACAGAAGAAATATACAGAAATCTAACAGGGGAAGAATCCGTGCATTTATCAAGTTTTCCAAAAGCTGATGTTGGGTTAATTGATGATAAATTAGAAAAAGAAATGGACTTGGCGCGAAAAATAGTAGAAATGGCTCACGCGAAAAGAAAAGAATTTCAAATAAAAGTAAGACAACCGCTTTCTGAATTAAGAATTAATAATTCAGAATTAATAATTAGGGAAGGAATTATAGATCTTGTTAAAGACGAGATTAATGTTAAAAGAGTAAACTTTGAAAAAGGCAAAGGCGAGATGTCGGTTTCTCTTGACATTAATATAGCGCAGGAATTGAAAGAGGAAGGGGAGGCGAGGGACATTGTTAGGGAAATCCAGAAGCAGAGAAAGGTTTTGGGAACAACTTTGGATGAAAGGGTGAGGGTTGTCTTGCCAAATTGGCCATTAACATTCGAAAACTATATTAAGAAAAATGCTCTTGTTGGCGTTCTTCAAAAAGGCCCAAAGTTTTTGGTCAGTCGCAAATGAACAGACGATCGTTTTTTAATATTGATTGGGGATTGCTTTCTCCTGTAATTGTGCTTGTGATTTTAAGCTTAACTTCTCTTTTTTCAATGGATTTTTCTTTATTCAAAAGTCAGTTAATTTTTTTCATTATCGGAATCTTTGCTTTTTTATTTTTTTCTCAGACAAATTACAAGACCGTAAAGTTTTACGCATTACCTATTTATGTAATTTCCATTTTGTTATTGGTTATAGTTTTGATTATTGGAGTTGAGACAAGAGGATCTGTCAGGTGGTTGGATTTCTTTGGATTCAGGATGCAGTTTTCTGAGATTATTAAGCCCTTTTTAGCAATTTCACTCTCTTCATATCTTGCTTCAAGGAATAATTATTCCTTGAAGACATTATTATTGGCGACATGTTTTTTGATGCCGATTATTTTTTTGATTTTTTTACAGCCGGATTTGGGAAATGCATTAATTTATTCTATGGCTACAATTACGACTTTTGTTGTTTTTGGCTTTCCTTTAAGATTCTTTTTTTCCGGATTAATTTTTTTGTCAATACTTTTTCCTATTCTTTGGAAATTGCTGCATGATTATCAAAAACAGCGAATTTTGACCTTCTTTAACCCCAATGATCCTTTGGGTTTGTCCTATAATGCTATTCAATCGGTTATAGCTGTGGGGTCAGGAATGCTGTTCGGTCGCGGACTCGGATTAGGGACGCAATCCGGTCTCCGGTTTCTACCCGAACGGCATACCGATTTTATTTTTGCTACTTTATCTGAAGAGTTAGGGATGGTCGGTGCGATTTTGATAGTTATAACATTTGTCTATTTATTGTATAAAATTTTCAAAATTTTCCTAAACCAGGAAGACTTATTCAGTAAAACGTTTTCTATAATTACATTCTCTTTAATTTTTTTCCAGTTTTTTGTAAATATAGGCATGAATATTGGAATTCTTCCAATAGTCGGAATTACTCTTCCTTTTGTTTCCTACGGAGGAAGTTCGCTTCTTTCAAATTTTATCCTATTGGGAATATTGTCTGCAATGAATTCTCCGAAGGAATCAAAGATTCTGGAAATTAAATGAAATTTTTGGTATAATGATTTTTATGGATTACGCAGTTATTAAAACCGGAGGGAAGCAATATAGGGTTTCAAAAGATTCGGTGATTGAAGTTGAGAGACTGGGGTTAAACCCGGGAGAAAATTTTACAGTGGAGGATGTTTTGCTGTATGTAAAAGATGGAAAATCAAAGATTGGTAAACCTAGGCTAACAGATATGAAAATTAAAGCAACGGTTTTGGAGCACACAAAAGGAGAAAAACTTAGGATTTCTAAATTTAAGGCGAAATCCAAATACAGAAGGGTTACGGGGTATAGACAGTATTTAACAAAAATTAAAATTCTCGCCCTCTCCAATTGATATCTTGACAGCTGTGAAAAATTAATATAAGATAGAACTAATTTTCACGTCGATTTAAATTTTTCATTTTTAACTTTTAATTTTTAACTTAAAATATGGCGCATACAAAAGCACAGGGTTCGGTAAAAGGCAACCGCGATTCCAGATCAAAACGTCTGGGAGTAAAGTTATATGGTGGCCAAAAAGTTTTGAGAGGAAATATTATCGTGAGGCAAAAAGGAACAAAAATTTTCTCCGGTAACGGTGTTTCCGAGGGAAACGATTTCACTCTTTTTGCAGTAAGAGACGGAGTTGTTGATTTTAAGAATTCAAAAGGCAAAAAAATCGTGAGCGTTGTAAATTCATAATAAGCCAAATTTATGGATAATACGAATACACAAGAGCAAATTTATGAACTTGAAGTCAATATGCTTCAAAGCAATCCTCTTCAGCCCCGGGGAGTAATTACGCCGGCATCTTTAAACGAATTGGTAGATTCAATAAGAGAGCAGGGTATTCTTGAGCCTTTGGTTGTTGCCAAAACCCCCGCAGGATATCAGATTATAGCGGGAGAAAGGCGCTGGAGAGCGGCTAAGCTTTTGGGTCTTTCCAAAGTCCCTGTTGTGATTAAGATTACAACTCCTCAGGGAATGCTTGAAATGTCTATAGTTGAGAATGTTCAGAGGGAAGATCTTAATCCTATCGAAAGAGCTTTGGCATATAAGAGATTGATTGATGAATTCGGTTTGGGAACGAATGAGGTCGCACGGAAAGTTGGAAAGAGCGCGCCGGCTGTTTCCAACACAATCAGACTTCTAACTCTTCCGGATGCAATTAAAGATGCGCTTGTTGCGGGAGTGATCACTGAAGGTCACGTCCGGCCTTTAATTTCTTTGGGAGATACGAATTTGATGCTTGATTTATTTCGAAGAATACTTCGCGAAAACAGTACGGTTAGACAAACCGAAGAAGAGGCAAGGAAAGTTAAAGGAGAGATTGAAAAAAGAGAGCCTCGCGCGGTAACGGATAAACTTTGGGTTCCCGAGCTTGATGAGATGGCAAAAAAAATAGAGGAAAAATACGCTTTGGACAAAGTTAGGATTTTCCAAACAAGCAAAAAGGCGAAATTGCTGATTGAAATAAATGGAGACGTAGAAGTTACAGGTCCTAAAATAAAAGAAATAAATAGAATATTGGTAGGAGAACCAACCGCCTAAGGTTATTTATAAGGATTTTTGATGACTTCCATTTTGTTAAGCGGCCAATAAACGAAAAAAGATTTCCCTATGATAGATTTAGCCGGAACAAAACCCCATTCTCTTGAATCGGAACTGCCTCCCCTGTTGTCTCCCATCACAAAGTAAGAATCTATCGGTACTGTCACAAGAGTATTCTCGCGAAGATATGATCCTCCGTATGTTTTGACCGATTGAGAAAGGAATTTACTTTGGTCAAGAATTTTTCCATTGATATATACATCCCCGTTTTTGATAGACACGGTATCCCCGGGTGTTCCGATTATGCGTTTGATGTAATCTTTTTCCGGGTCAGGAGGAGCTTTAAATACAATAACGTCTCCGATTTCCAATTTAGCAAATCTCAATATCACTATATTGGTTAGTATATATTGTTTGTCGGAGAAAGTTGGAACCATGGAATTTCCGCTAACCTGGAAGGGACGGAAAAGAAAAAGATATATAACCAGAAAAAATGCGAAAACCAAGAGTATAGTTTGGACAATATCTATTAGGAAAGCATAGATTTTTCTCAAAAACTCCATAAATCTATTGTCCTTGATCTGTCTTACTTTGTCAATGCGGGGCGGATGTTGTAAAATGAAAGCCGGGACCCGTGGTTCAGCGGTAGAACGCTCGCTTCACATGCGAGAGGCCGATGGTTCGAATCCATCCGGGTCCACTGTGAATATATTATTTTTTTCTCGACTTTTTTATCCCCATATCGGCGGCGTTGAGAAACATGCTCTGGAGATAAGTAAAATTTTAATAAAAAAAGGCCATAAAGTAACTGTTGTTACGGAGAAACACGAAAAAAATCTTAAAAATTTTCAAATAATAAACAAAATAGAAGTTTATAGAATTCCGGTTTCAAGCCAAGGAAGGTTTAAAAAATTTGAAATTTGGAGCTGGTTATCTAAGCATAAAGACTTAATTATGTCCGCGGACATTGTTCATGCACATGATGTTTTCTTTTGGTATCTGCCTTTTAGATTTTTATTTCCTTTTAAAAAAGTATTTACAACATTTCACGGATATGAAAATTATCCCCTAGAATTTAAATGGATTATCATACATAAAATATCCGAGATATTATCAATGAGAAATATTTGTATTGGAAATTTCATAAGCAAATGGTATGGAACAAAATCTACCTATACCATTTACGGCGGTGTAGGCGAAATTAAAAATGAAAAATTAAAAATTAAAAATGAGAATTCAGCTATTTTTATTGGAAGATTGGATGAGCAGACGGGAATAAAGATTTATGTTAATGCGGCTAAACTGATAAGAAAAAAAGTGCCCAATTTTAAATTTAAAATAATAGGTGATGGTAAGTTTAGAAAAAATATTGAAAAAGACTTTAGGGTTGTAGGATTTAAAAAAAATCCGGAAAAGTATCTAGGTCAATGTCACTTCGCTTTTGTTTCCAGATATTTGTCTATTCTTGAAGCAATGGCTTCGAAAAGATTAGTTTTTGCAGTTTATGATAATCCCTTAAAAAAAGATTACTTGTTAACGTCTTCATTCTCTAAGTTTATTAATGTTGCGGCATCGGAAAAAGAGCTTGCGGATTTGGTTTTTTATTTCCTTGAAAATCCCAAAAAAGAAAAAGAAATGATTGACGCGGCATTTAATTGGGTTAAAAACAAATCATGGGGAGATGCGTGCGATATATATTTAAATCTTTGGAATAAATAAAAAATGTCTAAATCAGAACAATATTTTAGAAGATATCTTCGCATTGCGCCATTATGTGTTGCATTGTGGAGGTCTGTTGAGGCAAAACATTTGTCAAAAGTAAAATTAAAACGTCCAATTCTCGATATCGGATGCGGCTGGGGAGAATTTGCGGAAGCGTTTGGAAAAAAAATTGACATGGGTGTTGATATCGCTCCTCGGGATTTGTACGTTGCGGCCAAAGGAGGAATGTACAAAAATCTAACTTTAGCTGATGCAAGAAATTTGCCTTTTTCAAATAGCAGCTATTCTTCGATAATATCAATAAGTACTTTTGAACACATTACCGATACAGATAGGCTGCTTAAAGAAATGTATAGGGTGTTAAAGAAAGGCGGTATTTTAGCCATTACAATGGAAACGGAAGATGTGGAGGCAAATACATTTTATAGACCAATTTTAAGAAGAATAGGATTAAATTCTTTAAGCAATTATTTGCAGTATGCATATAACACCAAGTTTCATAGACACAGTCTTCCGCCAAAAGAGCAATGGATAAAACATATAAAAATGGCGGGATTTAAGATTATAACTTCAAGAGACATTATTTCGCCAACAATAACAAAACTATATGATTTTTTTATACCAACATCCCTAACTTCTCAAATTTTTAGATTTTTTGTGGGAAGAAGAAAAGTACTTAGACCTAAAATTTTTGAGAATATTCTTGTCAGAATATTCTCAAAAAAAATAGAAGAAAATGAAAAAAACGGAACAAACCTTTTTATTGTTGCCACAAAAGTATAGCCGAAAAATTAAGTTGACCATTTTTTGCCTTCAATAAGAGTTTTTCTTACAAATTTACAAATTGTTCTAAAACCTTTTTGCATATCTCCTTTAAAAAGAAATAAAACCACCAGGGGGTTTACTTCAACAGTCACATAACCTCTCCACCTGTTTTTATAAAGCCATAAAAGTTGTTTTTCGGGAAGAGAATTTTCGTGTCTTTTAATTTTTTTTAATCCCCTAATTCCTATAAATGTTAATTGGTAATTTTTTATTTTTTTTATGTTAAGCCATTGCCAAAAAGCCTGCCATGTATTAAGCCCATATTTTTTTGCCCACATCAAAGACTGATCATCCCTTGAATCTATAACGACATTATGATATGGTTTACTCATCCAATTCTTTAGTTCTTCGGGGCTTATTAATGCGCCAATTATTTCATATAAAATTCCTCCGAAAAATTCATTTTTTTTGCCGTCATATGTCCATTTTTCCGATATGCCATGAGCAACCAAAGGAATGTTTAGCTTTCTTGATAATAGTGAAATTTTTTCATTAGATTTTTTAATTGTTGGAAACAGTATTAATCTTATTAAGATGAAAAATAATGCGTTTAAAAAATTTATTCCGTAAGATTCATCGTGACCAATATCAAGACGCCAATTCTGATGAATACTTTTTATAAATTGCAGATCAAAAAAAGCTATTTTTTCATTTATGGATTTTCTTGTTGGAAGAAATTCCAATCCGTCATACCCTGTTTTTTTAGCAAAATTAACAGCTTGTTTGATTCTCATCCATGGAAGAGAACCGAGCGAAAGGAGAATATCATTTTTTTGCATACAATTTATTTAACAATAGGGAAAATATTATACAGCCTAAAATAGTAAAAAAACCAATAAAGCTTATTATTTTAGTAATTTTATAAGGGAGTAAGTCATTGTAAGTTAGAGTCAGATTATAACTGCCCTTAGGTACATGAAGAGATATCAAGCCTTTGTCATCCGGGGAGATCTGTAGTGACCTGTCATTTAATTTTGCTTCCCAGCCGGGAAAATATAATGTATTTTCTCTTATTTTTAAAGGGTTTTTTGCAACAACAGTATATTTATGTAAAGTAGAGTTTCGAAAAACATCCTTTATGCTGCCCGTGCCACCTACTATTTCAGCGCGTTTTTTGGGACGTATTGAAAACCAGGGGTTCTTTGTACTTACCCATTTTGTGTTGGCGTAAAAATGTCCCTCGCTTTCAGATGTACTTTTCCAAAGATTTTCTGCAAGAGTGACGTCTGTAATTTGCGGGATTAACCTTCGATGTCCCCAATTTAAAATGGTTGACATAATTGCTGCTGCAATAAGGATTATCAACAGCCACTTTTTCTTTATAAAAATAAGAGAAAAATATCCCGATAGCACCGAGATTGAAAACGACAGGAGGAGCAATAACCGATGGGATCCTGCCGCTTTGATAAAAAGAAAATTTTCCCATAAAAATTTCGAATATGGGGAAATTAGAAATAATAAGATGATGCTGACGAGTAACCAATATTTTTGATAAGTGATATATTTTTGAGAATTATTTTTTATAAGCAGAAAAACCGTAGCTACTAAGATGAATATCTGTACGTATCCAATGAGAAAGGATATTTCTCCTTTCGAGCCCTGAAATAAAAATCCCAATCGATATGGGGAATATAAAAGTTCTATTAATTTTGGAAAATATACTGTTTGCAGGGGAACATTTTGAATAAAAAGATATTTTTCATATATGATAAGAGACATCCAGCTGTATGATGAGATAATTATTCCCGGCGAAATAATTGACAAGGTATACAAAAAAGATTTTTTAAAACTGAAATGTGTAAGAAAGAAAATATAAAAAGACATTGTTAATCCTGAAAAAAAGGCAATTACGGGGTGGGCCATTATTAAAATTGCATAAATAAACGTAGCGCAAAGTAAAAAAAATAAAGTTTTTTTAATGAAAAACTTTTGTATAAATAGGAATATTAACGGAAGAATAGTAAATGATAGTATCTCTCCAACTACGATCTTAAAATGTAAGTCAATTAAGTGATAGGGCGCAAATAGGTAAAATACGGATGCAAAAAAAGCGGCAAAGCTGTTTTTAAATAAAATTTTTGTCCACGCATACATAAAAATTCCGGACAGAATAAAGCTCGAAGTCAAGAATATTTTCATACTATTGATGAGCCCAAATCCTATAAAATGGATAAGGGACAAAATGTAATAAGGAAAGGAGTAGTTGAAGATAAATAAAGGGTAGCCATAAGCAGCATTGAGGTCTTTTGCCCAAGAAGGCATAATATTTCCCTCCTTCAGAGAATCATAAAATGCAATTGTTCTATAAATATGTATATTAAAATCTCCGCTTTCATACGTTCCCGTTCTGAAAATGCTTATTATTGGCAATATTGAGATTAATGTTAATAAAAAAAATAAGTTAATTTTTTTCTTTGGGAAAATAAATCTGTAGAATAACAGAGTGCTTATCAATATGAGTGAAAAGGCAATATTGACAACGACCATTCTGTATGGATCCAGCATGATGATATAATATAATCTACTCAAGTAAAGAACAAGTATGAAGGTATCTTTTGTTGCGACGGTATTCAATGAGCAAAAGACGATTGGCTCTTTTTTGAAGTCTGTTTTTTGGCAGTCGAGAATACCTGATGAGATAATTATTGTTGATGGAGGAAGCCGCGACCGGACGGTCGCAAATATCAAAAGTCAAATATTAAATATCAAAAATAAAAAAATAAGGCTCAAACTTGTTGTAAAAAAGGGGAATAGGGCAGTGGGGAGAAATGAGGCAATAAAATCAGCAATCAATGAGATTATTCTTTGTTCAGACGCGGGATGTATTTTAGATAAAAATTGGGTAAAAAATATAATCGAACCATTTAATGATCCAAAAGTAGATATTGTTGCCGGTTATTATAAAGGTAAATCAAGTTCAGTTTTTGAAAAATCTTTAATTCCCTACGTCTTAGTAATGCCGGATAAAGTTGATGTTAATAATTTTCTTCCCGCAACTCGTTCGATGGCTTTTAAAAAATTTATTTGGAAAAAAGCTGGAGGATTTAATGAAAGATATTCCAATAATGAAGATTACGTTTTTGCGCATAAAATTAAAAATCTTGGAGCCAATATTTTTTTTGAAAAGAGAGCTATTGTAAATTGGATTCCACGAAAAAATATCAAGGATGTGTTTAAAATGTTTTTTCGTTTTGCTTTAGGGGATGCTGAAAGCGGAATTTTAAGAGAAAAAATACTTCTTCTCTTTGCAAGATATATATTAGCTTTTTATTTTTTATTGCTGTCTTTCATAGAGAGGTCTGTAACGCCTTTATATATTATAATCTTAGGCTTTTTTTTATATATTATTTGGTCAATTAAGAAAAACTATAAATACATTAGGGACATGAAGGCTTTATTCTTTCTTCCCCTACTGCAGTTTGTTTCAGATATTTCGGTTATATCAGGTACGATAATAGGATTTTTAAAAACAGTCAAGATTCATAAAATATTGCAAGTAATGAGAAACAATAGGGCGATTGTAGTGATTATCGGAACTTATATTCTGTTAATGTTGGTGTTTATTAATTGGGGAATTCCTAATAAAAGTCATCCTTTTAATTATTTTATGGATGAGTGGCACCAAGCTCAGGCTGTCCGAACAGTCTTTAGTCAGGGTTCTCCAAACGTTCCCGGATCGGCAAACGGTTCAATGTTCCATTTTTTATTTAGCGGATTATTTCTTATTCCTTTTGCTATCGCAGGAATAATAAATCCATTTGCGATCAAATCATCAGTCGAAGCATTTGAGATGCAGCAAAAATTATTTCAGGTTTTAAGGTTAGACACACTTTTTTTTGGAGTTATTTCAATTATTCTTATTGTTTATATCGCAAGAAAATATTTCAAACTAAATCCAATCTTTGTCAGTTTTTTATTTGTAGTTAACCCGATTTGGCTTACGTTAAGCAATTACTTTAAGTACGATATCGCGCTTATTTTTTGGATAATCCTATCATTTCTGTTTATTCTTAGATATTCAGTCAAATCTTCATTTAATAACTATGGCTTGGCGGCATTTATTTCCGGCCTTGCCTTTTCCGTAAAAGTTAGCGCTCTTCCATTATTGCCCATATTGCTTGTTTCGTATTGTATTTTTACAGAAAAAAGAGAGAGGAGTATAAGGCATTTAATTTCAGGATTGTTTATTTTTTTTGCAACATTTTCAATGTTCGGGATTCCCGATCTTATACTTGGAAAAGGAAATATTAACGAATATCTCTACGACAATCTTGTCCGAACGCCCGATTTGGCCTCCAATTATATTCTCGGAATGAATTATGCGCCCTATCTTATTATCAGAGGCGGATCAACGATTTTTGGCTTCGCATTATTTTTTCTGTCAATTATTGCCTTAATTTTTATAACGGGATACTTATTAAAGAATAAATTTAACGAAACAATAAATAGAAAATATTTTCTTATTTTTTCGTCGCTGTCTATTTTTATTATTAGTCTTCTTTTCTTAAAAATTGAAGCGCGTAGTAACAGATTGCTCGTTCTTCTTCCTTTTATAACATTGATTTCGGGAATATTCATGGATAAAATGCTTAAATTAACAAGACGGTCCATAAAAAAAATTATCATTTTTACTTTATTAGTTTTTTTATCATTACAGGCAATAGAATCTTTTAGTTGGGTTAGTTTGAAGTTAAGAGTAGATCTTCGGCAAAGTTCTTCAGGCTGGATAACTAAAAACATTCCCTTAGGAAGTACAGTCGGAATTGAGAATATTCCTATTTATCAATCTCTTCCGGACGTGCTCCTTAAGGATTATTATTTGAGTAATAATGGCTCTAAAAATGCGCGTTATACTTATGAAGTAATTGACGGCTCATTTATAAAATTACCTTCATTTATTATTGTCACCAATGAAGAAATAGCAAAAAATTATATTGTAAAATCCTCCAAAAGAGATCTAATCGAATTTTTAGAGAGAAAAAATTATAAAAAAATCTTTTACACAAAGCAGGAATCTGCTTTGTTTAGAACATTTGTAAGCGAATTAGATTATTTTATGTCGGGGTTGATTCAGGAACCCCTTTCGATTTCTGTCTACAAAATATGAAAATTGCAATTTTTCACGAATTGCCGCAGGGCGGAGCCAGACGAGCCATCAATGAGTATGCTCGGCAATTGAAAAAAAGCCACAGAACAGATTTGTTTATAGTGGATGATAAAAAAGATGTCAGGGCAGAGGGATTTTATTCCAACATATTCTTTTTTAAATTTTTACCTAAAAGCTGGAAAGGAAATAATTGGAAAGTCAGAATTTATAAAGACACAGTTGAGTTATTAAGGCTATATTTTTTAAATCGCAAAATTGCCCAGGAAATTGACAAAAGTAAATACGATATTGTTTTGGTTAGCGCCTCAAAATACATAGAAGCGCCATTTATAATGCGTTTTTTAAAAACGCCTTTTGTTTTTTATATTCACGACCCCTATTATAGAATTATTTATGATCCAATGCTAAAAATAGCAAAAAATCTGGATTTTATTAGATATAACTATGAAAGACTGAATAGGATTATTAGAAAAATTTTGGATAAGCAGAATGTAGGCAGAGCGAGATTGTGCTTGGCGCCTTCCAAATTTATTGCAAAGCTATTTGCCAGAACCTACGGGAAAGACTGCAAAGCTGCATATTTAGGCGTAGATACGGATCTTTTCAAACAGGGAAGCGTCAAGAAAGATATAGACATTTTCTATATCGGATCAGCATATCCTATAGACGGCTATTCTTTGGTAGAGCGGTCAATTAAACAGATGAAGAAAATTAAGCCCAAAACAAAAATCCTTATGGCGGATAAGGAATGGATATCGGATGACAAAAAGCTTGTTGATTTATATCAGAGATCCAAAGTGGTATTGGCGACTGCCTACAACGAGGGGTTAGGGATGGTTCCTTTGGAGGCAATGGCATGCGGAGTTCCCGTTATTGCTGCAGATGAGGCCGGACATAAAGAAACTGTTATTAATGAAGTGACAGGATATCTTCTCCCAAGGAGCGCAAAACTTTTTGCTAAAAAATTAGATTGGTTATTTTCCCATCCAAAAGAACTGGCAAAAATAGGATACAATGCTAGAGATATTATGGTTAAGAATTGGACTTGGAATTCCCGCAGTAGCGAATTACTCAGCATCTTGAAGGATTATTTAAGTAAAACGGAATAAAATATGGGATATTTTAGAAATACAGCCATTGGAATTTCTTGGGTTGGCGGATTAAGGGCGAGCACGAGACTAATTACTTTTATACGAGTGATTATTTTGGCAAGACTGCTTACTCCATTGCAGTTTGGGACTTTCGGTATTGCTACTTTAGTTCTAGCTTTTCTTGAGGTAATAGCGGAGACAGGAATAAACGTTTTTTTAATACAGGAAAAAAAAGACATCAAACATTATATTAACGACGCATGGGTAGTTTCTATATTAAGAGGGCTATTGATATCGGTGTTTATTATTGGATTATCCCCCATTATATCCGGCTTTTTTAATTCTCCGGGCACACAAAGATTGCTGTTGCTAATTAGTATAGTCCCCTTAGTAAGGGGATTTATAAATCCTTCTGTTGTAAAATATCAGAAGGAACTGCTGTTTGGTAAAGATTTTTTTCTAAGGCTGTCCGTTTTTGTATTTGATTCTGCGGTTGCCATTATCCTTGCTTTTATTACAAAGGATGCATCCAGCTTTGTCTGGGGTCTTATTGCCGGAGCATTTTTTGAAGTTGGGATTTCTTTTGTTTTCGTAAAACCCATACCTAAATTTTCTTTTCAAATAGACAACATTAAGAAAATATTTAATCGAGGAAAGTGGATTAACCTTGCCGTAATTTTCAACTATATTGCTCAAGAGGGCGATAATATAGCGGTTGGTAAGCTTTTGGGAGCAGGATCTTTGGGTATTTATCAGATGGGATACAAAATATCCACGCTTCCAATAAGCGAAATATCGGATGTTGCAAATAAAGTTATTTTTCCCGTGTACTCAAAAATAGGCATGGATAAAGTTAGGCTTAGAAGGGCATTTATTAAAACTATGAGCGTAATAACGCTTTTAGTTCTGGTATTGGGGGGGATAATTTTTTTTCTTCCCCAAAGTTTAATTGTTTTTGTTTTAGGCCGAGAATGGGGCGAAATCGGACAAATTTTAAGAATCCTTGTATTCTATGGCATTTTAAGAGCAATTGTAGGCGCTATAGCTTCTTTGTTTTTTGCTTTAGAAAAACAAAATTATTTTGCAGTAATTACTTTTACAAGGGTATTGGGATTGGTAATTACGATCATCCCTCTTACGATGGCCTTTGGTATAGTAGGGGCAAGCATCTCCGCATTGTTATCGGTATTTGTTGAGATTCCTTTTGCGGGCTATTTTCTTTTTCAAACTCTTTATAAAAAATCAAATGAGAATTAAGGCAGCGCATGCAATTGCAGTTTCTATAATAATTGTTAATTATAAAGTAAAAAATGAGCTGTTTGAGTGCATATATTCCATTTTTAAGTCAAAAACAGATGTCTTATATGAAATAATAGTCGTAGATAATGATGAGAAAAGCAAAATGGAAAATGAACTAAAAAATAGATTCCCAAAAGTTAGATATGTAAAAAGTAAACGTAATTTGGGATATGGAGGAGGAAATAATTTGGGCGCGCGTTACGCTAGGGGAGAATATTTATTCTTTTTGAATCCAGATACGAAAATTTTGGAGGGAGCATTGGATAATCTGTGCAACTTCTTTATTAAAAATAAAAATGTTGGAGCAGCCTCTCCTGTTCTTCTTGATGACAATTTAAACCCTTTTAGTTCTCAGGGCTCTGAAGAATTGACGCCAAAAACTATTTTATTTTCCCAATCCTTTTTAAGAAAAATATTTCCGAATAAAAATATTTACAACTATAGCATGCTTAAGGATTGGAAAATGAGGAATCCGATGGCAACAGATGCTGTTCCCGGCGCGGCAATAATGATTAGTTCAGATCTTTTTAAAATAATTGGAGGATTCGATGATAATTTTTTTCTTTATTTTGAAGAGAACGATATTTCCAAGAGAATCAGTAATTTTGGGTACAAATTATTTATTATTCCGTCAGCAAAAATTATTCATTTAGTTGGCAGAAGTACAGTAAATCTGGAAAGCATGCAAGATACTTATTCAAAAAGCAGATATCTTTATCTAAGAAAACATTATGGATTGTTTAAGGCTATTTTTACCCAAGCAATTCTATCTATTAACAAAACCTTTATATTTTTTCTGTTAATTCTGGCTCTAGCCTATTTGTTGAGAAGTTTTAACATAGAAAACACAATGCCGTTTATAGGAGATCAAGGCTGGTTTTATCTGTCTGCAAGGGATATGCTTATAAGCGGTCAAATTCCGCTTGTAGGCATTGCTTCAAGTCATCCATGGCTTCATCAGGGGGCATTATGGACATATATGCTCGCTGGTATTTTCTGGATTTTCGGTTTTAATCCTCTGAATGGCGCATATTTAACAGTTGCATTAGGGATGCTTACTGTTTTGCTGATGTATATTCTGGGATCGGAAATGTTTTCAAAAAGAGTGGGTTTAATCTCTGCTTTATTTTACGCAACATCTCCTCTTGCTGTTATTCATTCGCGTACCCCTTATCACACAAGCCCTATTCCTTTGCTTACTCTTCTTTTTATTTTTTCATTATACAAATGGATGAAAGGCAGTGGCAGTTTTTTCCCTTTGTCAATTTTCTTTTTGGCAATTCTATATAACCTTGAGTTAGCAACTTCAATACTGTGGTTTATTTTATTAGCTATTTCAGGGTATGGATTATGGAGAAAAAAGGAGTGGTTTAATAAAATCTTAAATAAAAAATATCTTATCTATTCAATTATTGCTTTTTTAATTCCGATGATTCCAATTTTAATTTATGATTTCAGTAATAATTTTCCACAAACGTTAAAGTTTACCGCTTGGATTGGATACAGAATATTAAAATTTTTCGGTTTTCCCGGTAT
>CAZYIC010000003.1:25533-42016 GCA_964646925.1 uncultured Gammaproteobacteria bacterium
TGCTTGAAGTAAATTCTTTCAAATATTCATTAAATGATTGGTTTTTCATTTCAGTTTTATCAGTCTTTAGTTTTTGCTGCAAGCGGCATCGTATCTTTGATAATTTTAATATTTAGCTTTAGCGTTCTATTTATTAATATATATAACGTAATGTACAAAAGAAAATACCATATTGGGTTTATTCTCTTATTTTTATGGATATTAACTTCATTAGTGGGATATTTTATCAATAAAACTCCATCAGAAGCATACTTGCCGATTTTTTTTCCCGCGTTAATTTTCGCTATTGCTTTCTCTTTTGATAAAATTATGGAAATAAAAATGCTTTTTATTCCGTCAATCTTGTTGATCTTATTTTTCTCTTTGGCGAATAGCTATTTTTTGATTTCATCAAATTACTTCACGGGCAATATGAATTTCTCCAAAAGACTTTCTTTCGCAAGGGAAGTTGTTCAAAAAGCCAATGGAAGGAACTACAACATAATAGGTAAAGGGGGAGGCAGCCAATTCGAAAGTTTTACTATGAATTATGAATATTTGACATGGTGGTTAGGGCATCCTCCATCTAAATTTCCGCAAAAATTAAAATTTATTACCCCCTATGAATAGAAGGCTAATTATTCTACTCATTTTTTTATTATCAGTCTTATTAAGATTATGGAGCTTGAATGAAATGGGTAGAACGTGGGATGAGGAGGAATATATAGAGCAGGGATACAAAATGATCGAACTTATTAAAGCAAAGGATTTTAATAACAGCTATTTTTATACAACATATGACCATCCGCCTCTTGTAAAATATTTATATGGAATAACAGCTCATCTTGATCTGGAAAAGGTTGTTGACGCACAACCTATTTTTAACTACGACTTAACATATTCAAGATTATTTTCCGCTTTAATTTTTAGTTTTGGCGTAGTAATCGTGGTATTGACCGGCTGGAAATTATTCTCTTTCAATATCGGAGTTATTTCAGGATTAATCCTTTCTCTTCTTCCTTTCTCCTTGGGACTCTCACAGCTTGTAACAACCGAAAGTTTCAAAATATTTATTTATTCCCTGACAGTTTATTCTTATATTCTGTTGGTTGAGAAATTTTCATGGAAAAAAGTTTTAATTGCAGGAGTAGTGACCGGAATAGCTCTTCAAGTAAAACAATCAAATTTTCTTCTTATTCCGTTACTTTCGATAATGTTTTTTCTTCAGCGTAAAGAATTAAAAACAAAGATTAAGGCAATTATTCTAGTTTTTATAATATCGGTATTTATTTTTATAATTATCTGGCCGCAGGCAATATTTCATTTTAAAGATGTATATGCAATTAATGAAAAGTTATGGGGCATCCGTTTTTCAGCCAATATTTGGCAGATTACTCTTTCTCCCCCTGAGATATTTTTTGGAAGATTAATGTTAACGCCGGTCTTTTATTATATTGTATACTTTTTTATTTCAATTCCTGTTTTCATTTTGTTTTTATTTTTTACAGGTATAAAAGAAATGCTTTTTAAAAAAAATATTTATTTAACTTCAGTCTTGGTATGGTTTTTGTTGCCGCTTACTCTTTCAATTTATTCCTGGAGACAGCACGGCTTGCGTTATATTATTGAGATATATCCGCCGCTTTGTATTGTTGCGGCAATAGGTTTTAATGCTATAGCAAATAAATTCAATATTAAAGACAAATTAAAACTTTTTTATTTTCTGCCGATGGCAATGTATCTATTTGTCTTACTTTTGCAAATAAAGCCGTATTATCTTGATTATTTTAATGAGCTGGTCGGCGGAGTAAATTCCGTTTATAAATATAGATTATTTCAGATAGGATGGTGGGGGCAGGGGATAAGAGAGGCAGGATTGTATGTTGTTAACAATGCGCCCTACGGCTCAACAGTCGGTCTTGCCGTTTCGCCAATCCACTCATCCGTCCCCATGCCCCATTTAAAAGCCGAACAATACAATGGCGTAAAGGAGTATGATTACGTGATTGTAAATTATTACAATATTCTTCGGGAAGGATTTGAAGATAGTCAAATTAGAAAAAATTATTTTCCGGTGTATTCCGTAAGAGCTGATAAGGCAATTCTTGCAACTGTCTACAAACATAAATAATGCATATGGGCGGTAGCAATTTTGTATGTATTTTAGTATAGTTATCATATTAATTTATCGGTATTGATATGCAGAAGGTTAAAATAGCGAGAAAATGCAGAGCCTGCAACTCGAAAAAACTTATAAATATTCTTTCTTTAGGAAAACATTATTTATCGGATTTTGCAAAAAAAAGAGTTACGAATAATAAATATCCGCTTGAATTAATATTGTGCGATAATTGCTCGCTATTGCAGATGAAGCATACTGTTTCAAAAGAAGTGCTTTATACGCAAAGGTACGGATATAAATCGGGAATTAACGAGACGATGAAAAATGAGCTGAAAGAAATTGTAGATAAATCACAGAAAATATTGAAAAAAAACAAGACCAAAAACTTAGTCGCCGTAGATATAGGAGCTAATGACGGCACTCTTCTTAGTAATTATAGTGAAAATGTATTTAGAATAGGAATAGAGCCGATAAAAAAATTCGCGAATGATTGCAAAAAACATGCGGATATTGTTATAAGCGATTTTTTTAATTATAGCTCCTATTTTAACAAAGCAAAAAATAGAAAAGCCGATATAATTACCGCTATTTCCTGTTTTTACGATATTGAAAATCCCAATAAGTTTTTATCCGACGTTAAAAAAATTTTACATAATAATGGAATTTTTATCATTCAGCAAAACTATTTAGTGAAAATGCTAAAGAATAATGCTTATGATAATATCGTTCATGAACATTTGGAACATTATTCTTTGCTTTCTTTGGAAAACTTACTTAAACGTCATAATTTAGAGGTTTTTAATGTGGAGATAAGTGACGTAAACGGAGGAAGTTTTAGAACATATATCTCATGCAGAGGTATTAGGAAAATTTCCAATTCGGTTTTAAAAATGAGAGATAAAGAAAACGAGCTTTTATTAAAAAACAAAAAAATTTATCTTGAATTTGCCAAAAGAGTAAGGAGGAATAAACAAGAACTTTTTAAATTACTGAATAAATTAAAAAATAAAAAAAAGGAAATATTCATTTATGGCGCCTCGACACGAGGAAATACGCTGCTTCAATATTGCAAACTTAATAATAAGTTAATAGGAGCTGCGGTGGAGCGGAATCCGGAAAAATGGGGGAAAAAGATTTCGTCTCTTGGTATACCGATTATATCCGAGCATCAGGCAAGACGCGAAATGCCGGACTACATGTTGGTTTTACCATGGTTTTTTAAGCAAGAGTTCTTGCGAAGAGAGAAAAACTATCTGGATACGGGAGGACATTTTATTTTTCCTTTACCAAGAGTAGTTATTGTCTGACTTTATGTTTCTTTCAATTACAGCCGTAATACTCACAAAAAATGAAGAAAATAATATTTCTGAATGTATAAAAAGTCTCAATTTCTGCGATGAGATTTTGATAATTGATGACTATTCTACAGATAGAACTGTAGAAATCGTAAACGATTTAAATAATAAAAAAGTTAAGGTAATAAAGCATGTTCTCAACGGCGATTTCTCAAAGCAGCGAAATTTCGGTCTTGAAAAAGCGCAAAATGAGTGGGTTATATTTATTGACGCCGATGAGAATGTCTCCGAAGCTCTTGCATTCGAAATTTCAAATGCGATACATCAATTATCAGACATAAGAATAGAGAAGAAAAACGGGTTTTATATAAAACGGAAAGACTTTTTGTGGGGAAAAGAACTAAATTACGGAGAATCAGGCATAAAACTGCTAAGACTTGGTAAAAAACAGGATGGAAATTGGGTAGGAAAAGTGCATGAGGAGTGGAAAATAAAAGGAAAGATTGGAATTCTTAAAAATTCCCTTATTCATCTTCCGCATCAATCGGTTGCTGATTTTTTAAAAGAAATTAATTATTATAGCAGTATAAGGGCAAAGGAATTATTGGACAAAAAAACAAGAGTTTTTTTCTGGTCGATAATTTTATATCCTTTAGGTAAATTTTTAATCAACTATTTTATAAGGCGCGGATTTATGGACGGGATACGGGGTTTGATAATTGCCGTAACAATGTCTTTTCACTCATTCCTAGTGAGGGGAAAATTGTGGTTAATGTGGGATAAAAAATAGTATGTTTAGCATTGCTATTTTAATTGGAATTTATGCATACGGTATTTATCTGCTTGGTCTTTTGAATCTTCTTCGTAGTCCAATTATTATTTTATTCGGCATATCTTTTGTTCTTATCTCAGTTTTTTTCATGAAAAAAAATATTAATAAATACAATATCCGTGCCGAATTAATGAATTTTATAAAGAAAAGCACAAAACTTGAATTATCGTTTTTAACGATAATTCTAATTCAGGGATTAGTTAATTTGATTGGGGTTTTAGGTCCGGAGTTAGGATTTGATGCGCTTTGGTATCACCTTACGTTACCCAAAATATACCTTTTAAACCATTCAATAGACTATATTCCGGGTGGACTTTTTTATTATTCTTTAATGCCAAGACTTACGGAAATGTTATATATGGCGGGATTTACATTTGGAAATGAAGCTATCGCAAAACTTATTCACTTTTCCTTTGGAATTTTATCTTTGATCGCGCTTTATAAATTATCACGCATGTTCTTGTCAAAAAAATTTTCCTTGCTTGTGTTGCTTCTTTTTTATTCAAATTTGGTAGTGGGATGGATGTCAATAACAGCATATATAGATCTGGCAAGAACATTTTTTGAAATAATGTCTTTATGGGGATTTTTTAGGTGGATTGAAGAAGGAAAATCAAAATGGTTTATTGTGTCGGCAATTTTGTTAGGCTTAGCTATCTCAACCAAACTTCTTGCGTTGGGGAGTTTGTTTATTTTTAGTATTCTTATACTTATCCGTACTAAAAGAATAATTAAAGTATTGAAATATTGGCTCGTTTGTTTATTGATCCCTCTGCCTTGGTTTGTTTTTTCATTTATTCATGCCGGAAGTCCAATTTACCCGTTTTTAACAAATGCTTACCCGGTAAAGCTTAATTTAAGTTTTATAAATCCCCTGAATCTTCCTGATCCCATATCTCCTTTTTACATTATAGCTATTCCAATTTCAATTCTCCTTTATAAAAAATTTGAATCAACAAAAAAACAACTATTGTTGTATTCCTCTCTTGCAATTCTGATATGGCAAATAACGCCGCAGACCGGCGGCGGGAGATTTATCCTTCCATATCTACCTGTACTTTCAATAGTGTCAATAATGGTTTTAGAAATGCTTAAAGTCGAAAAAATAAGATACATATTGGTTGCATTAGTTGTTGTTCTTTCTTTATTTTCAATAGCATACAGGTTAGGGGCAAATTTTAAATATATTCCAGTAATTCTTGGGATCGAACCTAAGTCTTCATTTTTATCAAATAATTTAAACTTCTCATTTGGAGATTTTTATGATACGGATGGATATTTTTCTGAAAAAATTAAAAAAGACGACATTGTTCTTCTGTATGGTTTTCACAATTTATATTACGTAAATTTTCCATTCATAGACTCTTCTTATGTAAAAAAGGGCGATATATTTAATTATATAGCTGTTCAAAAAGGAAATATTCCCGAGAGATTTAAAATGTGGAATTTAATTTATTACAATAAGAAGACCGATGTTAAGCTCTATTCGATTGGAGGCATTAAATGGGTTTACTGAAGAAAATATTTATTTTTACTTTATTTCTATTTCCTTTTGGAGAAGTAATCAGGATACATATAGGCAATAATATTATTATAAAGCCTTTGGATATGGGAGTAATATTAACTGCATTTCTGTGGTTGATGCTTAAAATTAGAAAAAGAGAGGCAATAAGGCAAAAATTTTTCCTCGTTCCTGTTCTTCTATTTGCCTCATCCGGTTTTTTTTCTCTACTTATTAATTTAAATTTCTTATCGGTCGGTCAATTTTTTACATCTGTTACATATCTAATAAGATGGTTAACCTATGCTTTCTTGTTTTTTGTTGTGAGCGACTTTGATAAGAATTTTAAGACAAAAATATTAAAAATATTAATTGTTTTAGGATCATTAGTTGTAGGATTAGGATATTTACAATATCTCCTTTACCCTAACCTTAGAAATTTGTTCTATTTGGGATGGGACGAACATATGTTCAGGATGTTTTCTACGTTTCTTGATCCAAACTTTGCAGGAGCTTTTTTTGTTTTATTTTTTTTATTTTTAATAAGTTTGGCGTTTAAAAAGAAAAATATTTTTATCGGCTTACTTACAGCATTGACTTTGGGCAGCATATTTTTAACATTTTCAAGAAGCGCTTTAATTATGCTTTTTTTAAGCTCAAGCCTACTGTTTGTACTGATGAATAGGAAAATTTGGATAGCAATATTATTAGGAATTATGCTTTCAGTTTTGGTTGTCTCATCAAGATATTTTAATATTGAGAATATTAATTTATTTAGAATTGTCTCAAGCGAAGCGCGTCTTGAAACTGCAAAAAACGCGATATTAATAATAAAAAAAAATCCGATCTTCGGAGTAGGTTTTAATGCTTATAGATATGCTCAGTTTCGTTATGGTTTTCGCAGTCAAAATACGAAAACGGTAAGTCACGCTGACGCAGGTACGGACAATAGTTTTTTATTTGCGATAGCAACCACCGGATTCGTGGGTTTTGGATTTTTTATATTTCTGTGGTTTAGGATTTTTAAAAGCGCAAAAAATAATTCGTTAATCATATCTTCACTTGCCGGAGTGTTTATTAGTTCTCTATTTATAAATAGTTTGTTTTATCCTTCCATTATGATGTGGATTTGGATAATTGTTGCGGTTCAAGGAGAATAAGTGACTTTTATTTCCAATTCTTTCTTGTTTCCCGCAATATCTGTCGCTACAATTTTTATCTTATTTTCTCCATTTTGAAGAGGAAGATTATATGAAAATTCGCCCCTACCATCTGTTATTGCCCAAAAACCATTAACAGTTATTTTTACGTCTTTATCCGTAGTCCCCTTAATATTTGCAATGTTTTGATCTTTTTCAAAAGACTGACCATTAGCCGGAGAAGTAACATTAAGAGAGGGGGGGGTAGTCTTAAAAGCTGTTATTATTGAGTTAGAAAATTCGCTTTCCTTATTATTTACAACCGCTTTTGCTTTTATGATATTTTCTCCGGCTGAAATAGATTCTTTAAATGAAAAACTTCCATTATCATCAACTCTCATGCTGTCGGCCAGACTGTTATTTATATATAGGTTTACCGTCTGATTTTTAATTGCAACGCCGGAAATTATAATGTCTGCGCTTGAAGTTGCTTGCGGAAACGGATCAAGTACGGGAGGAGCGATAAAAGAAAGATTTCGATTTACTGATTCTCCCTGATTTGTTTTTGTTCCTGACAAAAAAAGACTAAGGTTAACTAAAATCGGGATTCCAAATTTGAATATCAAAAAAAATATAAGAATTATCCCCAACAGACTGAGGGTAAGATTTTTCTTTGTTTTTCTCTCTAATCTTCTTGACAATCTTGACCTAATCATAAATTTATTCCAGAGCCGAGGGGCAGAATCGAACTGCCGTCAACGGTTTACGAAACCGCCGCTTTACCACTAAGCTACATCGGCACAAGGATATTCTACAATAAAAGACGGGTGAATTGAAAGTCAAAGCTTACTTTTTGACTTGAAGATACTTTTTTCCGTGGCCAACACTTGTATTTATAGGCATGTTTCTTTTGCAAAGCGGGCATTTATTGGCATCAAAAGACTCAGCTCTAAATATGCCAAGGTATGACAGGGGAGCGTTAACTGACTTTGAAGTTACTTTTTCCGGATCACGATTCACCATAACACATACGCCAACAACTTTTCCTCCTGCTTTTTTTACAGAATTTACTGCTTTTTTTACAGAACCTCCAGTCGTGGTAAGGTCTTCAACAATTAAAATTTTTTTTCCCTTAACTAATTTATCGTAATCACGCTTAAAAACTTGATTACTATTTTCATCTTTTTCTGTGAAAGTTCCAAGGATTTCTTTCTTTTTTAATTTTGAGAGATGATACGCAGTCCATTGAGAAAGAATGATTCCCCCAATTGAAGGTCCGACAACAACGTCAATATCTTTATTCTTAAATTTTTCTGCAAAAAGCTTGCAGACCTGAGATGTTTTTTTGGTATTGGGATAGAGCATGTCTTTTCTAACGTAAACACTTCCATGCTTTCCTGATGTGTAAACAAAATGATCGTCAGCTACAATTGCTTTAATATCCTTTAGAATTTTAACTATATCTTTCATCTAAATTTATTTATCTCGTTTCTTAGCTTAAGTGCTTCTTTCCTTGGGTTTTCTGAAAAGATTATCCCACGGGAGGAACTGATTATCAAGCCCGATTTATCTTTCGTAAGACCCGCTTTGAGTATTTTTTCCAAATCTCCTCCTTGAGCTCCAATGCCCGGGATTAAAAAAAACATGTTTGGCGCTATATTCCTAACAGTTTTAAGTTCATCTGGCCAGGTAGCTCCAATTACCATAAGGCAATTTTTATATTTTTGATCCCAATCTGTAATCTTTCTGGCCACCTTTATGTAAAGCGGCTCTTTTTTTATCTTGAGATCCTGGAAATCTGAAGCTCCCGGGTTTGAAGTTCTGCATAGCAGAACAATTCCTTTGTCTTTGTATTTCAAAAATGGCTCTATAGAATCAAAACCTAAATATGGATTTACCGTAACAGCGTCAGTGTCTAACGTTTTGAAGGCTTCGGTCGCGTAATTTTCCGAAGTATTTCCTATGTCAGCTCTTTTGGCGTCCAGGATGACTGGTATGTCAGAATATTCTCCATGAATATATTTTATCGTTTCCTGGAGCGATTTTAGGCCATCCAATCCCAGGGCGGAGTAATATGCTATGTTTGGTTTGTAAGCACAAACTAAGTCATGCGTGGCACCTATAATTATCTTGTTAAATTCAAAAATAGAATCTTTTCCATCAAACAAATGACTTGGAATTTTCTTTAGATCCGGATCCAGCCCGACGCACAGGAGAGAATTATTTTTCTTTATGGCGTTATTTAATTTTCGTTGAAATTTCATAAGCCAAAAGGGGATTCCACATGGCACCGGTTGCGGATTGAACAAGATCTGCGCCGGCGCGTTTATACTCCAAATAATCTTTTGGCGTTATTACGCCGCCGACTCCAACTATCTCGTACTTATAGTTATTTTTCTTTTTTAAAACATTAAGCTTTTTGACCATCTCCAATCCTGCCCATTTGATTGCAGCTCCGCAAACGCCGCTTCTTAACCTGTTTTTTCCGGGCAAGACCTGATTTCCTTTTTCGTCGGTCACTTCAATCTGGAGAGTATTTATTGCGGCAATGGCATCAGCATATTTATTTGCAATTCTGGCGAGTTTTTCCATGTCTTTTTGTCCTCTATAATATCCGATTTTAAGAATTAAGGGTGTTGTTCCGATTACTTTTCTAATTTCTTTGCAAATTTTTTCTGTTATTTCCAGGTTATAGCAAACCAAACCCTCGTTGCCTATATTTGGACAGGATAAGTTTGCCTCCAGAATTTTTGCGCCTGAATTTTTGGCAAGTTCAGCCGCTTTAACGAAATCATTTACAAAATCTTCTTGCGTTTGGTTTGGTTTTACAGTACCCATAAAGCTCAATATCATAACCTGACCTTTTTTTTGGTATTTTAATGCTTTTTTAACATCTTTCAGCCAAATTAAAGGTTTTTTGGACGGAACTCCAAAAGAATTGGTGATATTTAGATTTTGGTTTGGTTTATCTAAAGCTATAACTCTTGGAGTTTTTCGGGGATTGAGATTTTTTGGAGCATCAACATAAATAATATTAGGATAGGGATGGCAAGGGAATTCATCCAGTCTTACGGTTTTATATGTAGAAACTGCAAACCCGAAATCAAATGCGCCTTTAATAAAGCGGCTATTTAAAAGCGGCCCAGCAGGAATACCAAATGGAATGTTAACGGGAAAACCTAAAAATGTATGTTTCGGTTTCGTTTTCTTAAAAACAGGTTTTTTTATTTTCCTTAAAGTTTTGGGACCCAAGTTGTAATTCTCATCATACGTTTTATAAATGTCGTACAGAAAGGATGACATATTTTTTGCTAAACTCTTCTTTTGTGCCTGGTCGCAACTTTTAATTCAAGAATTGCTTTGATAAGTTCTCCCTGGGCAATTTTAATCTCCATATCCGTTGCTTTCTCGCTCATTATTTTTTCTGCGCGCTTTTTAGCTTCGGTTGCCCGTGCAATTTCGATATCTTTAGCTTTTATAGCGTAATCCGCAAGAACACTTATTTTATTTTTGCTAACTTCCAAAAATCCGCCTGTTACCGCGAGAGAATCATGACTTGTGCCTTTTCTGATAATTAATTCTCCCGGATTAAGTCTTGTTAATAGATTGATGTGATTCGGAAGAATTGCAATTTCGCCGTTAACGGTTGGGGCAACTACTTCGTCTACTTCGTCTTCGTAAACTATTTTTTCCGGTGTGATTATAGAAAGAGAAAGATTCATTAACCTTTGGCGTCAGCTCCTTTTTTAACCGCCTCATCAATGGTTCCAACCATGTAAAATGCATTTTCGGAAAGTGAATCATGTTTACCCTCAATAATTTCTTTAAACCCTCTTACGGAATCTTCAATCTTTACATATCTTCCGGGTTGGCCTGTAAATATTTCTCCGACAAACATAGGCTGGCTTAGAAATTTTTGAATTTTTCGGGCTCTTGCAACTGTAAGCTTGTCTTCGTTAGACAGTTCGTCAATTCCCAGAATTGCGATGATATCTTGCAAGTCTTTATACCTTTGCAAAACTTTTTGTACACCTCGGGCAACATTATAATGGTCTTCGCCCACAATATTTGGATCAAGGATTCTTGATGTTGACGCAAGAGGGTCAACCGCAGGATAAATACCCTGTTCGGCAATAGACCGCTCCAGATTGATTGTTGCATCAAGATGGGCAAAAATAGTGACAGGCGCAGGATCCGTATAATCGTCTGCAGGCACATATACGGCTTGTACGGATGTGATAGAACCTTTTTTGGTTGAGGTGATTCTTTCCTGGAGCTCTCCCATTTCGGAAGCAAGAGTCGGCTGATAACCAACAGCCGATGGCATTCTTCCCAAAAGCGCCGAGACCTCGGATCCCGCTTGAGCGAAACGGAAAATATTGTCTATGAAAAGCAAAACATCTTCTCTTTTTATATCTCTGAAATATTCACTCATGGTTAGTGCCGTCAATGCAACTCTCATCCTGTTTGCCGGAGGTTCATTCATTTGGCCAAATACCATGACCATTTTATCCATAACTTTGGCTTCTTTCATTGCAAGCCAGAGATCATTTCCTTCCCGAGTTCTCTCTCCGACCCCTGCAAATACCGAATGTCCCTGGTGTTCCATTGCGATATTTCTAATTAATTCCTGAACAATGACTGTTTTGCCGACCCCCGCCCCTCCGAATACCGCAATTTTTCCGCCTTTCGTAAAAGGAGCAATAAGGTCAATAACCTTAAGACCTGTTTCCAATATGCTGGGCTTTGTTTCCTGTTCGGTTAAAGATGGAGCTGGTCGGTGAATTGGATTGTATGAGAGATTTTTGCTCTTTTTGTCAAACGGTTTTCCGTCAATAACATTGCCCAAGACGTTAAAAATTCTTCCAAGAGTAGGGAGCCCGACAGGAACTTTTATGGGAGAGTTTGTGCGTTTTACTTTCATTCCTCTGTAGAGTCCGTCGGTTGGGCCCATGGCAAGAGTTTTAACCTCATTATCTCCTGTTGAAAAAGCAACTTCGAGAGTTAGTTTTTCTTTTCTTTGAAGGTCAATTTCCAAAGCCTCGTGGATTAGCGGAGGATTTTCGGAAAAACGTACGTCAACAACAGGCCCTGTTAATCTGATAATAATTCCGTCTTTTGTATCTTTAGAATTCATAAGCATTATCAGCGAAAGCCGCTCCACCAATATCCAGTATCTCATTTGTAATTTTTTCCTGGCGTTCTTTATTGTATTCCAGCTGCAGATCTTGAGCGATTTCAATTGCATTATCCGTAGCGTTTTGCATGGCCATCATTCGAGCCGCCTGTTCGGATGCAAAGCTCTCGAGCATTTCTTGATAAATTCTCATTTCCAGGTAATGCCTTAAAAGGTGGGGAAGAAGAGTTTTGGGGTCGGGTTCAAAAAGCGTAAAGGAAGAAGATGCATTTTTCTCGAATTCAATCGGAAGAAGATTTGATAATTTTGGTTTCTGAGAAAAAACACTTACGAAACTTGTTGACAAAATTTTAACGCTTTTAACTTTTTTTCCCAGGAAAAACTCATCGACAAATTTTGTTATTGGAAAAACCGTGTCAAAAGGCGGAATAACAGTTCCGAATTTGAATGAAGCAACAATCTCTTTCTTTAAGCTGGCAGCGGCTGTTTCAATTTTTTTTCCAACTGTCAGGTATGTGATATTTTTATTTTGAGAATGAAAGTCAAAAAGATCTCTGATTAAGTTGGTGACTAAACCTCCGCATAGGCCTTTGTCCGGAGAAAAAACCAGGAGAAGGGTTTTGTCCAAATCTTGCGGATTTTTCATATAGTCATGCGTGTAGGCGTCACCCAATTTGCCGGAAAGATTTTGAGAAATTGCCGACAATTTTTCTACATATGGTCTTCCTGCCAAGGTTGCGTCTTGAGCTTTTTTCAGCTTTGATGCCGCAATCATTTGCATTGCCCTTGTTGTTTTAGAGACATTTCCGGATGCTCTTATTCTTCTTTTTAGAGATAAAAGGTTTGCCATATTTATTCAAATCTTTTTTTAAATTCCTCAACGGATTTTTTGATTTGTTTCAAGACATCATCGGTTGGTTTGCCGCTTGTTGAAAGAGCGCTTAGTATATCCGGAGAGCGTTTTTTTATAAAATCATGCAGGTCTTTTTCAAATCGCTGGAACGAGTCAAGAGGAATGTCATCCATTAATCCGGCTGTAACTGCATAAATACTTAGAACTTCTAAATCCTCGGTGAGCGGAGAAAACTGCGGCTGTTTTAGAATTTCCGTTAATCTCTTTCCGCGGTCAAGCTGTTTTTGAGTTGCAGTATCCAATTCGCTTCCAAATTGAGCAAATGCGGCAAGTGAGTTGTATTGGGCAAGTTCAAGCCTCAGTTTTCCCGATACTGATTTAATCGCCGGTGTTTGAGCCGATCCTCCGACTCTTGATACTGACTGTCCGACATTGATGGCGGGTCTAATGCCCGCATTAAATAAGTCTGACTGTAAATATATCTGACCGTCCGTAATAGAAATTACATTTGTAGGGATATATGCGGAAATATCATTGGCCTGTGTTTCAATAATTGGAATTGCTGTTATCGATCCATTGCCATTTTTTTTATTTAACTTGGCAGATCTTTCCAAAAGTCTGCTATGAAGATAAAAAACATCTCCCGGGTATGCTTCTCGTCCCGCAGGACGTCTCAGAACCAGCGAAATTTGCCTATATGCCCATGCATGTTTGGTAAGGTCATCAAATACTACCAAAACATCTTTCCCTTTTTCCATAAAATATTCTGCTATAGCTATTCCAGCATAGGGCGCAAGATATTGTAAGCTGGCAGGATCCGATGCGGATGCGGAAACTATTATAGAATAGGAAAGGGCAGCTTCAGAATCCAGCCTGTCAATAACCTGCGCAGTTGTGCTTCTCTTCTGTCCGATTGCAACATAGATACAGATAACGGGTTTCTTGTTGAATTTTTGGTTAATTATAGTATCGATTGCAATGGCTGTTTTTCCTGTTTGTCTGTCGCCTATTATAAGTTCTCTTTGACCGCGTCCGATTGGAATCATGGAATCTATTGCTTTAATCCCGGTTTTTAGGGGAGTATTTACCGGTTCGCGCTCAACAACACCTGCTGCAATTTTTTCAAATGGCATTACCTTACCCTTTTTTATCTTTGGTTTCCCGTCCAGAAGTTTTCCTAATGGGTCCAAAACTCTTCCCAATAATTCTTCCGAAACTTCAACTCCCAGCATTTGTCCGGTTGTTTTCAGCGTGTCGCCTTCTTTTATTCCTGCGGAATCTCCGAGAAGTATTATCGAAACAAAATCCTCATCCAGATTTAAAACCATACCCTGCAAACCATCCTTAAGTAATATTTTTTCGCCCATTATTGCCTTGGATAATCCGGATGCGGCAATTACTCCATCGGTATTCTTTATAACCGTTCCAACGTTTTGAGTTTTGAAGTCGTCTCCAAACGTCATTAATTTTTTTTCAAGCTCGTTTATTATCTTGTCGTTATCAATCATAGTTTTGTTCAATGTGGGAAATAATTTTATCAAATGAATTTTTTAATGTAAATTCATAAACAGTATCGTTGTCTACAATTTCTATGCCGAGCATAAGTTTCGAATCCTTTTTAAATACAATTTTTTTATTTGGAAAAAGTTTTTGGAAGCGATCTGAATCCGGGATATCAAAGGGGCTTGACACGACAAGGCTTCTTTTCTTTTCCATTACTCTCAAGCCATTTATATATTTTTTTAAGTCGGATTTATTAATAAGGCCGGAGATTTTCTTAACTTTTTTTTGATCCAGAAAATTATTTTTATAGCTTATCAAAACAAGTTTGTCGATTTTTTTCTTATTCATAAATTAATTTATCCTTTTAATTTTTTTCAAGGCATTGGAAACAACATCTTTTTGCTGGGAGGCTGTAAAAAATTCTTTAAGCGCTTTTTCCAAAACAGATACGGCTAACTTGGTAGTGCTTATCGCTAATCTTTTTTCGGTATCCTTAGACTCGCTTATAATCTGATTTCTAGCGTCCTGAAGCATCTTCTCGGTTTGTTTTTTTACATTATCACTCATTCGTTTTGTTATTTCGAGAGATTCCTGCTCGGAATCTTCAATAATTTTTTTTGCCTGCAATTGAGCATTCTTTAAAATATTTTTTTCCTCAATTACAACTTTTTCAAATTTTATCCTTGCATCTTCCGCCTGCTTGAGCCCAACTACAATAGTATTTTGCCTTTTTTTTAATAATTCAAGTATCGGTTTATATAAAAACTTTTTAAGTATAAAAAATATAATTAGGAAGTTAACAACCTGGGCAATCAAAAGTATAGGATTTACTCCAAAATTTTTAAATATCTCCATAGTTTACGAAACTTTTATATAAGAGACGATTATTTTCCGAATGCCAGAATTAGCGAATAGATCGCGATTGCCTCGGCAAATGCCATTGCTAAAAGCATTGCGGGCAAAATTCTTCCTGATGCTTCGGGATTTCTTCCCAAAGCTTCCATTGCTTTTGAACCAATAAAACCAACCGCTAATGCCGGCGCTACGCCTCCGAGGGCAATGATTAATCCTCCTGATATGCTTATATCCATATATAATCTCACCTCCCCTTACTTGGTAAATTTTATTTTACACCATAAAAATTACTAGCGCAATAGATTCTACCTAGTTTTGGTGCGATTCCTTATGCGTAGTTGTAAGTACTGCCATAAAAACCATGGTTAACATTGAAAAAACAAGCGCCTGAACAGCTCCGACTATTACTTCCAAAAGCAGGAATGGCAAAGGGAATATGAAAGCAAAAATAGAGGAAACTGTTAGCAGCACAACTTCTCCGGCAAAAATATTTCCGAATAATCTGAAAGACAAAGATATTATTTTTGTTATTTCGGATATGATTTCCAAAATACCGATGAAAAGATTAATAGGATTAAAAGATAAATAACGGCTGAAGTAGTCTTTAAATCCTATTGTTCTGATGCTTAATGCGTGCGTTGCGATTCCCGATACCAGTGCAAGGGCAAGGGTTGTGTTTAGATCGCTTGTTGTGCCTCTGAAAAGCGGTATTAGTTCTCCATGTTCACGGATGCCTATTGTTCCAACTCCGGGTATAAGGCTGCTCCAGTTGGCAAGCAATATGAAAAGAAAGAAACTCATGAAGTATGGGAAAATTTTTAAAGCCGCGTGTTGAGCAACGGATTCAGTCAGGGTATAAAATACTTCAATTACCGCTTCGATTGCATTTTGAAAAGGGTTATTTGGAATTAACGCGATCTTTTTACTTAGGTAGAAAACCCCTCCTATTATTACGGCATCGACCAATAATGTATCCAGGATTGTATTCGTAATCGGAATAGGTCCGATTTGCAAAATTGTTTCAGGCGCAAATGATGCCATGTATATTTAGATTTTAAATCTAATCTGTATTCAAGTCAAGTTTCACGGCGCGACTTCCTGGTAGTATATGATTGTTCTTTGGGTAAGGGTGGGAAGAAGATATGTTTTTGCAAAATAAAATAGGAAATCGGGTCTTTCAATGAAAGTAACCGAGGGATAGCTGGCATTGTTATCGCAAAGATTTCTCTTGTTGACAAAAGTATTTCCTCCTCTTGCCGCATTTGCG
>CAZYIC010000004.1:0-37057 GCA_964646925.1 uncultured Gammaproteobacteria bacterium
CCAATGCTACTTGCCATTACCTGAAATGTCGCAAATGTATTTTAACTTATTCAAACTTCTAATTATCCCTAATGAAGCATAGACAATTTTCTCCTTTTATAAAGCTTTAGATTGAAGTAACAGAAGCAAAGAAAAATCAATGTGAACAATATTGTATTTAGTCTTCCAAAAAACAATAATCCTATTAAAATAATAAGGCCCAAGGTCTTACCGATAAAATATGTATAGGCAATAAAATTCCAAAACCGTTCGTAATTTATATACCTATAAGGAAAAAGGCGCAGAGTTAACACATTAGCTTCTTGTTTCTTTTCTTGAAATATTTTATTTTGCAGTGCAATTTTTTCCTGTTTTATCCTGCTTTCTTCCTGCACCTGCCTTACTATTATCCTCTCTGCCCAGTTACCCATATAAAGGGGTATTGTAGCATAAATTAGAATAATATGTTGCAACATAAGCCCGGTGAACTGACGCGTAATTTTTTTGGAGACAAGGAGTTAGCCTAACGGAACATGAATATTATTCAAAGTAATCCAAATTACTAAAAAAATGAAATCTATATTACTGAATAAAATTGAATATAATACTAAACTTTTTTTAGTCTAAGTTGAGGCAGGCAATTAACATCATGATAAAATATCAAGTTAATTTAAGGGCTATTAGAAATTACAGTTAATTGGTAATAGCTAAAGCCTCTAGCCTGCCCCAACTTAGTCTTTAATATGAATGCAAAACTTTACCCTAAATCTTCCCTCGGAGGAACCCAAATTTTTTTCGGATCAAACTTGGGTACGAATTATATATGGGATAATTTAATTGTTGAAAAAAGAATTTCAGCTGGCTGGTTATATAAATTATACAAAGCCAGCTTTCTGAAAGATATTTGGTTGGTATTGTCCTCGCCGATAAAATAAAAGCTATTGCCCCTTAATTGTCTTCTTGAGAAATATGTTATACTAAAAATAAATGATAAAAGAAATTTTTATCGGGAAAAAACCTTCTGACTTCCGCATGAATTCCATTGTAAAAGCATTTATTGTTTCGGAGATATTCCTTTGGTCGTCCTGGAATGCAATTACACCGATTTTTGCTATTTTTGCTGCTAACAAGATACCGGGAGGTAACACCGAAATTGCCGCATCAGCTTTTAGCACTTATCTTATTGTGAGAGTGATTTTTGAATTAATAAGCGGAAGATATTTGGCAAAATCAAAAGAAATACAGAAATTTATAATATCAATTTTAGGAATTATCCTGATTAGTCTTGGATATTTGGGATTTGCGGCAACAGGAAATATAATATCCTTATTTTTCTTTTATGGTTTGATTGGCATGGGATTGGGAATTGCTTCTCCTGCAAAAAATTCTCTTTTCTCAATGCATCTTGATAAAGACAAAGAGGTAACGGAATGGAGTATCTATGACGGTTTCGTATTCATGGGAATGGCGATGTCTGCGGCAATCGGGGGATTTATAGCAAACAGATATGGATTTGCATTTTTATTTTATTTGGTGGCAACTACGAATTTATTAAGCATTATTCCTTATGTTTTATATGCAAGACGGAAAAAACTCGAAGATTGAGGACGTTGAAGATAATTAGCATAAAATAATCCCCAGTTCCCTTCAAGCATAAATTTGGTATATAATAGCCTCCAAGCTTTATCTGTAGTATAAATTTATGGGGAAAAACATAAGAAAAGTATTAAAAAAATTTACCTTAAAAAGAAAAATAGCTGTATTAATAGCGGTAATTATTTTAGTATTTTTAGGATGGCTGATTTTTAAAGGCGGTAGAGAGAAAATTCGGTATCAGACAGCAGGGGTTGAGCGGGGAACATTAATTTCTTCAATCAGCGTATCCGGGCAAGTCTCCTCAACAAGCAGCCAGGCTATTACAACTTTTGCTACGGGTATTGTAAAAAATATCTTTGTTGAAAATGGCGATTATGTCAGTCAAGGCCAATCAATAGCCGAAATTACTCTTGATTATGATGCTGAACAGAGACAGGCAAAAGCTTGGGCTGACTTTCTTTCCGCAAAGAATGCAGTTGCTTCTGCAAATACTGCGCTTTATACTCTCCAGTCGAAAATGTTTGCCGCAAATCAAAAGTTTGTTAATGATCGCGGGGTTACAAATCCATCCGTTGATCAAAAAGCCGATCCGGTATATATTGAAGAAAATGCGGATTGGCTTGCGGCAGAAGCAAATTACAAAAATCAGCAGGATGTTATTGCGCAAGCCAATGCCGCGATGAACAGCTCATATCTTTCTTATTTGCAAAATCAAGCAAATATTCTCGCGCCTGTCTCCGGTACCATAATCGATTTGGCAGTTGATATCGGAGCCGCAATTGTCGGACAATCAAATACAAACAGCAGTTCTCAGGGCGCAAATCCTATAACTTCATCGCAGAAAATTGCCGCAATAAAAAATAACGGCACTCCGACAGTAACCGTAAGTCTTTCCGAAATTGATATCCCAAAAATAAAATTAGGCAACAAAGCAACCTTAACTCTTGATGCATTTCCCGGAAAAACACTCACCGGAAGAATTGCAGGCATTAATACCGCAGGAGTTGTCAGTTCCGGAGTCACAAATTACCCTATCATAATAGTTTTGGATACGGAAGCTTCTGAGATTTTTTCTAATATGTCGGTATCTGCAAATATTGTCATTGCTACGAAATCAGATGTTCTTATTGTTCCCTCTGCCGCTGTTCAAATTCAGGAAGATCAATCATATGTTAAAATTCTTAAAAATGGCATAGTGCGGGAGATACCGGTTGAAACCGGCATATCTTCTGATACGGAAATGGAAATAACGTCAGGGCTTAAAGAGGGTGATGCGGTGATAATCGGAACACTCACTAGGCAAAACAACACAGGACAAAACCCCTCTCCTTTTGGAGCCGGAGTGCTAAGACCCGGCGGTTTTGGCCAAGGCACAATGAGAAGGCAAAATTAGAAACATGAGGCTTTATGATAAATGTTTCTCATATTTCAAAAATTTACAAAACGGAAACAGTCGAAACGGTTGCCCTTGACGATGTCTCTTTTGAAATAAAAAAAGGCGAATTTGTCACAATCATGGGGCCCTCGGGATCTGGCAAATCGACTTTGATGTATATACTTGGAGCATTAGACAGTCCAACTAAAGGCACATATGTTCTTGACGGACAAAATGTGGGGAGTTTATCGGATGACGAACTTGCTGAGATAAGAAATAAAAAAATAGGTTTTGTTTTTCAGGCATATAATCTTTTGCCGCGCACAACTTCAATGAAAAACGTTATGCTTCCAATGGTTTATGGCGGAATTCCAAAAGAAGAACGCATAAAAAAAGCAAAAAAATATTTGGAAGTGGTGGGGCTTGGGCATAGACTCGATCATATTTCAAATCAGCTTTCAGGAGGCCAGCAGCAAAGAGTTGCAATAGCAAGAGCACTTGTTATGGATCCTGCAATTTTGCTGGCTGATGAACCAACAGGCAATATTGCATCTGTTCAGGCAGAAGAAATTATGGGAATTTTTCAAAATCTCAACAAGAAAGGACATACGATTATAATGATTACCCATGAGCAGGATATTGCAGAGCATGCAAAAAGAATTATTTATATAAGAGACGGAAAAGTTTTCAAAGATGTTATGAACAGGAGGCAGAAAAAAGCAATTTCCAAAAAATAAATATGGATTTTATATCTTTAATTACGGAGAGTATATCAACTCTAGTTCTTAATAAATTACGCACAGGTCTTGCAACTTTGGGAATAATTATCGGCATTGGGAGTGTTATCGCTCTTGTTTCGCTTGGACAGGCAGGACAAAAAGCAGTTGAAAATCAAATTGAATCTCTGGGGTCTAATTTACTAACAGTCATACCGGGCGCAATAAGGCCGGGTGATATAAGGAGCGCTGCCGGAACTTCAACTACTCTCAAGCTTGATGATGCTAGAGCAATTGAAGATGCGGGAATCATAGGCGTTAAGAATGTATCCGCTGAAATTTTACGCCGTTCTCAAGTTATTGCAGGCAGAAACAACACTAATACTCAAGTTATTGGAGTAATGCCCAGCTACATAGAGGTTCGGGATATTCAGCTTTCAAATGGAACATTCATCGCCGATCGCGATACCTTGTCTTTAACAAAAGTAGCGGTTTTGGGGCCCCAGGTTGTTACAGATCTTTTTGGTGAAAAGACAAATCCTATAGGCCAATCGGTTAGGATTAATAAATTGAGTTTTCGGGTGATTGGAATAACAGCTTCAAAGGGAGGGTCGGGGTTTGGCGGCAACCAGGACGATATTATCTTCATACCTCTTTCAACCGCGCAGAAACAGCTTTTTGGAATAGATTTTGTCGGTTCAATTTCTGTTCAGGTAGAAAATAAGGAACAGATGAATACTGTTCGCGATGAAGTGGGATATATGCTTTTGACCCGACACAAAATTCAAAATCCGCAGAATGCCGATTTTACTATATTTTCCCAAGCGGATATTTTAGGTGCAGCACAGCAGGTAACCGGTATTTTCACATTATTATTATCCGGAATTGCGGCAATATCGCTTTTGGTTGGAGGAATTGGAATTATGAACATAATGCTGGTTACCGTTACAGAGAGGACGCGCGAAATTGGACTTCGCAAAGCACTTGGCGCAAAAAAGAAAACGATTATTGCTCAATTTTTAATTGAAGCAATTATCCTAACAATTGTTGGAGGAATATCGGGTATGGTTTTTGGAATAGCTGCATCATTTATTATTTCAAGCATTATTAAATTGCCTTTTGTTTTGTCCCTTTTTTCCGTAGTTCTTGCCATTGGAGTATCAGGAGGAATCGGAGTTTTATTCGGATGGTACCCCGCGAGAAAAGCAGCCAACCTACAGCCGATCGAAGCATTAAGATATGAATAATTGAGCTTACCAGTTTTGGCGGATGTGATTCATCGCGAACTCTAAATCTCCAAAGACTTTTTTTCGGGGATTAAATATGTTTTGAGGATCAAAAATTTTTTTAGTTTCTTCAAAGAGATGAATAATTTTTTCTCCATACATCCGTTTCAGATAGGGGGTGCGAATAAGCCCGTCGTTATGCTCTCCGGTTATGGATCCATGATATTTTGCAATGATATCGTAGACTTGCCCGGCAATAATAGGAATGGCTGTACGTACTTTTTTATCTGAAATATTAACAAGCGGAATAATATGAAAATTTCCGTTACCGATATGCCCCGCCACAGTAAAAATAAATTCAGGGTGTTTTTTCAAAATATTAGTTACTTGTGGAAGAACTTCTGCAATTTGATGCGGGTCAATCACAAAGTCATCAATAAATGGAGCCGTGTGTTTGTTTCTAATTTTTTTGCGCAGCAAATTAAAACTTTCTCTTCTAACTAGCCAGTACCGTTTTTCTGCATCATCAACAGCGGTACGTGTCTGCAGATGGAATGGTTTAAGTTTCTTGCAAAGAATTGCTATTTTTTCCTTAAGCTCGTTTGGATCATTGCTTGTAAAATCAATTTGCAAAATTAATTTCGGCAGTTTACCTATTAGCATTTCCAAAAATGCCGGTAAAAACGCTAAGGCTGATTGAATAAGCCCTCTGATACCTAATTGACGAGCAAATTCCGGGAAATATCTAAGTGACAATTTGAGAGTATTGTCGTCGTACGACTCAAAACTTTCCGGTTTAAGCGGCAGTACCGCATCAATAATTTCTCCTAAATGTGAAAGGTCATGCAGGAAAATAATTTCCATTTCCCTGTGTGCATGCACAGGGACAAGTTTGATATCCGCTTCCAACAATAATCCCAGTGTTCCTTGGGCGCCGACCCATAATTGGGTAAGATCAAAAGTTTTTTCTTTTCTGTCATAAACATTCCATAAATAATATCCTGCAGAGTTTTTGGAAACTTCAGGTTTGGCTTTTGCAATATCCTCATAATTATCCACGATGAGCTTGTATATTTTTCTGTAGATTTCCCCTTCGATTGTCTGCAAAGACATCTTTTGCTTAAGCTCTGTTTCTGAGAGTTTTTTTAATTCATAGGTATTGCCATCGCTTAATACCACTTTCATTTTTTTAACAAATTTTTCTGTTTTTCCATATTGCAATGATTTTTCTCCTCCCGAATTATTATTCAGTATTCCTCCCATTGAACAAATTTCTCTGGATGCAGGATAAGATGGGAATAAAAGATTATATTTCAGAGTTTCTTTTTCGAAATCTCTGTAAAACACCCCTGGTTCAGTTGTTGAAACATCTCCGTTTATCTTAGGAGAATGGTTAAAATATTTATTAAATTCAACAATAATGGAATCATTTATAGTCCCTCCGCCCATGTCAGTTCCTGCCGCTCTTGCTGTTAGAGAAAGAGTAGGATTGTTTTTCTTATTTTCCTGAACATATTTAACTAGTGCTTTTACATCTTCGGCATCTTTGGGAAATACTACTGCTTGGGGTTTTACTTCAAAAAGACTTGCATCATGGGAATATTCTTGAAGAGTTTTTTCATCTCCTAAGACATCCCCTTTGATTATGGTTTTTAATTGATCAATAAGATTATTTTCCATTAATTTTAAATTTTCAATTTTTAATTTTCATTGAATTTTTAAAATTAAATTTTCATTTCAAATTTTAAATTTCAAATTGAAAATTATATTTTTCTTCCGATTACTCTTTTTACTGCTTGTTTGATTGCCTGAACTCCCATTCCATATTTTTCAATCAACTCTAAAGGCTTGCCGGATTCCGCAAAAGTGTCCTGAAGCCCTATGAGTTCCATTGGAGTTGGAATATTTTTAGCCAAATATTCTGCAATCGCTCCTCCCAGCCCGCCCATAACTTGATGGTCTTCTACACTGACAAAAGCCCCTGTTTGTTTGGCATACGCGAGCATAGACTCTTCATGCAAAGGTTTAATGGTGGAAACATTTGCAACCAATACCCGAATTCCTTCAGTTTCCAGTTCTTTTGCGGCAAGAAGGGCGTAATACAGCATATATCCCATTGCAAAAATCGTTGCTGCGGGTTTCTCGCTAGTCCAGAAAGTCTGAATTTTTCCTATTTCATAAGGTGTTTCGCCAGTTGTAATTATTGGGGTTTTATCTCGGGAGAAACGAAGGTAAACAGGTCCGGCTATTTCTCCGGCTGCGATTGTTGTTTTTTTGCCTTCAATGCTATCACAAGGCACAAGAATTTTCATATTTGGCCAGCTTCTCACGCTTGCAATATCTTCAGTTGCCTGATGTGTCGCTCCATCCGGTCCGGTCATAATTCCGGAATGATGTCCGGCGATTTTTACATTGGAATTGTTGTAGGCAATAGTTGTTCTGATAGTTTCCCAGTTTTTTCCGGGAGAAAAAGTTGCATAAGAAGAAATAAATGGAATTTTTCCGCTCACTCCAAGCCCTGCTGCAATTGCTGCCATATTCTGTTCGGCAACTCCAACCTGGAAAAATCTTTCAGGAAATTTCTCTGCAAACAGGTGGGCATAGGTTGATTCGGTCAGATCAGCGCAAAGCGCAACGACATTGGGATTTTTTTCTCCAAGCGCTAGAAGTCCTTCTCCATAACCTGCGCGGGTAGGTTTAATTTCTACATCTTGATCAAAAAGTTTTGGATTAAGTTTTAAATCAGGATTTAACATATTAAATTTTCAATTTTCCACTTTCAACTTTCAATTCGCTTAGGGCTTTTTCTGCTTCTTCTTTTGTTGGTGGTTTTCCATGCCAATGGTAATCATTTTCCATAAAACTTACCCCAAAGCCCGGAACTGTTTTGGCGATTATAATAGTTGGTTTGTTCAATACTAACTTCGCTTTTTCAATTGCTTCAATAAAAATTTTTATGTCATTGCCCGGAACTTCGATTGTATTCCAGTTAAACGATTCATACTTTTCTTTCAAAGGGTCAAGGGGCATTACGTCTTCAGTATTTCCGTCGATCTGAATATAGTTGCGGTCTATAACTTGAATGAAATTATTTAATTTATTTTTCCCCGCAAACATAGCCGCTTCCCACGTGTTGCCTTCTTCATGCTCTCCGTCTGAGGTCAGACAATAAATATAATAGGATTTTTTGTCCAAATTTCGGGCTAATGCCATTCCAATTGCCTGGGAAAGTCCTTCGCCCAAAGGTCCTGAAGTTGTTTCCAGTCCGGGAAGCGAAGTCCGGTGAGGATGTCCTTGCAGCCGGGAATTTATTTTTCGCAAAGTTTTTAATTCTTCAATGGGAAAGTATCCTGCTAAGGCCATAGTTGCATATTGAACAGGACAAATATGTCCATTAGACAAAACCAACCGGTCGCGATCAGACCAGCTTGGATTTTTTGGATCATGACTTAAGATATGAAAATAAAAAGCAGTAAAAATATCCGCCATTCCCAGAGGTCCCGCAGAATGTCCGGATTTTGCTTCCAAAAGCATTTCGATAATCATCTGGCGTATTTTGTTCGCTTTTAGCTTAAGATCCTTTAATTTTTCTTCGTTTAATTCCTGTGGCATGATTTTATAATAACAGAATTACTTTCTGAGAACAATCATGAGGTCTGAGACGTTGGAGGGGAGGCGGTCTGTAATAATTCCGTCTTCTGTTTTTTCAAAAAAAGAAAAGCTATTGTTTTCCTGAAGAGAATTCTCCGGATTCATATTCATATCTTTTGCCTTTTGGATTGTTAAGGAATCTCCGATAGCGCCTGCAAATTTGGTATTGTCCCACCCGTCAGAAGCGAAAGAAACAATTGTTGTATCTGGGTCAATATTAAGAAGCGCTGCCAAAACCAATTCTAAATTTCGTCCCCCATACCCTTCTCTATTTAAAACCTTTACGGTTGTTTCTCCACCAGCAAGAAGGATAGTATTTGGAGGAGTTTTTTCAATTAATTCTTTTCCGGCAAATTTTGCTTCGCCCTGAAACTTATCGGAATAGATTAATGTATTAAATCCAAATTCTTTTGCCTTTTGTTGCATTGCCTTTATTGCTGTTTGATTACTCAAAATTAAAATATTTAAAGCATTTGCAAAATATTTTTCTTCTTTTGGGGTTTCCAGAAAATCTTCTTTTGTTAAACTTAGTTTTTCCCAAAGATTGTATTTGGTTAAAATAGCAAAAACGTCATTTTTGACTGACGGATCTTTTACTGTTGGGCCGGATGCAATTACCGAAAGATCGTTTCCCGGAACATCGGAAGCAATAAGAGTTACTATTTTTGCAGGATACAGTTTTTTTGCCAATCCTCCTCCTTTAACAATATCCAAATGCTTTCTTACGATATTCATTTCTGTAATATTCGCTCCGGATTTCAAAAGCAATTTGTTTGTTTCAATCAGTTTTTCCAAAGTTATTTTATAGGGATTAACAAGCATTGCGGATCCGCCTCCTGCTATTACAACAATAACAAGATCTCTTATTGTTAAATTACTGAGTTGTTGAGCCACTTTTTGAGTAAATACAAAGTTTTCTTGAGAGGGTAAAGGGTGGGTGCCTTGGGTAAATTTAATTTTTGAGAATGATTGCGGTTCAAGATCGATAATATAACCTTCTGTTAATAGATTTCCAATTAGATTTTCGATTTGCTTTGAAAGGCCCGCAGATCCCTTGCCAAAACCAACTAAAAAAACTCTGTCAAAATCTTTGAGATTAAAAGTTTTGTCCTGAATAGTCAAAATATTTTCTTTTAAAGAAATATTTCTGCTTATTGTATTTTCGGGTTGAATTGATTCAAGAGCCGCTTCTATTAATTCAAGACAAATTTTTCGTTGCGGGGTCTTACTTAAAGCATCAAAATTTTTGATTAACATTGGTTTTCAATTTCTTTAATTTTATTAATTCTTCTAATGTGTCGTTCGTTTCCAGAGAAGGGAGTTTCGAGGAAAAGTTTTATAAACGTTTTAGCATTGGTGAGAGAGACAATTTCTGATCCGACAGAAATAACGTTTGCATCATTATGTTCCCTTGCAAGCCTAACATTTCTTTCATTGACTGCAAGAAATGCCCGCACATTTTTATATTTATTAGCCACAATGCACTCTCCTGCCCCTGATTTCCCCAGTACAACGCCGCGAGAGCTTAAATCTTTCGAAACATTCTCTCCAACTTTACCGATAAAGTCCGGATAGTCATCATTTTTATCAAATGAGTAAGCGCCGCAATCGATAACATCATAATGCTCTTGAATGAGATATTCTTTAATTTGTTCTTTAAGTTCAAATCCCGCGTGATCTGTTCCCAAATAAATTTTCATATTATTTAACCTTCCATACTACAGTGTATGGAGGGTAACTTCTGTAAGGACAGTATAAAAGTGATAAAAATTATTTGCAATTGCGTCGATAGTTTCTTCGCGTGTGCTTCTTCCGTTAAGCAAGTTAACAAGAGGCTCGGAGAAAATAGTGCGACCTACTGCAAAACCAATAACTCCTTTCACATCCCGTCCCGCTCTTATCCATTGTTCTACTTTTTCTTTAGATTCTCCGCGTCCCAAGATAACAAGTCCTACATTTTGTCTTTGTCCCTCTTTGATTTTTGCGACAACAGATTCATAATCGTTTTTATTTTCCATTCCTTCCAGCTTCCAGACATCCGGTTCTATTCCTTTTACTCTTAAATCATTTATTATATTTACCAAACTTTCACCATCAACAATACTAAGTTCGCTTAAAACCTCAAGTAAAAATTTGTAGTTATTGTTATGACAATAGTCAGAAAGAGTTTTCAATTTAGCCCAATCCACGTTTGTTTTATATCGTATTAATGCCTTTGCAAAAGTGGGTTTATATTTTTCAATATGTTTATCAAATTCTTTATATTCAAAATCAAATGTTTCGTGTCCGCTTTTTTCCGTAGTTAAAATAGTTGTAAACCCTTGAGCTATTGCATCTTTCAAAATCTCATCTCCGTACTCTTCATCTACCAAAATTGCCGCTTCTTCTTTTGGAATTCTTGTTGGTACGGATTTTTTGAAAGCCTCATAAATAAGTTTTTTTGCAGAAGTTATGTATTTTTTTTCCTCAACAGTTAAATTTGTAAATCCGAACATTTTCGCAAAAGATGCCCGATGGTCAAAAGGAAATATGAAAAGGTTTTTGTTGTATCCTAGATCGTTATGCATTTTTAATATCTTTTTCGTATAAGAGACCGTTTTGCGCGCCCGGTATCTGAATACACGATGAAGAATTTAATGCTCCCCACAGCATGCTTTTGGCAATTGAATTTCCCTTAATAAGGCTTGCGGTAAATCCCGAAGAATATGCGTCTCCCGCTCCTGTTTTTTCTACAACTTTTGCTTGAACTATTCTTTGATTTAATATTTTACCGTTTTCATCAATAGAAAACGAACCGTTTTTTCCATCGGTTATAACTGCAATTCTTGGTCCGAGTTTTTGCAGGTTTTTCAAAAGCTCATCAATACTTGATCCGCCATCCGGCTGATTCAATATTGTCATTGCCTCTTCTTTGTTGACAATTAGAGCATGAGTTTTCAAGAGAATATTCATCAGGTTTTGCAAACCGCTTGCTATTTGAAGTGTTCCGGGATTAAAAACAAGATTGGCATTATTTCTATTTAGAAATTCCAGAGTTTTTGTATACGCATTTTGCCAGTCCTCTCCAAGTGATGTCATATAAACCCAATTTGAGGATATGTTTTCAAAATTGAAATTATGTGTTCTTTTTGTGTGTTGAGAAAAAATAGTTCTGTCATTGTCAAAACTTAATATTACGGAAAAAGAGGAGGGCGTTGACTTCTGTATTATCGCTTGTGTACTGACATTTTCGGATTTTAGGGAATTTATAATTTTTTGTGCAAATTCATCATTGCCGATTTCAGCTACAATTGCGGTATTTAAGCCAAGACGAGCAAGTCCTACGGAAACATTTGCCGCATTTCCTCCCAGGAAAACTTGAGATTTTTCAACAGTAACCTTCTCGCCGAATTTTACGCAAAGTTCATTAGTTTGTTTTTGGTAGCGAAGATGCTTGTTTGCGTTTTGAAGGCTTAAAAAAATATCGATTTTTGCGCTTCCAACACATACGACATCAAAATTATGAAGCATTATTATATGCTACAGAAAAATATTTTGTTTTGCAAGGCTATGTCTTGAGAAAAAGTTCTAAAACGGCTAAGATAAGAGAATATAATTAAATGATAAGAATTGTTGTTTTGGGCGGAGGATTTGCGGGAGTCAGCGCTGTTTTAAATCTTAAAAAGAAGATTAAATCTGATATTTATATAACCCTTGTTGATAAAAACAGTTTTCATACTTTTACACCTTCTCTATACGAAGTTGCAGCTTCTGAAGAGCCCCAAATGAATGTCAAAATTCCATACAAAGTTATATTTAATAAAGGAGTTGAAATAGTGCAGGGTAAAGTTCAAAAAATCGATCTTTTAAAACAAGCAATTTTTCTGAAAGATAAGGAAAATATAGAAAAAGAATATATGTATAATTATTTGATTTTTGCTTTGGGAAGCGAATCTTTGGATTTCAATATACAAGGCGTTAAGGAATATGGAATTCCGCTTAAGACTTTAGAGGATGCAATTCGCATGAAAAATGCCTTAAAAAACGCAAAAAAAGTAATTGTCGGTGGCGGAGGGTTTGCGGGAACTGAAATAGCATGTGAGTTATCAACGCATAAGGGTCATTTATTAGATATTACTCTTATTCAAAGATCGCAGATTTTATTAAGAGAGCTTGGAGGAGGAATTTCGGATCTTGCAAAAAAAAGGCTTCAAAAAGGTAATGTTCATTTGATATTGGGAGAGCGCATAAAAAAAGTTACAAAAGAATTTGTTGAGGCGGAAAGCGGAAAAACTTTTCCTTACGATGTGTTTATTTGGACAGGAGGAGTAAGATCAAGCAATCTTTTAGGTAAAGTTGAAATAAATAACTATCTTCAGGTTAATAATTTGAAAAATGTTTTCGCAGTAGGAGATGCTATTAGTCCGGGAGTTGCGCGAAGAGCGATAACAATGGGGAAAATTGCAGCGGAAAATGTCTTAAGACATATTATGGGAAAACCGCTTTTGCCATATACTTATCATGATGTTGGTTACTTGGTTCCTTTGGGAGGCCATTTTGCCACATTCGCGATGGGAAAATATCATATCTCCGGAATTCCTGCGTATATACTTCAACAGCTTATATTTCTTCGCTATCTTCTGCAAATTTTGCCGTTTTTTGAGGCTCTAAAACGTTTCAGAAGATTTGAAAGAGACCTCATTGAGAGTTGACACAATTTTTCAGAAGTACTAATATTAGGCTAATTATGATAATGAAAAAACTATTGCATATAATTTCTAAAATTATTCCAACCCGTATTGCTTATGCTCATTGCGATGTTCCTTGCGGGATATATGATCCCAAGCCAGCTCAGATTGCCGCCCAAACGGTTTTGAAAATGGTTCAGCTCATTGAGGATTTACCAAAAAATAACCCAACGGTTAGTGATAGGAACAAATTTGTAAGGTGCGTTTTGACAAAAGAGGAGCATGCCAGAAAATGCAAAGAAGAGATTTTAATTTTGTGGACAGATTATTTTAAGCCCGAGCATTTGAAAATATTTCCCAGACTTCACGAGATTTTCTGGAACATTGCAAAGCTTTGTTCGAAAAACAAACAGGAAGTTAGCCTTGAATACGCGCAGGAGTTGGTAAAGGCCGTTGATGAAATTGCAGATATATTTGCAAAATCTAAAGCAAAATAGTGCTCAAAAAATTCCACAATTTCATTTTTAATTTTTTTCCTCTTTTTAAATTTAAAATTGTAGGCAATAGCATGAATCCGATTTTTAAAGACAACGATGTTGTTTTGGTTAACAGGTTCTCTTATATTCTTAGTAAACCCAAAATTGGAGATTTAGTTATTTTAAGAAGGGAAAAGTATATGATAAAACGTATTGCAAGAATAAAAGATAAAAAATTTTTTGTCGTAGGCGACAATAAAAAAGAAAGTACAGATAGTAGAAGTTTTGGGTGGATAAATAAAAAAGAAATTATTGGAGAGATAATATATAAAATATAAATATGATTTTGTGGTGGGCGGTAAACATAGTTTTGTTTTTAATTATTATCTTTTTGTTTCTTCTGCTTTCGATGTTTTGGCCGCCGGATAGTCCGTGGGCGCCGTGGTGGAGAACTAAAGATCGCGAAATACGCAAAAGTTTAAAACTCGCAAAAGTCACTAAAAAAGATATAGTTTATGATCTTGGGTCTGGAAATGGAAGAGTACCAATAATTGCAGCGAAAGAATTCGGGGCAAGAGGAGTAGGGGTGGAAATTGACCCATTAAGATACTTTATCTCAAGTATACTACTACATAGTAATAGACTACGGAATAGAGTTAAGATAATACGGAAGAATTTTTTTGATGTAAATATTTCTGAAGCATCGGTAATATTCGTTTATCTCGTGCCAAAAGCATTGGAGCGGCTGCGGCCAAAATTCCTAAAAGAATTAAAAAAAGGCACACGGATTGTAAGTTATCGTTATGAAATAAATTTGTCTTTAAAAAAATACGATAAAGAAGATGATCTTAGGCTGTACATTATCTAATGCTATTTTTTAGTTTTAAAATGAACCAGCGGATTTTGTCTGTAATTTTGTAGATATTATAAAGTAAAGGATTTATTACAAGATCATAACTTCCCACAAATTCTGTCAATTTCGGACCATAACCTTGTTTAAAGCGGTGAAAGCCATACCACGGATCTTTGATATCGGGATTATGGCCTAGCGCTCCCCACATATCAAATTTCTCAAGATTCAACTTTTTCCCAAATTTGATTACTTCCCACATCAAAAGATTTGATGCCATAGTTTCTCGATGCTCATTGCTTGATGCGCCATAGGGGTAGTAAAGAGTGTCTTTATAAACAAATAATATCCAAGCAGCCAGAACGAGTTGAGAGTTGAAAGTTGAAAGTTGAGAGTTTGGATTATACTTGGCCAAGAAGAGATGGGCGGTGAGTTTGTCTTTATTTAATTTTTCATCTTTCAACTTTCCTTTTTCAACTTTTAGGGTTTCCCACATAAGACGATGATAATTTTCCGTATGGGCGTAAAAGCCCTGGCGTTTTGTGGTTTCCCCGGTAAGTTTTAAATACTTTTCGAAAGCCTCACTGGAATTATCTTCTTCTATTTTAACGCCATGTTTTATTGCTACTTTTATGTTGTATCTTGTTTTCGGATGCATTGCTTTTAACAAATCATCTTCGGATTTTGTTAAATCTAGAACGAAGGTATATTTGGTGAATAAGGGGTGTGCTGCTGGATGAATTATGGATAGAAATTTATTATATTCCTGATTCATTATTCCTGATTTATTATTCATTCCAATGTTTGGTTCCAGCTGAATAAAAATACAATTTTCTTCTTTTCCAATTTTTCTTAATTTATTTATGATTTCTTTTGTTGGCAAAGATCCTTTTGGAATATACCCGATTGCCCAGGGAGTATGGGGAATTTTGTGAATAGTCATTTGGAATCCGTTTTCCCCTACCGTTTTAACTCCGGTTTTTTTTCTAAATTCCAGCCATTCTTTTGATTGTAAAGGATGAATACTCATATAGCTTTTTCCGGTAATTCCATTATAAACCTTGAAACAACATTTGAGGTTTTCTGACCAAAAAAAAGTCTTCGTCTGGCATATGTTAAAAAAAGTTTTTCTTTGGCTCTGGTCATTCCTACATAGCAAAGTCTTCTTTCTTCTTCAAGTTCATTTTTATCCATCAAAGACCTTGCGTGCGGAAATAAACCTTCTTCCATCCCTACCATAAAAACAACAGAAAATTCCAGTCCTTTGGCAGCATGCAGGGTCATTAAGGTGGCAGCATCTTTTTTAGCGCCATTTTTGGGAGAATCGGGCAGATACTCTTGCTCTACAAGTGAAACATTTTCCAGAAAATTTGTCAGGTTTGGAAATGCTATTGCTACAGATCTAAGTTCTTTAATATTTTCCAGCCTTTGTCTATCTTCCTCATCTTTTTCATCGTAAAGATCTAAATATACAATTTTTTTTATCAAACCATCCATTATCTCAATTGTAGGATTTTTTTCATCAAAGTTTTTTCTATATTCTTCAAACTTTCCCAAGCGTTTCTTGCCTATTTTTTCAACCCTTTTTTTAGAGATATTGTCTTTGGGATTATTAAGAATTCTAAGATAGGAAAGAATATCTTTTATCTCTTTTCTTTCATAGAATCTTGTTCCTCCCACCAATATATAAGAAATGCCATGATGAAGAAATATTTCTTCTATAATACGGGACTGAGCGTTGGTTCTGTAAAAAACTGCAACATTGCCAAGCTTAAAATCATTTTCCTGCGAAGTAAGGTTTGCTAATTGGCGGATTATAAATTCTATCTCGTCCTGCTCGTTTCTGGCTTCGAAGACTACCACATCCTCTCCGTCCGGATTCTTAGTCCACAAAGAAAGTATGGGATGGGTAGTATTTCTTGACATGATTGAGGAAGCTGCGTCCAGTATTTTTTGTGTAGATCTATAATTTTGGGAAAGAGAAAAAGTTTTTGTGTTTTGGAAATTATCTTTAAATTTTATTAAATTCCTAAAGTCTGCTCCGCGCCAACTGTAGATGCTTTGAGCAAAGTCTCCGACTACACAAATATTCTGCCATTTGTCAGCCAGCATTTTGGTGAGAGTGTATTGCGCATGATTAGTGTCTTGGTACTCATCAACCAGAATATACCTAAAAAGAGTTTGGTATTTTTCTAAAATTGTAGGGTTTTGGTTAAAGAGTCTTACGGTTCTTAATATTAAATCATCAAAATCCAGGGCATCATTTTCTTGAAGAATTTTTTGGTAAAGAGGATAAGTTTGGGAAACTACGTCTTGGAAAAGTCCCCTGGCAAAAGAGCGATATTCTTCTTCATTGATAAGCTGGTTTTTTGCTTCAGAAATAGTTGTTAGTATTGAGGAGGGCTTAAAATCTTTAATGGATATATTTAGTTTGCCCATCGCTTCTTTTATCACATCTAACTGGTCTGTTGTGTCATAAATAACAAATGATTTAGATAATCCCGCATTTATTCCATCAATTCTTAGAATTTTGGCGCACAGTGAATGAAAGGTGGCTATAGTGGGCTTGGCCATTTTGGGAAGGAGTCTTTGAATTCTCTCTTTCATTTCGTTGGCAGCCTTATTTGTGAAAGTTATCATTAAAATATTAGACGGATCTATGTTCTTAATATTTACTAATAAGACCACTTTGTGGGTAAGTACTCTAGTTTTTCCGGATCCTGCCCCAGCCAAAATAATCATCGGCCCATCGGTATTTAAGACAGCTTTCTTTTGTTCCTCATTTAACTCCTTGAGAATATCTTTATCCATAAAGTATAATAGGGTTAACGCTTTATAATTTTACCACATGAAAAAACTTTTCATCATTGCCAATTGGAAGTCAAATAAAACCATTCTTGAAGCCGGAGAATGGCTTCAAACACTTAACGATTTACAATTAACAATTAACAAAGAAGAAAAAAGGGTTATTGTTTGTCCACCATTTACACTTCTCCCTTTTGTAAAGCAGTCAATTGTCAAAGGGCAATTGTTAATTGCTGTTGGAGCGCAGAATATTTCTCCTTTTGACGAGGGAGCATATACTGGAGAAATAAGCGGAAAGCAAGTTAAGGAATTTGCAGATTATGTGATTATTGGGCACTCGGAAAGAAGGAAATATTTTGGTGAAAACGATCAAATTATTAACCAAAAAATCGAAATGGCTACAAAATATAATTTAATTCCAATTATATGCATATCAGATCCTGCACAAATAAATAATCTTAAAATAGAAAAAGGCGCAATTATTGCTTATGAGCCTTTGTTTGCCATTGGTTCTGGAAATGCGGATACGCCTGAAAATGCAAGTCTAGTTGGAGAAAAAATTAAAAAAATTTCAGGTGGAATTGATGTACTTTATGGGGGAAGCGTTACTTCTCAAAATGTTAATAGCTTTACTTCTGAAGCTAATATCAATGGAGTTTTGGTTGGAGGGGCAAGTCTTGATGCTCAAGAATTTAGTTCGATCATTAAAAATGCATAAAAAAATAATAGTACTTGTGCTGTTATTTTTTTTCATCTTACTCTTTGGACGTCTTTTTATAGAGGCGGCTAAATGGTCTCCTGTTCTTTTTCAATATCTTTTTCAGAAAGATATAATCCTTCAAAAAACAGAAAATAGAGTTAATGTATTATTCTTGGGAATAGGAGGGGGGGGACATGATGGTCCGCTTCTTACAGATACGGTTATGTACATTGGTATTGATCCAAAAGTGCAAAGAGTAACGCTTATTTCCATTCCCCGGGATTTATGGCTGCCGGACTTGAAGGCAAAAATCAATACGGCTTACGCATTTGGCGAAAAAATAAAAAAAGATGGCGGGCTTCTTCTGACAAAGGTAATTGTAGAAAAAGTCATAGGTCAGAGAATAGATTATGTTTTGCGCATTGACTTTAATGGGTTTGTGAGGGCAATAGATATGGTTGGAGGAGTGGAAGTAAACGTTGAGAGGAATTTTGAAGATTTCGAATATCCGATAGCGGGTAAAGAAACCGATGCATGCGGATTTGAGGGAGAGGAGTTTGAGAAGCGTGCGACATCATCAGCGGTTTTTGAGGCATTTCCATGCCGGTATGAACATATTGTTTTCCGGGAGGGTATACGGCATATGAGCGGAGAAGAAGCGCTTAAGTTTGTCCGTTCGCGGCATGCGAAAGGATTGGAGGGAACAGATTTTGCGCGATCAAGGCGGCAGGAAATAACAATAGCGGCATTTAAAGAAAAAGTATTTTCCTTAAGCACTCTTTTAAATCCCGGAAAGATTATGAGTTTATACGACGTATTTCAAGATACCATTCATACAAATATCAGGCAGAATGAATATGATGATTTTGTAAAATTGATTCAAAAAGTACAAGATGCAGAAATAAATAGCGTGGTTTTTTCCTATACGGATCCCTATTCGGATACTCAGGGAATTTTTATTAATCCGTTGGATTCTAGCGAGTATAATAATCAATGGGTTTTAATCCCTCGTTTGGGCAATGGAAATTTTTCCGAGATCCAAAAACAGGTGGAGTGTGAAATCGAAAGATGCAAGCAATAAAATTATTGAATGGATATTTGGTAAATATTCGTATCGCCAATTTTATAAATAATTTTTCCTAAGGAATTAAATTTTTTAATATTAATATTTGGATATTTTTGTCTTTCAAGGTCGCCAATAAATACGAGAGATATATTATATTTCTTCAATAAATTTTTTGTTTCATCGGGATTTACGGATACATACATTTTTTCAATCTCAGGAATTCTTGGAGCGGGAATATCGTATGTTCCGCGCCAAAGCCATTCGTGAACAGTCCATCCCAAAACTGTCGGAAGACCGGTATTGGTGGATACGCGACCGTAATCGGTGTAAGAATCTCCCTGCGCCTCAAGAATAATTGGTTGGCCTTTTATATTTTTATTGATCCATGAAACTGCTTCATAATCGGCAGGATAAAGAGTTTTTAAATATTTTGTTCCATCAAGCCCTTGATAATTTTTTAAATTTCCAAAATAAGAATTTATTGCAAAATAAGGATAAATCATTACCAACATAAAAAATAAAATAGCAAATAGTAAATATACATAGTAAAAATTAAATATTTTATTTTTGATTTGCATTTTTGATATTTGATGTTTAATATTTAATATTCGTATGATGATGTAGCCAGAGGCAATAGACAGCATTATAAAAGCTTGATAAACGAGCTTGAACATTGTGTTGGCGCGGTAATGTGCGGGATAAATGTCTTTCACATAAATAAATTCGGGAAGGATAATGAGAAGAGTTGATAAAGTAACTAAAATGAGCACGAAGACGTCGCTGGCGTTTAAGGTGTAGCGTTCTCGCCCTGAGCGAAGCCGAAGGGTAGCGTTTAGTTTTAGAAAAACAATAAACGATATGACCCAAAAATAAAAGAAACCATAAAGAATAAATAGTTGCCATAAAGGTGAGCGTTGACAGTGGTTTAATTCAAAAGTAAACGGTCCAAGCCTGCCTAAATCAGTTAAGAATTTAGGCGCACACAATATTCCAATTCCCGAAGCAAAAGGTTTGAAATTAAGATTAAAAGGCAAGGTAAAAAGAAAAAAAAGAAATCCTATTAATAAAATTTTAGGAATAAACAGGGTAATAAAAATTTTGAATTTTGAACTGCTCGCCTCGCTGCGAAGCGGGTAATTTTGAATTTTTAATTTTGAATTTTTAATTACATCGGGATTAAGAATTGATTTTAAAATAATGTAACTAAAAAAAAAGACAGCTAACGTAAAATATATTATCCCGTCCCATGCATTTGTCATGTACATTGTTGCTAGCAAAAACGCCAGCAAGACAATTTGAAATTTGAAATTTGAAATTTGAAATGAATTTGAATTCTTTAAGTTTTTAATTTGATTGAAAATTGAAAATTGAAAATTGAAAATTAGAGAAAGGAGAACTGCTATGGTAAATAAAACGAAGGGTATATCCAGGACGTGGCCGTGGAGATCTGAAACAACGTACGAATATATGGGAAATTCGTGAATAGTGTTGTAGATAAAGCGCGTTGCATTGGGATACCAATAGGAATTGGGGAATGTAAAGGGTGAAAAAATTAAATTCCAGAAAGGCACCGGGTTTTCATTTTGATAGGGTTTGAAAAATAAATAAATCGTATGCAAATTGCCTGCAAAATTAAGTATGAAAGCCGTTAATAATCCTCCGGCTAAAACTTTTAACTTTTGACTTGCCTGCCCGCCATCGCTTTGCGAAGGCAAGTGCAGGCGGGCAATTTTGAATTTTGAATTTTGAATTTTGAATTGATATACGAGGTTAGCTCCGATTGAAAAAGCAGATACAAAAGAAAGGGCTGAAATCGTAGAGAGCATAAGGTTGAAAGTTACGGATGAAGGAAGAAATGAAAGCTTTGTCAGCACAGCAGTTGTTAAATGCCCGAAATAATAATAATTAATATAAAAGGGCGTAAGCCACATATCTTTTGGGGGGAAATATTCAGTTCTTAAGATCGAATTTATAAAGCCAAAGTCCATGTATTTTTCCAATCCGTGAATATCGGGTTGATGAGCGTGAATAAAAGACCAGAAAAATAAAATTCCCAGAAAAAGAATTTCCTCAAAAGCAAATATTTTCCAATTTGTTTTAAGGCGCAATCTTTGCAAAGGTTGATCCTTAACAAAAACAAAAAGATTTATAGCTATAAAAATACTAATGACAAGAAGAATTGAAAGATTTGAAAAGGGAAGTATTTTTAAAAATCCAAGAATAAAAATGCAATAACTTATAATTGCTATCCCTATAATTTTTGCAAAGACATATCCCTTATCAAAGAAGTTTGGAAAAATAGAGGTCGTTAAAGGCAGAAAAATCATTCCAATGACAAATAGAACTGTCCACCATTGCAGAATAAAATAAAAATCATTTGAATTCATTTTGTTATTATATTATTTTTTATTAAAGACTTAAAATCTCTTTTATTTTTACCGGGGGAAAATTATTAGTGTTTTTAAAAATTATTACTTTTGGGTGGTCGTAGACCTGGAAAGTTTCTTCGCTTGCGTCGTCATTTATCTCAAAGCCAAAGATTGACGGATAAGATTTAATTTCTTTAATCTTTTCATATCCTAATTTATTGCTGAACAAAAGCTTGTAATACTTACCTGTAATAGGATATTTATCAGGCAGATTTATTAATGTTCCATATAGTCTTCTGCTGTTTAAGACAATATAATCTCCTTCCGATAATTTTTCTGCCAAATAATTAACTTTTTCAGCATTGTCAGGTTCGTAAATAGTTAATTGTTCAATATTGTAAATACCCGGATTATAAGATTGTAGCGATATGGGTAGACCGTCATCCCAGTGTTCTCCCAAAATTTTGCTTCCATTTGGAATATTTTGATAAATCCAAATGGATGCAGTAATTCTTGTTTGCTCTCTGGTGTAAATTGAAAAAAATGCCAAGCCCCAAATAATAGTTGAAAAAATAGAAAAAAATAAAAATATCTTTCCCCATTTTTTTATTTTTGAACTTAATACAAAAAGAAAATAACTTAGAATGATGATAATAAACGGCATAGCCGGAAGCATGAAGCGAATAAATTTTGTGTGCCAAGTGCCTGCATATAAAAAATAAATAAGCGGAAAAGATAAAAGAACAATAAGTTTGTGATTTTTTGTTTTTATAATATCCCAAATCAATAAAATTATTGACGGAATAAATAAGTAAGAAATTGGCCCCATCTGCCAGAGAAAATTTTTTATCTGAAAAAGATAAGGAATAGTATTTGTAAATTGGAGAGTATAAGGAACCGGAAGTGTACCTAGAGCAACGCCTGACTCATATCTCATTGATTCCATAAACTTCTCCCATTTTAAGAAAGTATAGGGAGAAAAAATACTAAAAATAAAAAGTCCGACAATCATGAAAATTATTATAAATAGGATTCTTTTTATGAAATTATAAGGAACTTTTGCGATATTTAATGTATGCGCAGTAAAAGGAAATATAATCAAAGATAATGCAGTCGTTTTTGTTGCAGTCCCTAAGCCAACAAAAAAAGCGCATAAAATATAGTATTTTAATTTTCCTGTTTTTACCATTTTGATTGCACAAACGCAGATAAGTATGGAAATTAAGACCAAAAAGTTTTCCGTAATGCCAAAATGAGCAGTCTGAATGAAAGAAGCGGTAAAAGCTGTTAACAAAGACGCTGTTATGGCGATACGTTTGTTAAAAATATTTTTAGTTAAAATAAAAATAACGGGGATAGTTATTGTGGAAAATAGCGCGGAATAAAATCTCCCAATAATATTTATGTTTCCCCAGTCATAAATCCAGCTGGTGTTGTGAGTAAGCTTAACTAAAAGTTCGCCGGTTGCCCGGTATAAATAAATCAAAAATCCGCCGTATGCAAAAAAATCAGGATTTAACTGATTAAAAAATTTAATTCTGGAAACGGCATTTGCTATATTTCTTTCATCGGGATGGAAGAAATTCCCATTATCCCAGCTGAGATTATAAAAACGTAATGTTCCGCCAACTAAAGTTAATAAAAATATAAAAATTGTCAGCTTATGTTTTTTAAAAATATGCATTAGCAGCTTTATTATAGTATGGCGTGCGTCAGTACCAATAGTGTTATTCCGATTACCGTTGTAATAATTCCGCCAAGAATTAATATGGTGGAAGAATTTCCCGGCGGTTCAATGCTCCCTCCTGAGCTAACTGGTATAAAAGCAGGAGAAGGTTGAGGAGCAGGTGTAGGCGTAGAAGTAGGCGTTTGGGTTGGGGTGGGTGTAGGGATTGGTGTAATTATCTTAGTGGGAGTAGGTGAGGGTATTTGGGGAAAACCAAAGAATTCTGCGGACTTTGAAGCAACAGGATCATCTGCATGAGTGAAGTCATAATCATTGGACAGCGTTATAGTTGGAATAGAATTTGTTTGGGGAAAAGATACCAGGACATTTGATTTTAAAGATTTATCCATAGCTAAAAGTTTTAAGACAGAATTTTTACTTAGCGTCAGATATGAAGAAAGATTACTTGATCGTAAGGATTCTAAAGAAAAAGTAAATTTACCATCTTTTGCAATACTGGATAAAAGCTGTGAGTTCTCCGTACTCAAATATATAATCGCTTCATCGGGTGCCTTGCCATCCGGCAAAACAACTTTGCCCTGAATTATAGATTGCGAAGATGGTGAGGCAACAATACTCGGAGCAGTTACTATTTCAAATGGAGAACCATTATTTAGGAAAGTGTTCTGTCCGGAAATTATAACAAAGCGATATTTGGTATTAGGAGAAAGTTTTTTTACTGTTATGCTATGAATATTTTTGGGAGAAAAATTTCCTTTTTCTTTGTCCAGATCATCCAACTCGGTATTTCCCAATTCCTTACTCTCGCCATAATTAATAGAGCCGATAGCGGCAGCATCTGTTTGATAAGTTACGGTAAATGAGTTATCCGATAAATTGGTTAATTTTATATTTTGAGGATCCTGTGAGTTGGAAGCGCTGCTCCTAAGACTTGTTTGGTTATCAACAATAACAGTTGTTAACACTATGCCTATAAGTACAAGGCCAATGCCCAAAATTGTCGGAATGCGTTTGTCAAGCAATTGACTTTTCATGGTGTAAGTTCCGCTTCGGCAGACGAACTCGGTTGCGGTATGATTTCCGTCGGCAGAATTGGAGCTTCCGTTGGTTTTATGGCTTCAAGATCAAAAGACGGATCTATTTTTTGTCTTTGTTTGAGCTTATCAATTGTTTGGATATCAAAAGTAGGGTTAATAGGCAGTATATCCTGATTTGTAGACTTGGATATTGTTGAGCTTCTGATAGCATGATAGATGCTAAATCCTATCCAGGCTACAGTAAAAGAAAATATGAGAATTAAAATTATCAAGATATCTTTTTGTTTCATAATTACCTCTTAAAAAATGCTTCACCTTGAATAGTAAATCCTAAAGATTGAGAATCTTGATTGGAGGAATTATTTATAGAAAGTATATCTATCATGATAATTCTTTGCATATTCGTAATTGTTGAAACAAAATTATTTATATTCTCAAAAGATCCGTTTCCTCCGATAGAAAAAGAATAGGAGTAATAGTCTTTTTCATGTCCTTTATTTTTGAGCACTTCTACTTCAAAGTTCTGAAGTTCTTTTATTTTAATATTTGACTTTTTGGCTGCTGCCTGTAACTGAGCCATAAGGACATGCGCATCGGGTTTTGTAGATATGGCATCTGTTACAGTTGGTAAACTGCTCTGCAAATTAGCGTATTGAATTCTAAGCTGACTTAAATTGTCTATTTTTGTCCCCAATTGTTCGTAAACAAATTTACTATCCTCTAATTCCTTTTGCAACCTTAAGATAGTGGAAATTGTAGGATTTATAGCTAAAAATCCAAAAAAAGATAAAGCAATAAGGGTCAATGCGATACTAACGAATTTTTGAGGCCTTCCTTTATTAAGATAGGATAGCGCTAATGCATACTCTTTTTTTATTTTATCTTTGGTAATGACGTCTTCCATATTTTTATTTAAGCATGGCGGATATATTAACGAGAAGACCAATGGCCGGTTTGCTCTCAATACTATCTATGCTTAAAGACTTTATTTCGGGGTAAACTTTAAGAGGACTTATAAAATCCGAAAACTGCGATATCGAGGCCGCATTTATGCTGATAGTGATTTTATCCTTATTCAGTGTTAGACTGTTAATTTTCATCCCGATTGGGGAGAAATTAATAATATCACGGATAATGTTTTTTGCTTTAGTGCCTTCTTCAGAAAGATTTGCCGCCATCGCAATCCGATCTTGGAGATTTCTATATTTGCTCTCATCATTTTTATAGAGTGAAACTAAGGTTTGTTTATTTTTAATTTCATCATGAAGGTCAATAAGCTTTTCATCCAAAGAGAATCTGTAAATAAAAGCTGATATCGCTATGATTTCGGTAACGATTACAATCAAACGGCCTATTGTTAAAGCCCAATTCATGAACTTATCAAAGATTGGAATTTGTTTTTTGGTGGCTAGATTTATTGATGAAAAATTATTCGCCATAGTAAATTTAGTCTAGGGGAATTTGGAGTCTTTGTCAAAGCCTAATGAAGATTATTTTTTGTTTTTTTTAGTTTTGACTGCGGCGGATGCTAAATTTTTTGCCAATCTTGATTTAAGCCTAGCAGCTTTATTTTTATGGATTATATGCTTTTTAACTCCTTTATCAATAATGCTGAAAACCTCATTTATGTTTTTTGGATTTGGTTTTTTTTCAGCTTTTTTAATAGCTAAATCAAAGAAAGCCTTTATTTTTTTGTTTTCCGATTCTTTCTTTTTGTCGGCTCTTAATTTTTTCTTTGCTGATTTTATTACTGGCATTGCGTTATTTTAGCATGCTATACTGTAAAATACAACATGGCCCAAAATTTTTTGAAAAAAAGCTTCAACATGCTTCTAGCCCGCCAAACCAATATTCTTTCAGCTGCTTTTATAATAATGGTGACCGTTATTTTGTCTCAAATTTTAGGCCTTTTGCGTACGAGATTATTGTTTTCTATTTTTGGTCCGTCCAATACTTTGGGTATCTATAACTATGCTTCAATACTTCCTGATACTATTTTTCAGTTAACTATTGCCTCAGCGCTTGCATCTGCTTTTATACCGGTTTTTTCTGAATATTTATCCAAAGGCGAAGAAAATCAGGCGCACAAAATGGCCTCAACACTTTTGGCTACGGGTCTTGCCGTATTCATAGTCTTATCGCTTGTCCTTGTAGTTTTTGCTTCTCAGATTCTTTCTATTTTCAACGGGGGACATAATTTTTCCAAGACCGATATGGATCTTATGGCTAATTTAATGAGAATTATAATTATCGGTCAGCTAGTCTATATAGTAGGTACGTTTTATAGTGCGATGCTGCAATCATATAATCATTTTTTTATTCCAGGCATTTCAGCTGCATTTTATAACCTCGGGATAATTATTGGTATTTTACTACTCCATCAATATTTCGGAATTTATGCTGCTCCGTTTGGTATTATTCTGGGCGCAATTATCTTTGTGATACTCCAAATACCTCTTGCCAGAAAAGTCGGATTTTCTTTCGTCCCATCGTTTGACTTTCTCAGGTCAAATGGCCTGAATAAGGTTTTTATGATTATGTGGCCTCGCACTATTCAAGTTGGCGTACAGCAATTAGGCACGATTATTCTTGCAGCAATTATTGCATTTATGGTTCAACCTGGACGCATCAATTTGCTTTTCGATTCGGCAAAAACCCTTATGTTTGCTCCGGTTTCTTTGATCGGATTTAGTATTGCCCAAGCTGCATTTCCGGTTTTATCTCGTGAAAAAAATAATTTAGCTGATTTTAAAATAACTTTCATTACAAGTTTCAATCAAATGTTATATCTTATTCTTCCGGTTTCAGCTATTATACTTGTTCTTCGTATTCCCATTGTTAGGTTGGCTTATGGGGCGGATAAGTTTGACTGGCCCGCAACAGTTTTGACAGGCCATATACTTGCATTTTTATCTCTTTCTATTTTTGCCCAAGCCTTAATTGTTCTTTTTTATCGTGCGTTTTATGCGTTGCACGATTCTATTACTCCGCTTATTATCAGTGCCGTTTCCACGATTGTGCTTATAATTTTGGGATATTATTTTGTAATTATTCAAGGTATGAATATTGAAAGCATTGCGCTCGCATTTACCTTGGCTAGCATTCTGCAATTAAGCATACTTATTGTTCTTCTTGATAGAAAAGTTAAGGGATTTCCTAGGGCTTTATTGTTCCTTCCGCCCTTCAAGATTCTAGTTGCGACTTTTTTTACAGCTATTTCCTTGTATATTCCAATAAAACTTTTAGACCAATTAGTGTTTGATACAACTCGTACTATAAATCTGATATTTCTTATGGGCATTTCAAGTTTTATCGGCCTTTCCTTTTATCTTTTCTTAACCTGGCTTTTTAATGTCAAAGAGGCAAGTACATTTCTACTAATTTTTAAGAAGATTGGAAACTGGAGAGAGGTACTTGGGAAGAGAGAGGAAGTAATAGATGTAACCCGCCTGAACCCCTAACCGTCAGGATATTGTCAAGAACTTTATAAAAGGTATAGGTATAACTATTTTAGTATTTATTTGGTGAGTTTATGTCACTTATTGAAGCGCCGAGATGTTCAGAAATAGGCCTGATCGCTAAGCGTCCCCTAGTTGATTCGCACGAAGTGCGCAATTCTCCATTTTCACTTTATTTAGATAGAATAGAAAGACCGGATCTTAAAGAAATGATTACTCCTAATGAGCCTTTAGTATATGTCACAGCGGAATTTTATGGACGAGGAATTAAAGGGCAGGGAGGTCTGGGGATTTTGGCCAGTGACTCTTTCGAAACTGCAGTTAAACTAAATCTTCCAATAATTTTTCTAACACCATTTTACAGATGGGAAAGGTCATATGAGTTAGATAGGTCAGGACGTCAAAAGGAAATTTATAAGGCAGTGACTCCGGAAGAGAGAGGCTTTGAGAAAACAAATATAAGAGAATCAATAAGCACGCGCGTTGATCCAGTCGTGAATTTAGATTTCTATGAACAAAAAATAGGAAATGTTACCCTATTTACTCCTACAGAAAATAACATAGGAGGGCTATATGAAAATACTCCGGAAAGCGATAGAAGATTGTATCAAAATGTTGCTTTTTGTTTCGGCGGATATAAGGCGCTGAAAGCATTGGACGTAGAACCCTCAATGCGTCAGTTGCTTAATGAAGCTCCTGCTACTTTTTTCGCATTACCCAGACTTGATGATTATATGTCTGAAAGGAAAATGGATTTGCAAACGGCAATAGTTGAAGCTAGAAAAAGAACAATTTTTACCAACCACACTTTGGTTCCTGCTGCTGAACCGACAATTACACTACGTCAGTTTGAGCATTTTGTTATGCCGAATATTAAGAGCGATCAATTGAATGAATGGTTGTACAGAAAATTAAGAGGAAAGGGAGATGAAATTAAATTAAGTACTTTAATATTCGATCTTTCGGAAAAGAAAAACGCAGTCAGCAGAATTCACGCTAGGGAAGCGAGCAAGGCTTATAAAGATTACGAAGGTAACGCTGTTCCTTTTGAGGTGGTGACAAATGGTATAGCTATTGAGAGATGGGGAGGTAAAGGCGTGCTAAATATTTACAGGAAAAACCAAGTCATTGATAAATTCGATTTGCCGACAGAAAATTATGTAGCGAATTTAGATATTGTAAAAGAGGCGGAGTTGGTAGCTGGGAAAGATACCGCAAAGCAAGAATTAAGAGAGCTTTTACAGCAAAGAAAAGATCAGTATGGGAATCCGGTTGTCATACCGGAAGATGCAAAAATAGCCAATTGGCGTAGAAGAATCGCAAACTACAAAAGGCCGGGATTAATTTTTACGCATCCCGATATTTTTGCAGATATTCTTGAAAGAGAAAACATTCATTATATAATGGCCGGCAATGTTCATCCTGATGACGAGCCAATGAAAGGGAAGCTAGAGAGGATATTGGCAATAATAAACGGTAATGAGGTTTTTAAAAAAAGAGTTCATTTTATTCAAGATTATGATGAAGAGCTGGGTAAGGCACTTGCTCAGGGAGCCGATATTTCAATTAACACTCCAATAGTAGGCAAGGAGGCTTGCGGAACATCGGGAATGAAAGATATGTTGAACAATGTTATTGTTATCTCAACGGAAGATGGTTGGCTTGCTGACCCAGCTATTAAGGCAAGAACCGAAGGACAACCGGTTCCAAGACCATCTTATTTTCAAATTACAGGTAAAAATAAGGAAGAAGAGGTTGCTTCTTTGTATGCAAATTTGAGAGCAGCTTCACATGTCCTGAACAGAAAAACCAACAGGTCATGGGGAGAATTAGTTAAGGAACAACTAAAGACTTATTTGCCAATTATTTCCGGAGCAAGAATGCAAGCAGATTATCTTAAATTAGGGTTTCCTGTTCCAGCAGCTTCTGTTCCTGAAATAATTGTATTTGCCTCATAAAAAACTTTACGTTTGATTTTGGGATTATTCCACACTTGACTTTGATTTCGGATATAATATAGTCCATGAATCAAACAAATATCAGGAATTTTGCAATTATTGCCCATGTTGATCATGGGAAATCGACGTTAGCAGACAGACTTTTGGAAATAACAAACACTATCCAGAAAGATAAAATGCAAGAGCAGTTTTTGGATCAGAATCCAATCAGCCGTAGACGTGGAATAACCATTAAACTCGCTCCTGTCCGCATGAACTATACCCTAAACGCTTTACCCTATACCCTTAATCTCATCGATACTCCCGGACATGTGGATTTTTCCTATGAAGTTTCCCGGACTTTAGCCGCATGTGAAGGAGCGATTTTATTAGTTGATGCGACTCAAGGAATTCAGGCGCAAACAGTTGCCCATTTTAGGGAAGCGCAAAAAGAAAAATTGGTATTAATTCCGGTTATTAATAAGATTGATCTGGAAAGCGCTCAAACAGAGGCTGTAGCAAGCGAGTTAGTTAATGTTTTTGGATTTAAAAAAGAAGAAATAATACATATCTCCGCAAAAACGGGCAAAAACGTAGATTTGCTTTTGGAAGCAATTATTAAAAGATTGCCTGTGCCAAAAGGGGAAAAGAACAACGCATTACGAGGATTAATTTTCGATGCTGTTTACGATGAGTTTCGCGGGGTAGTTGCCTATGTCAGAATTGTAGATGGAGAATTGAAGAAAGGCGACAAAATTAAGCTTTTTCAAAACAATATGCAAACAGAAGTTACAGACTTGGGTTTTTTCTCTCCATTCCTTGTCTCCTCGGAAGAACTAACAACAGGGGAAATAGGTTATGTTATAACAGGAATAAAAGATATCAGACAATGCAGAGTTGGAGACACCATTACGTCAATTTCAAATTTAAAATTTAAAATTTCAAATTTAGAGCCATTACCCGGGTATAAAACCCCAAAACCCATGGTATTTTTTGGAGTATATCCTAAGAGTACGAATGACTTCGTTTATCTGAGAGAATCTTTGGCAAGGCTAACCTTAAATGATACAGCTTTGACATATACGGAAGAGTATTCTTCGTATTTAGGCAGCGGATTCAGAGTTGGATTTTTGGGGCTGTTGCATGCGCAAATTATTAAAGAGAGGATAAAGCAAGAATTTAATTTGGAAATTTTACTAACAATGCCGCAAGTTTTATACGATAAAAAGGATGATGGAACAATGCTGGAACCATACATGGTATTGACAGTTTATACGCCGAAAGATTATGTTGGTCCAATTATGAATGTATGTCAAGCCAGAAAGGGAGATCTTTTGGACTTGAGTTATCATGAAAGTTACGCTGTTTTGTCTTACGATATGCCCTTTAGCATGTTTATTAGAGGAATTTCGTCTGATTTAAAATCCGCGTCAAACGGATATTCAAGTTTGGATTACGAATTGACAGAATATAGAGAAGCGAATCTTTCAAAAGTAGAAATAAAAGTGAATGATATCGTAATAGATGTTTTGTCGGAATTAGCGTACAAAGATGAGGCAATTCATGTGGCAAGGCAAAAAACGGAAAAACTTAAAAATTCTTTACCCCGTCAGCAATTCAGGCAAATTATTCAGGGAGTCGTAGACGGAGAGATTGTTGGCAGGGAAGAAATTCCTCCTTTTAGAAAAGATGTCTTGGCGAAAATGTCGGGAGGAGATAGGCGAAGAAAAGATAAATTATTGGAAGCGCAGAAGAAAGGAAAATCACGCATGATTGCGCAGGCAAAAATCTCTATTCCTCAAGAGGCATTGATATCAATGATAGAAGAAAATAATTAAAGAAGTATAAGCAATAGTCCTCCGATAGCCGTAATTATTACTCCTATTATTCCAATACCTAATATTTCTGCGCCCGGACCTGTTGGAGGAAGTGAGGGCTGTTGGAAAAATACGGTTGAAGCAGGCGTGGGGGTTTCGGGTACTTCGGCAATGAAGCTTGTCGCAGGAGAGTTTGGTTCGCCGGGCTCAGATGTATTGACGGTTGTTGTTCGGGTAGCGACTGTTATTGTTTGACTGCAATTATTATCCACAGTACTTATTGTTCCATTATTGTCCGTTAAAGTTGCAGAAGCTTTGTATATTCCGGGATTATTATAGGTGTGAGAAGTCTGCACACTTACAGAGTTGGTGCCTATTCCTCCGGTTTGTGTTATATCCTGAACAGGAGAATCTCCAAAATTAAACGTTACTTTGCTGATAGTTCCATCCGTATCATTCCCGGTTGCTGTAAACGTAATCGAATAAGGAGCCGTACCGCTTGACGCTCTGTCAAGGCCTAGAGCGGTACATGCAGGCGATTTATTGGCAGTAGCGGATGATGTTGAGGAAGGGGCGGAAGTAAGAGTTGGAGAAGGGATAGTGGTAGAAGAATCTCCCGCAATAGTCACTGTTGCACGATTAACTGATGATAAAACATTTTCACTTGTTCCGTCAGTTGACGCTATTGATAAGACCTGACTGCCGTCAAGTGTGATTTCAGTCGGGACGTTTGTTACGGCTTTGGCTTTAAGTTTTAATACCGCGATTTTAGCATTGGTTTCCAATACATTGGCCGGATCTGCGCCTACAGACAGAGAAATAGATGCTGTTGTAGGTGTATATACAGGATCTTCCAGTATGGATGTTAATTTATTTAAAGGATCTTTGCTCGGGGTTAGGCTCTCCGTGCCATCGGTTAGTGTTTCAAATTTTGTTTGGTCAAAACCTACGACTAATTTGACAAAAGATACCTGATTGGGAGAAGAAGGAGTGGTTGTTCCCGCATTCGGATTTAATACAATATTTAAGGTTAATATCTCATTAACTTTTACTGTTGGAGATTTGGGTTCAAAAGAAAGAGTAGTTGATTTGGCAGCTTGACTTTTTGTTTGCTGGCGCTGTTGGGCAACATATACGGAAAATGGAATTACTACAAGAGTTACGGCTATAAAGCCTAATAAAAAAATTTTTTTATACGACGAAAAAATGGACATAACAATCCCTATAATTTATCGTATAAAGAAAAAAGCATCATGTCAACTCTAGTTAAACTATAGGATATTGACACGGAATTATTTTTATTGTATAAATCACAAGCGATCATTTGATAGGAGTGATATTTTTTTGTTAATTTTATATGGTGAAGAAATTAAATATAAAACCTCTTTTTGATAATGTTTTAGTTAAGCCTTTGGAGGCGGAGGCAAAAACCGCAAGCGGAATTATATTGCCGGACAGCGCGAAAGAAAAACCTCAAATGGGAATTGTTATGGCAGTTGGAGATGGAAAAATTGGACCAAAAGGAGAAAAACATCCGGTTGTTGTTAAAGTCGGACAAAAAGTTATGTACAAGAAATGGGGAGGATCGGAAGTGAAAGTTGAGAATGAAGAATGGACAATGGTTGGGCAAGAAGATATACTGGCAATCGTAAATTAAAAGTTCAAAGTGAATAGTTAAAAGTTAATTTTGGGTTTTTCATTTTTAATTTTTAATTTGAGCGAGTGAAAACGAGCGATTATGGCAAAACAAATTAAATACAGTGCAGAAGCGCGAGAATTATTAAAAAAAGGCGTAGACCAGCTTGCCAAAGCTGTTGCAACTACGCTTGGTCCTAAGGGACGTAATATTGCATTGGATAAGAAATGGGGAGCTCCAAACGTCATTCACGACGGAGTAACTGTTGCCAAAGAAATAGAATTGCAAGATCCATTTGAAAATATGGGAGCACAGCTTGTTAAAGAAGCTGCAAGTAAAACCGCAGATGTTGCAGGAGACGGAACGACAACCTCAACTGTTTTGGCTCACGCGATAGTGACAGAGGGAATTAAAATGATCACTGCAGGATCAAATCCTATGGTTATGAGAAGGGGTCTTGAGAAGGCAGGAGAATTTGTAGTTTCCGAGCTTAAAAAGATGGGAAAAGCAGTAAAAGCATCTGATATTGCAAATGTTGCCACAATTTCGGCGGGAGATCCTCAGTTGGGAAATCTAATTGCGGAAGCTCTTAAAAAAGTTGGAAAAGACGGAGTTGTAACAGTTGAAGAAGGAAAGGGATTATCAACAGAGATCGAATACAAAGAAGGAATGGAATTTGATAAAGGCTATGCATCTGCATATCTGGTTACAAATCCGGACAAAATGGAAGCAGAAATTGAAGATCCATACATTCTTATCACAGACAAAAAAATTTCCGCTCTTAATGAGCTTCTTCCTTTCTTGGAAAATTTGGTTAAAGTTTCAAAAAATTTAGTGATTATTGCAGATGAAATTGAAGGTGAAGCATTGGCTACTTTGGTAGTTAATAAAATGAGAGGAACTTTCAATGCGCTGGCAATCAAAGCTCCGGGATTTGGAGACAGAAGAAAAGAAATGCTTGAGGATATAGCAATTTTAACTGGCGGAACAGTTATTTCGGATGACACAGGCCGAAAGTTTGATAGTGTAACTATCGAAGATTGCGGACGAGCGGATAAAGTATGGGCAGATAAAGATAATGCAAGAATTATCGGTGGAAAAGGGGTCAAAGCTAAAATCACCGCCAGAGTTGCTCAGATAAGAACAGCAATTGTGGAGTCAACTTCGGATTTTGATAAAGAAAAATTGCAGGAAAGATTAGCCAAGCTCTCGGGCGGAGTTGCGGTAATAAATGTCGGAGCAGCAACAGAGGTCGAAATGAAAGACAAAAAAGAAAGGGTCAATGATGCGGTTGCCGCAACAAAAGCAGCTTTGGAAGAAGGAATTGTGCCGGGAGGAGCAGTTGCGCTCTTGGATATTTCAGGAAGAATGGCAGCTGAAAGCTTGAAATCTTCAAGAGATGAAATATTCGGATTTGAAATTGTTAAAAAAGCATTGGAATCTCCATTTATAAAATTAATGGAAAACGCAGGAGTAGATGCCGGGCAGTTAATTGCCAAGGCTAGACAAGTAAGCTCAGTTGGCCAGGGATTTAATGTTATGACTTTGGATTCGGTTGAAAATGCAAAACCGGTTGATATGCTGAAAGAAGGAATAATTGATCCTTTGAAAGTTGTCAGAACAGCAATTCAAAACGCAATCTCTGTTGCGATCATGATTCTGACGACCGAGGCGCTTGTAACCGATTTGCCGGAGAAAAAAGAATCTCCTATGCCGGGCGGAATGCCAGGGGGCATGGGCGGCATGGACTACTAATTTCCAATAGTTGTCATCCTGAACTCACTTGTCCCTCGAAGCTTTAGCGAAGTGGGGTTTCAGGATCTCCTTTAAGATAATTTTTATTTATTTTTTATTGTACTTTTGGCCGCAAAAGTACCAAAACTCGCTCGCATAAAAGCTGCGCTAAAATTGTTTCATTCGTTTGTCGGGTGATTTGCACCCCCTCCTCGATCCTTCGGACGAGGAATCCCCCTGACATCTCATTCAACAATTTTTTAACGCGCTTTGTTTTAGCGCTCGCAAAGGACGCTATAGATGCTATAATTATTTTTACTAAATATATGAAAAGAGCTTTGTTGTTTATCGCGCCATTATTAATTGCAATTTTAATTTTCTTCGGGATTTTATTTTTTTTGGAAAGGAAATCCGGTAAAGGCGCGCTTCAAGTAACATCTATGCCTCAAAGCAATGTTTATCTTGACGGAAAATTAGTTGGCAAAACTCCTTTTTGTATGGGTGGGGAAAGATGTGGAATTCAAGAGGCAATTAACATTGGGGAACATGAGGTAAAGCTTATCCCAGCAGACAATAGTTACCCATCTTATGATGCAAAAATTCCTATAAATAAATTAACTCTTACTGTCGTAGACAGAACATTTGCCGATAATGGCAGTAGCGAGGGAAGTATTATAAGTTTATCTCCTCTAAGTGATGAGAAAAATGTGGAAATTTTGGTGGTTTCAATGCCGGATAAAGCAAATGTTTTTTTGGATAGCAATCCGGTTGGGGCAACACCTTTACTTTTAAAACAAGTTAGCGAATCAGACCATGATTTGAGAATTACACTTGACGGATATAAAGAGAAATCTATAAAAATTAGGACGGCTTCGGGATACAAATTAAGCTCCCTTATCTTTTTGGGAGTAAATGCCGATTTATCAAAACCGCCTATAGCATCTTCCACAGGAACAATATCTGTTATTGCGGCTCCCAAAGTTTTAATATTGGATACTCCAACCGGTTTTCTAAGAGTTAGGGAAAACAATTCCCTGAATTCTTTAGAAATCTCTCAAGTTAAGCCGGGAGAAAGTTATGAATTAATTGAGGAAAAAGAAGGCTGGTTTAAAATAAAACTTACAGACGGCAAAACAGGCTGGATCAGCTCCTCTTACGCAGCTAAGTAATAAGACTTAAGGCCCTATCACGTATATTATAAGAATAACCAAAATAATCCAGGTAATTACAGATGTAAGCAAAGGCTTGTCGGAGGACAATACCCTTTCCGGACTTTCTCCTTCATGTTTTTCATAAATATCTTGTAAGTAACGCATAAGCCCGTAAACCACAGGAATGATTGTTATCATCAGCCATTTCCTTTGAAAAAATGCCGGCAGGAAATCAGGTAAAAATAGACTAATCCCAAGCTTAAATCCAGCCGGATTTTCCAAAAAAGTAAAAAGCGCATAGGACACAAATGTTGATGTTGCAAAAATTGAAGCATAAACGTCTAAGAGTCTTTCCGAATAATGAGATAAAGTTTTTCTTACATCGGATATATTTATAGATTTATTTTGCGAGACCAATGTCAGCTCCGATCTCCTTTTGCCTATGGCAAGAAAAAGCGACAGGGAAATTGTTGTCAATAGAAGCCAAACAGATATATGAAACCCTCCCGCCACCTCTCCTGCGTAAACTCTTAAAATATAACCCAATGCGATAGCTAAAATATCCATGACTGCTAGGGCCTTTAAAGTTGTTGAATAAAAGAATTGAATTAATAAATAGAAAATTTCCAATATAATAAATGCCGGATTAACAGCGATTCCTAAAGCAAAAGAAATTATTATTAAGAAAGATGCAACTGTCAAAGCAAAAGTTACCGATAAATCTTTATTTGCAAGAGGTCTCATTCTTTTGAATGGATGAAGTCTGTCTTTTTGTATGTCAAAAATGTCATTAAAAATATAACTCGCAGAAGATAAAGCGCAAAATGCAATAAATGCAGTCAATGCTTTTTGTAGCGAAAATACGTCAAAAAGGTTTCCGGAAAACGTTATCGCGGCAAAAATTGCAGCATTTTTTATCCATTGCCTTGGTCTTAAGAGTTTTAATGTGTTATAAATGATTTTCATCATATGTATTTTTTAAGGCAAGGTGTAGAAAAAGCAGGCTTCCGCCAACAATAATTAGAAGCATTATAATGGCAAAAACCTTAGCTTGACTTGATAAAACTAGGGCAAGCGATCCTAATATAGCAGAGATTATCCAATAAAACAATGCAATGCGTCTT
>CAZYIC010000005.1:0-34539 GCA_964646925.1 uncultured Gammaproteobacteria bacterium
CGCAAATGCGGCAAGAGGAGGAAATACTTTTGTCAACAAGAGAAATCTTTGCGATGATAATGCCAGCTATCCCTCGGTTACTTTCATTGAAAGACCTGATTTCCTATTCTATTTTGCAAAAACATATCTTCTCCCTACCCTTACCCAAAGAACAATCATATACTACCAGGAAGTCGCGCCGTGATAAAAATCAGATTTTACTGATTTGAAACGCGGCCGGTAAATGTGGATTTAGCAAGCATTTCTTCTTGAATATTTTTGGGGACTTCTTCATAATGCGATGGTTCCATATAGTATGATGCGCGGCCTTTAGACATCGAACGAAGTATAGTCGCATATCCGGACAATTCGGATAAAGGAACCAAGGCCAAAATAATTGTCGCTCTGGCTCGTTCCTCAGTTCCGGAAATCTGCGCTCTTTTGGAAGACAAATCTCCGATAACATCACCCATAAATTCACTTGGAGTCGTCACTTCAATTTTCATGATTGGCTCTAATAGAGTTAATCCTGCTTTTTTCGTAGCAGCCTGCAAGGCTTGGGATGCTGCGATTTTAAAGGCAATATCGGAAGAATCAACTTCATGAAATGATCCGTCATAAACAGCTACATTCATATCCACCATTGGATATCCTAGCAAAATTCCATTCTCCATGGTTTCCTTAACTCCTTTTTCAATTGAACTTATAAATACCGCAGGAATCGTTCCTCCCTTAATTTCATTGAGAAATTCAAATCCTTCTCCTCTGGGTTTTGGCTCAACTCGCAATAAACAGTGTCCGTACTGCCCTTTTCCGCCTGACTGCTTGATATATTTTCCTTCCCCTTCTGCAATTCTGACAATCGTTTCTTTGTAGGCTACTTGCGGAGCTCCGACATTCGCTTCCACTCCGAAATCTGCTTTCATGGTATTTACTTTGACTTCCAACTGTAGCTCTCCAACTCCTGAGATAATTGTTTGTCCTGTTTCGTGATTCGTCTTGACTTGAAATGTCGGATCTTCATCCATCAAACGTTTCAAAGCATAACCAAGTTTTTCCTGATCGTTTTTTGTTTTTGGTTCAATTGCCAAAGAAATAACCGGTTCCGGGAAAGAAATTTTTTCCAAAATAATCGGCTTCTGGGAATCACATAAAGTGTCTCCGGTTGTGGTATCTTTAAGTCCGACAATTGCAACAATTTCTCCGGCAAATGCTTCTTTGATCTCTGTTCTCTCGTTGGAATGCATTAACAACAAACGCCCAACTCTTTCCTGAGCGTTTTTGGTACTGTTGTAAATATAGCTTCCCGCAGAAATCTTTCCCGAATAAATTCTAAAATAGGTAAGTTTTCCAACATGGGGATCATTTTGGATTTTGAAAGCAAGACCCGACAACGCTTCTTCCGGAACAAGTTTTCTGACCTCTTCAGCGCCTGTTTTTGGATTTAATCCCTTAACTTGACCCAAATCAACCGGGGATGGGAGATAATCGACAACTCCATCCAAAAGAAGCTGAACACCTTTGTTTCTCAAAGATGATCCTGCAAAAATAGGAACTAACTTATACTCAATAACTGCTCGTCTTAAAGCTTTTTTCAATTCGTCAACTGTAATTTCTGTACCGTTAAGATATTTTTCAACAAGAGCATCATCTGTCTCAGAAATTTTCTCAACAAGTTTTGCTCTGTATTTTTCGATTTCCGGCCCCATTCCCTCAGGAATTTCATCAGTTACTTCAAATTTTGCGCCCAATTCTTCTCCTGTCCAAACGACGGATTTTCTTGTCAATAAATCATAAACTCCTTTAAAAGTAGATTCTACTCCAATTGGCAAAACCATAATTGCCGGATTTGCTCCAAGCCTATCCTCAATTGACTTAACAGTTGCCAGAAAATCTGCTCCCAATTTGTCCATTTTGTTAACAAAACAGATTCTCGGAACTTTATATTTATCCGCCTGTCTCCAAACTGTCTCGGATTGAGACTGAACCCCTTCTTCCGCATCCAGAACTGTAATTCCACCGTCTAAAACACGAAGAGATCTTTCTACTTCTGCTGTAAAATCAACATGCCCGGGAGTGTCAATAATATTAAATCGGTAACCCCGCCAATATGCGGTGGTTGCGGCGGACACAATAGTAATACCGCGTTTTCTTTCCTCTTCCATCCAATCCATGACTGTCGTGCCCTCGTCAATATCTCCGATTTTGTAGGTTTTCCCTGTGTAATACAAAATACGCTCGGTAGTAGTAGTTTTTCCCGCGTCAATATGCGCAATAATTCCAATATTGCGGATGTGGTCTAGCTCAACGTATCTCTTATCTTCAGCCATAGTATTTTTAACAAAAACTTCCCTCGTAAGGGAAGCTAATTAACCTCCAAGTGATTTTGTTAGTATAACATATTTTTGCTTTATGTTCTATTGTTTTCGTATTCACTCTTAATACTTTTCTTATAAGGAGGCTTTTAATTGTTTTCGCTTAACTATGAGAAACATTAAGTAGGTAAAGACTGTAAAAAACACTGCCATAATTCGCCAGATTTTTTTGTGCTTAATGTTTAATCTATTGGATAAATGGTCTATGCCAATCCATGCCAGAGCTATTTCTAAAATTAATACTACAAAATAGTAATTTTGCGGTATTGGCATAAATCCTACTACTACCATAAAGACCAGCCAAAATATCCTACCCTTATTTGTACTCATTAAATTCTTAAACCACTTCATATTTAACCCTACTCTTTTTATACTCTTTTTTAAGATTGAAGTCAAAGAATAGTCTTACCTAATCAATAAATGGACTGAAATAGGAATTTTGCCTAATCGAAAAAAGTGACAGAATCTTTAAGAAGGAAAAGTTACAACTATACAAACCAGGTCTGTGCAGAATAGACATACAAGGAATAAATCAATTTTTGTTTAGATAAAAAAGTGCTACACAATGACAAACGTGGGAAAATTTATCGTGATTGCCAACATTAATTCTCCTCGAAATTAAATATTGACACACCACTCTAATGATATGTCTCATTAGAGCGTTAGACGTTAGTTGTTGATATGGAAATTTTGTGATATGGTATTTATGGTAGCGTATCATGATAGAGTAATCATGCAAGAATAAAACTATGAGCAAAAAATCATTCGTGGTTATTTTGATATTCAGCGTAATTGCGACTTATGGAGTGGCCTCTTTAGATCTCGTCTTTAATGTGTCAAAGGGGAGACTTATTGGGCTTCCATTTGGATTCTCTAGTTTTAATTTTTTTGGATCTGAAACAGAAAGCACAATGCTTTTATTGGATGTAGTTTTCTGGTTCTTGATCATTTGGGGAATTTGGAAACTATTTAAAAAAGTTATTGATAGAAAATAGTTACCTTATCTCCTCTGATCGTGCGGAACAACCACTTCTGTTGTGGAGAACAAGGTTAATATCTTCCACCTTTAAGGTGGAATCATATTGACACCTCCTGTATTTCCACGCATTAATGTTCAGTGTTGTTGATGTGCAAATTTTGTGGTAGTGTAAAATTATGACCAAAAAATTATTTGTGGTTATTTTGATATTGAGCGTAGTTGCTATGTATGTAGCTTCTATAATTAATGCTATAGCAACAAATACACTTATCGCTGGTGAGTCTGGATTTCCATTCAAAGATAGTAGAGCGACAATGTTTGGCACTGGAACTACTAATTATTTTTTGATGACTTTAAATACTTTCTTCTGGTTTGTTGTAATTTGGATAATCTGGAAAATATTTTTTAATAAATCGAGAAAATAACTAATAACTATACTTCAGGCTGCCTTTTTCTGTTGAGATCTGCAATATCCTCATCCCATCCGCTATCTCCTTTTGTTTGCCGATAGCGACAGTGGTTTTATTTGTCTTAGGATCATAGCTTAGTTGTATTTTTACAACTCCTTTGATTTCAAATGTCTGACTGAATGACTTTACTGCGCCGTTTTTATACACCTGATATTTAATGGAGAGTTTATTTGTATCTATAACTGCCGGAACTGAATTATAGGACAAAGATGTTATGCTGAAAACCGAATTAGAACCATGAGCCCTATCCGTATCCGTAAGTATTAACGTATTTTCTGATTTATCTGTTATAACAACCTGTTCCTTGTTCTTTGAGATTTGTGTCTGAGCAATATTTGTCTGACTGACATTATCCAATCCGGTCAGAACGATATCCCGTAATTGAGTGTCGAAATGAATATTCGCTTCAGGCACAGTTTCATCATAGACTTCGTCCCCTGTTAATATAACTGTCGGATTTACGGTTTTGTCGATAATGCCATTGCCATCTTGGTCAATTTGGAGAATCGGCGGCTCATTTGATGATGTGTCCAGATTAGTTTCTCCTTTTGTAGAATTAGTTAAGGGAATATCGTTGTATAAAACTGCAAATGTATTTATATCATTTTCAAATTTTCTAATCTTAAAATCAAAGTTTCCCCGATCTGTTGCTTCAAATTTTATGTTGTAATTTCCATTATCGGGAAGAAAGATAAATTTAGCATCATCCAAAGTATCATAAGAACTTCCCGGAATATTTGCTTCAAAATCCCCATCAGAAGTTGGTCCTGTATGATTCCCTAAGGAATCATAAACATGAATATTAACTGGTGAATGCACGGAAATCTGAGCTCCGCTGAAATGATAAGGTTGAACGGAAACTCCGTTAGGCAGTTGGTTATCGTTGTTGAGAATATTTTTTACTAAATTTAGCGCAGGCCCAGAAGCAACCAAATTGCCATGCTCTTGATTGGTATAAAAAACTTTAGCGGGATTAAACAATGACTTATTTCTTCCAGCATCATTTAAAGAAGCGCTGAAAAGAGGCACTATTTCATCACCATTAATATTAATCATGTCTTTATGAATATACGGAACTCCCAACAATGATATTCTTTTTTCTTCAATAATTTGGCCTAAGGTAGGTTGCCCAGATCCTGTAATCACCGTAACATCAACGTCATTTGTATTAGGTAACGAATTATCTAAAGCATGGAAAGTTTCAGAAGGATTAAAAAGAGACGTGTTAAAGCTAAGGCTGGTTAGTAAATTTTTAATCTGCGTATAATTTAGAGTTCCGGATTCTGTTTTGTAAGGATAAGGATGATTAATATCTTGTCCATTATAAAAGTTGAAATATTCTTGAGATGGAACAAGCTCATATCCACTAATCATATTCTTAATTACATCCTTTACTTCGGATTGATTAATCGATAAGCAGAAGGGGCCAAATTCCAATGCTAGACAGTCACCATATAGTAAAGTTTTTAAAGACTTAACGCTTCCTAAATGCGGAGTTCCTAAAGTGAATAATTTTCTGACATTTTTGGCTTTTTCAGAATCCGCAATATAATTTCTCGCAACCAGTCCGCCCATTGAATGAGCTATAATATCTACCCTATCACTTCCTGTTTCTGTTTTTACAGATTGTATTTTCTGATCTAGAAGTGATGCCGTGCCCGAAATATCTAATCTCCAATCATAGGGGAAAATAAATAAAGTTTTATTTAAATCATGACCATTATCTGTAAAAAATTTAATGAAATCGCCATAAAACCTTTGTAAAAAAGCTCCACTGAGAACAACTTGAGGATATTCTGGGGTTTGTCCATCGGCTTTGAGTTTTAGAATATCAAAATAATCATCACAAGGTGAGATAAGTGCCATCTTTGTATTTACCCAAACGATATCATTAACACCATAACTAAATTCCGGCAAAATTCCGCAATCTTTAATTGTTGATGTGAAAGTCTGATCGCTTTTCAATTCCGATCCCGCTATTCCCGGAATAAGTATAAGAGGTGTAAGGGGTGTTTGAGGCGCTGGACATTCTCCGGACGGAACTTCAAACGCATTAAGTTCATAATTATCAAAAGAGTAATTACTCCAAATCACGCTCTTGGGAGCAAATGTATTACCATCACATTCTAGATCTTCTACTCGTTTGCCTGCGGGGACATTAGCAAAAAGCGCCGGAGAACTGCCGTCTTTATTAACAGAGAAAATCTGCGATCCGCCATCATTTGCCACATAAAGTTTTGCTGCCGACCCGACAGCAAGTCCTGTTTTTCCATAGGGAGCAAATCTGGCCGCGTCAAAAGAGCTCAAGAAATCTCCTGTTTGAGCATAGTGATAAATGTTTGTTTGGCCCCCTGGTCCAAGCCAGATTGTGCCATCCGTAGAATCAAATGTCACTCCGCTTAACCAACTTTCTCCTTTTGCCTGTGCGTGCGTAAACCGCAAAGTTGCTGTGCCCCGATGTGCAACTCGATCCAAAGTAACAGTATATATTTTATGCGGTCTTGCCCTAGCGCTTCCCACCCATAACCGATTGTTTTGAGCATCCCATGACATACCGGCAATACCTTCGATGGCCGAAATTCCATCAACAGTATATGCCCCGAGATTTCTGCCATCAACCGGACTTACGCGAGTAATTGTATTGCTAACTGTACAACTTAATAGAAGCTCTCTTCCATCAAAAGCAAGTCCGGCGCTAAAATAAAAACAGTCAGGTATTGGGTTAATAAAGATGCTTCGCAAAACATCTCCAGTTGATGCGCGTACCTGCCCAACTCCGCCAAACAAACCAAATATTGCTATTAAGATTACCAATAATAAATTACCAAAACTGCGGGAGAATAATCTCACTAATTAAAATGTAATGGAAAGTTATAGTCTGCGCAATGGGTAAAATATTTAGATGATGCATATTCTCTTTGGCGGCTTTTTTATGATATTCCATTATGGTACAATAACAAATGTGGGAAAAATTATGATGATTGTTGCTTTAATTCTCCTCGGATTATTTGTTGTCCTTATGATTAACAATAATGCGACAAAACTAAAACCTGCAGTGATCCAAGATGCGACACTCAACCCTAAATCCATAACTTCTGCTCAATCGCAAGATAAAGCCCTAAACTTAACTCCATCTCCAACATCCCAAACTAACAATGTATCGGTATCAAATGAAGTGACGGCCGTCATAAAAACTGATAGAGGGAATATTGAATTAACTCTTTATCCAGATTCGGAGCCTAACACTGTAAAAAACTTTTTAGCAAAAGCTAAAAGCGGATTTTATAATAATTTAACTTTTCACAGGGTTGAAGACTGGGTAATTCAGGGCGGAGATCCGGATGGAAATGGCACAGGCGGAGGAAATATGCCGGTTGAATTTAATAATAAACCTTTCGTGGTTGGCGCTGTTGGAGTTGCCAGCAGGGGCGATGGAAAAATCCAAAATGACGCGCAATTTTTCATTACCAAGAAAGATTCACAATTTCTAAACGGTAAATATACAAATTTTGGAATAGTAACCAAAGGAATGGATGTAGTTAAAGCGATCCAAATCGGTGACAAAATTCTAGGAATCCAATTAGACTAATTAATCTAATTTGCCCAATTTGTAATCACGCCTTTTCTTGAAAAGGTTTTCGCGGAAACCGCCTTGCTGAATAAATTTATCTTGTTTCGAACGAAGAAGTTTATCCATCAAATACCCTTGTTTAAAACAAAGGCAAATTATTAAATTTGCAAAATTTTCAGGATCGTTGAAATCTAAATTGGTCCACTTGGCAACATCCATTAAACTGGTAGGGTTTTCTATTGACTCTTTGAATGACCGGATGCGAATCACTCTTGGATCATCTTTTTTCCAAATCGCAAGATTTCTTCGACGCAAAAAGTCTTCAAAATCTTCTGTAAGTTCAGCATAAGAACTCCTGCTAACGCTATTTAATAATATGTCGCTGCTACTGGACAATTCTTTCGATGCTTCCACAATATTTTGTTTTCCTGAACGGGCGGCCTGAATCATTTGATCATATGTGCGAGATTTTTTATCTATCCACCGATCGCAAAAGACAACTGTAAAATCAGAAATAGTGGTTGCTAATCTATAAACCAGAAGACTTTTGTAGCCGCCCATATTATCAAATTAGTCTAATTGGACTAATTAGTCAAATTTGATCGTGGTCTACCATTTGAAGTGGCTGAATGCGCGATTTGCTTGGGCCATACGGAGGATTGAATCTCTTTTTTTGATCGCTTCGCCTTGTTCGCTGGAAGCATCCAATAATTCTGCTGCTAATTTTTCTTCAAAAACTCCATAATCTTTATTCGAGCGTTTGCGCGCCGCATCAACAATCCATTTCATGGCAAGAGCAGCCCTTCTTTCCGGACGCACTTCCATAGGAATTTGATATGATGCTCCTCCGACTCTTTTTGCCTTTACCTCTTGCTTTGGACCGACATTGGAAAGCGCCTTTTCAAAAGTCGCAAGAGGATCCGCTTCTTTTTTGGTAATTAAATCAAAAGCGGCATATAAAACATTCTGGGCAACAGTTTTTTTACCATCCCGCATAAGATAGTTAATAAACTTTGCAATTTGTTTATTATTGTAAATTGTATCTCCGTCTATACCTCTTCTTGGCGCTTGTTTATGTCTCATAATTTTTAATCCTTCGATAAGCTCAGGACTTAGGCCGCTGCTGGTGCTACCGGTTTTGCTTCCGCTGTTCCGGTCACTACTTTCGTAACCGCTCCTTCCATTACATTTCTTTTTGCTCCATATTTACTTCTTGATCTCTTTCTTCCTTCAACTCCTAGTAAGTCAAACTTGCCTCGAACTATATGGTATTTTACTCCCGGCAAATCCTTAACTCTTCCGCCTCTGACTAAAACTATTCCGTGTTCTGAAAGAGAATGGCCTATTCCCTGGATGTAGGCTGTTACTTCCATCTTGTTTGATAATTTGACACGGGCAACCTTTCGCAAAGCTGAGTTTGGTTTTTTCGGAGTCATTGTTTTAACCAAAGTAACTACTCCTCTTTTCTGAGGAGAAACTGTTGATTTATAGATACGATCTTTTGCATTAAAAATCCTTCTTAAAGCCCCACTGCGGCTCTTTTTTATCTTTCTTTTTCTTCCCCTTTTGGAAAGTTGTGATAGTGTCGGCATAGTACAAATTAAAAATTAAAAATTAAAAGCGAAAAATAATTATTTTGCGTTTTACGCTTTACGTTTTGCGTTTATATTATACCTCATTTGAGGGTTTTCCTTCAACTCCGATTTGATCGGAATCAACAGGTATAAGACGGCCGATAATTACGTTTTCTTTGAGACCAATGAGATGATCCTCGCGTCCTTCCAAAGCCGCTTCAGTTAAAACCTTTGTTGTTTCCTGAAAAGAAGCTGCCGAAAGCCAAGAGTCCGAATATAAAGCGGATTTCGTGATCCCCAGTATGGTTTGCCTTGCCGTTGCGGGCTCTCCGCCTTGAGATAATATTTCCGAATTAATGTCCTGAAACTTTGTTTTAGTGATGTATGCGCCCGGGATTAAAGACGTATCTCCAATTGTTTCAACAACAACTTTATCAGACATTTTTCTCAAAACTACTTCAAAATGTTTATCGTTAATTACAATTCCCTGAGACTCGTAGACTTTTTGAGCTTCAAGAATAACATAACGCTGAGCATCGATTAGGCCTTTGATTTTAAGTATTTCTTTAGGATCGATATATCCCTGAGCCAGCTGAACACCCGGCAGAACTTCATCTCCGTCTTTAACATTAAGAGTTGCCGTCAGGGGAATAAAATATTCCAGTTCTTGCGAAGGCTTAATCTTGATGCTTTTTATTTTTACAAGATAACCGTCATCTGTTGTCTCGATTTTTACTTTACCCAAAAATTCGGAAATTGGAGATAAGGCTTTTGGGGTTCTCATCTCGAAAAGCTCTTCAACTCTTGGCAAACCTTGGGTAACGTCAGACATAACAACTCCCCCAAAGTGCCTAACTCTCATTGTCAATTGGGTTCCCGGCTCACCGATTGATTGGGCGGCAATTACCCCAACCGGAACTCCAATCTCAACTTGTTTTCTCGTACTAAAATCCCAACCATAACACAAACTGCATATACCGTATTCCAACTCGCAGGTAATCGCCGATCTTACAACTATTTCCGCCACATCATCCTCCATAATCTTTTTGGCAGCAACGGCTGTTATCTCTTCTTTTTCTTTTGCGATTAATTTCTTCGATTTCTGAGAAGTAACGTTTACCGCCAAAACCCTTCCCAATATTCGCTGAAGGAATGGAGTTACTCTATCTTTTTCTTCTTTGTTAATTATAATTCCATTTTTCGTTCCGCAATCATCCGACCTTATAATCACATCATGAGAAGCATCGACAAGACGGCGTGTAAGATAACCTGCGTTTGCAGTCTTCAAAGCCGAATCTGTCAAGCCCTTTCTGGATCCGCGGGCAGATGCAACATATTCAAAGATTGACAATCCTTCTCTAAAATTAGACTTAATTGGCAGTTCAACTATCTTCCCAAGAGGATCCAGAATAAGTCCTTTCATAGCGGAAAGCTGTTTTAATTGTTCTTTACCGGCTCTTGCCCCTTCCGAATCTATGATAAGTTTAATAACATTTGTAGATTTAAGATTGTTCCACGTAAGATCTGCAACTTTATCTGTTGTGCTAAGCCATATATCATTGGTTAATCTTCTTCTCTCTTCATCCGTGATTAATCCTTTTTGATAATCATTTTCTATTTGAGACGCTTTTTTATCTGCCTCTTGTATGAATTTTTTTCTCTGAGGAATGGTTTCGTTATCAAAAACCGAAACAGAAATACCGGATATTGTTGCTCCATAAAATCCAAGTTGTTTAATTGCGTCAATTAATTTTTCCACCTCATCGGGAGTTCTTTTTGCAATCGCTTCCGTAATGATTGCTTTTATTCCGGATGCGTTAATGGACTTATTGATAAATCCAAATGTTGTCGGAAGCGCTTCGTGCAACAAAATTCTTCCGACAGAAGTCTCTTGATTTTTATCTTCGATTCTAACCATAATCGGCTCCCTTAATTTTATGCGTTTAGTTTCATGCGCCAAAAGCGCATCTTGCGCATCCTTGAACATTGGGATGTCTTCGTGTTTTAAAGACTCATCAATCGAAGTTAAATAATAGATTCCGACAGCCATCTCTTTGTTTGGAAGAGTAATTGCTCCCCCGTCAGCCGGCTTCAAAAGATTGTGCTTGGGCATCATGAGATTTATTGCTTCTTCCTGAGCTTTTTTGGATAAAGGTATATGAACCGCCATCTGGTCTCCGTCAAAATCAGCATTATAACCCGCACAAACGCACGGATGAAGAGCAATTGCCGATCCCTCAATCAAAATCGGATAAAATGCCTGAATGCCCAATTTGTGAAGAGTCGGCGCTCGGTTAAGAAGAACAGGATGGTTTTTGGTAATTTCTTCCAAAATATCAAATACTTCGGGCGGACGCTTTTCAATAAATCTTTTTGCAGATTTTATATTCGGAGCAAATCCTCTTACGATAACCTCTCTTAAAACAAAGGGCTTGAACATCTCCAAAGCCATTTCTTTCGGAAGCCCGCATTGAGACAAGGTTAATTGAGGCCCAACAACAATTACTGAGCGTCCGGAATAGTCGACTCTCTTACCCAAAAGGTTCTGTCTAAATCTTCCCTGTTTTCCGCGAAGCATATCGGACAAAGATCTCAAAGGAGAACTGGTTATCTGACTGCTTCTTTGGGCAATATCAATTAGCGAATCAACCGCTTCCTGAAGCATTCTCCTTTCGTTTTTAAGAATTATCTGCGGAGCACCCAGACCCATTAAATGCTTTAATCTGTTATTTCTGTTAATAACTCTTCTATATAAATCGTTCAAATCCGATGTCGCAAAACGTCCGCCCGACAGCTGAACCATAGGTCTAAGATCCGGAGGAATAACAGGCAATACGGAAAGCAGCATGAATGTTGGCAAAATTTCAGCCTTGCGTATTGATTCAATAAGTCTTAATCTTTTAATGAGTTTCAGATATTTTTGTCCTTTTGCTTTTTCCGTTTCTTTGCGAAGCGCTGCTATCAACTCCATAACATCAATTTTTTCCAATAATTCCAGGAGTCCTTCCGCGCCTGTTCTAATTGTGAAGAAGACAGGAATATCATATTCCAGAATTTTAAAATATTCATCCTCGGAAAGCACTGCTCCCATTCTCAGACCCTTCAAGAGCTTTACCAGCGCTTCAGAAATTTCATCCAGCTTTTTGCTTTCTCCATCCAATCTTTCGGAAAGCGCGGTAAGTTTTTGTCTTTTTATAAGCTCCATCTCCTGCAGAATAAGTTCTTTTTGTTCTATTTTTGGCTTACTGGATAAAGAATCTTTTTTCTTTTGCTCTATCTCTCCAATCACTTTATCCTCTTCAACTTTCATGTCCTCCTTAATACCCTGCTTTTTCTTTTCTATGTAATTTGAGAAATAAGTAAGAGCCTCTGCCTTTTTCTCTTCGTCAATATTTATAACCAGATATGAAGCATAATATATTACCGATTCAAGGTTTTTTTGGGACATGTCCAAAAGCAAAGACAGCGGCGAGGATGAACCTTTGAAAAACCAAACATGAGCAACAGGCGTAGCCAGCATTATATGTCCCATTCTTTCACGTCTAACTCTGGAAAGAGTAACTTCAACCCCGCATTTATCGCAAACTATTCCCCTATATCTAATTCTTTTATATTTTCCGCAATAACACTCCCAATCTTTTGTAGGTCCAAAAATTCTTTCATCAAAAAGTCCGTCTTTTTCAGGCCGTAGGGTTCGGTAATTAATGGTTTCCGGCTTTGTTACCTCGCCGTAACTCCAAGCCAATATATCCTTAGGGGAAGCCAAGGAAATCTTTAGGGCCTTAAAATCCAAAATCGTAATGTCTTTCATTTTTTTATTTATATCATTCATATTTAAGCAATACCTGTTTTCCGATCTTCTGCCGGAGTTTCCGCAGATGAAGCTTGTTGCAATGCAACTGCATCTTTTTCTAATGCCTCTTCAGCTTTTTTCTCCATAATATTTCCTTCAACTGCTAAGGATGTCAATGCTTCCGGAATAACCGTTGCTCCGATAGGCTCAATATTTAATCCTAAAGATGCAAGCTCTTTTATTAAAACCTTGAATGATTCCGGCACGCGGGGGGTCGGAATATCCACTCCCTTAACAATTGCTTCAAAAGCCTTAGCGCGCCCAACCACATCGTCTGATTTTATCGTCAGCATCTCCTGAAGAGTATAACGAGCCCTATGCGAATCCAATGCCCAGACTTCCATTTCTCCAAGACGCTGTCCTCCCATTTGCGCTTTTCCTCCCAATGGCTGCTGTGTAACCAGGGAATACGGGCCTGTGGAACGGGCATGGGTTTTATCCTCAACCATGTGAATAAGCTTCATCATGTATTCCACCCCTACGACAACGGAATTTTCATATGCTTCGCCAGTTCTTCCGTCGTACAAAGTTGTTTTACCGTTCTCCGGAAGACCAGCTTTTTTTAAAGCTCCTGTTATTCTGTCTTCCCCAACCTCTTCAAATGCGGGAATTCCAACTTTGATACCTAGTTTTGAACATGCCCACCCAAGATGAGCTTCCAAAAGCTGTCCCAAATTCATACGGGCCAAAACCGAAATTGGAGAAATAACAATGTCAATTGTCGTACCATCTGCAAGATATGGCATATCGGCAACAGGCAATATTTTGGAAATAACTCCTTTGTTTCCGTGTCTGCCTGCAAGCTTATCTCCGACTACTACGTGTCTAAACTGCGCAACTTCAATAAGAATTTTGCGAAGAGTTCCGGGCTCCAATTCATCTCCTTTTTTCCTGTCCAATATTTGAACGCTGATTACCGTACCCCTTTCTCCGTGAGGCATTCTTAAAGATGTATCCCGCACTTCTCTTGCCTGCTCTCCAAAAATAGCTCTCAAGAGCCTTTCTTCCGCTGTTAATTCTGTTTCTCCTTTTGGCGCTATTTTACCTACCAATATATCTCCGGGAGCTACATCGCTTCCCACAACAATTATTCCGTCCTCATCAAGATTAGCTAAATCTTCTTCGGAAACATTTGGGATGTCTCTGGTCGTTTCTTCCGGTCCGAGTTTTGTTTCAACAACAGCTGCTTCATATCTCTCAATATGAATTGAAGATAAAACATCTTCCTTAACCAATCTGTCTGAGATAACAACTGCGTCTTCGTATCCCAATCCATCCAGAGATGCGTAGGCAATCAAAAGATTTTGTCCAAGAGCCAATTCTCCGTTATCCGAAGACGGTCCGTCAATTAAAAGATCCCCTTTCTTTACTTTCATACCTTCTATTACTGTTGCTCTTTGAGTGTACGAAGTAGCCTGAGAAGTCCTTTTGAAAGAATTTATCTGATAAGTTTTTTCCTCGCTTCTTGCTTTACCCTTTATAGTTATTTTATTTGCGTCGGCGTATGTAATCGTTCCGTCAAATGGAGCTCTGGTGACTCTTCCCATTACGGAAGCTACAACATTTTCCATTTCAGTGCCGATTATTGGACTTTGCGGAGCAACCAATGGAACTGCCTGACATTGCATGTGCGTACCCATCAAAGCTCTATTTGTATCATCGTGAGAAACAAAAGGGATAAGAGATGCTGAAGTTCCGACAACCTGACGCGGAACAACATCGACAAAATCAACTTTTTCCTTTTCTACCTCCATAAATCCGCCCTGATATCTGACAGGAACGCGATCGGCTTCCAGAGCATTGTTCGATAAGACTCCTGCGTGAGTAATATAATACCGCCTCTCGTCATCCGCAGCCAAATAAACCATTTCTTCTGTTGCCCTAACACTTATATCTTTGCCTCTTTTTATCTTTTCAACTTTTCTGTATGGAGTTTCCAAAAATCCATGTTCGTTTATTCTGGAATAAAGAGCCAAATAAGTTACCAGGCCAATATTCGGCCCTTCAGGACTTCTAATTGGACAGATTCTCCCATATTGAGAACTATTAATATCACGGATCGAGAAGGCTGCGCGCTCTCTTGAAATTCCTCCTGTTCCCATTACGGTTAAACGGTTTAAATTGTCAATTTCAGAAAGAGGATTTGTCTGATCCAATATGGTCGAAAGCTGGGATGTTCTGAAGAATTCATTAATTGAGGCCATAATCGGTCTTGCATTTATTAAAGCTCCGATTGAGGGCGGAACGTCCGGGGCAATCAGGCTCATTCTTTCTTTAATGCTTCTTTCAAGCCTCAGTACTCCGACCCTGAATGCTGTTGTTGCAACCAATTCCCCAACCCTTCTGACGCGTCTATTAGCAAGGCTGTCAATATCGTCAATGCCTTCTTCACCTTGAGCCAACTTTATTAAATAACTTATTGTTCCCAAAATATCCTCCCTTGTAAGAACCTGAACATCGGACTCTCTAAATCCTGCCATGTCTTTAAGTTTTTTATTTATTTTGTATCTGCCGACCTTCCCCAAATCGTAACGCCTTGCATTAAAGAATAATCCGTCAAAATTTTCCTTAACCTTCTCAAATACCACCGGTTCTCCGGGATGCATTTTTTTAAATATTTCAATAATTGCATCTTTTGAACTTCCCGTTTCATCTTTTTGCAAAGTATTTTCTATGAAAGATGTTTTCCCATCCGCCTCCAGCTCCCTAAAGGATTCTTTAATGTCCTCGTTTGAAGAAAATCCGATTGCCCGCAAAAATGTTGACGCCAAAAACTTTCTGCGTCTATCTATTTTTACCGTAATTGTTTCATGTCTTGTTGTTGAAAATTCAAGCCATGATCCGTGAATTGGTCTAATTTCTGCCGTATATAATTTTTTGCCTGTAACATTATCGTGAACCGCGGTAAAAAATACTCCGGGGGAACGAACCATCTGGTTAACCACTGTTCTTTCAACTCCATTGATAATGAATGTTCCTCTGTCTGTCATCTGAGGGATATCACCCAAAAAAACTTCCTGCTCTATGGTAGCATTTGTTTTTTTATTGGTAAGTGTAGTTTCTACATATAGCGGAGCATCGTACATGAGACCTTTGGAAAGAGCAATTTCCGGTGTATTTACGGCTTTGCCTATTCTGTATTTTTTTAATTCCAGTCTCCAGTTTTTTTCTGTAAAATCATCAATAGGGGAAATTTCTTTAATAATTTCACCAATTCCAATATCCAGAAACCACTTATAAGAACTCTTTTGGACAGAAAGAAGATCTAATTTTGGCAAGAAGGAGTATTCTTTTCCCCAATTTTGTCGGACAATGTTGGTTTTATTATCGGTTTTCGGCATTTAACAACAAAAAAAACGCACAAAGTGCATTACCCTTATTTACTTGCGTATAGAGTAATAAATTTATATCACACTTCTTCTCAAAAAGTCAAGCACCAAAGTGAACTGCTTTCTACTTTGGTGCGTCAACCCCGTCAAAGCCCGTTCCGTGAGCCGTGTACGAATCGAGCTTAGCTCGACGAATAGTACTGAAAGGCGAACGGCAAGGCTATACGGGGTCAAGCACCAAAAATTTTCCCGCTTAAAGGTGTAAATGTAAACCATACGAAAATTAATCAACTTACCAATATTTGCTTGGCTCGCCAAAACCAACAGGGGTAGAATATTTCTTTATGGCGACATGTTGTTCCGCAAAAGATTTAAAATTCATTAATTTCCTGTAATCCTCACTCCTTTCTGCAGGACTACGGCGTCTATTATAATAAGCACTATAATTAGAAAAAAATTCTTTTCCAAAAAAAATCCCTTGAAATTCTTCGTCTAAAACCAATAGCTCTGTTGTCTTTATCCTACTTATTCCCCTTGATTTTCCATCAGAAGCTATTGTCCCGGGAACTGCTTTTTGCAAAAAACGCTCTGCTATATCAGCTCCGTCTTTCTGTTCTTTCACATGCTTAATAAATTCTCTTGCTTTATCCTTTGGCATACGAAACATAACTGAAGCACTTCTGACATATCTGTGCCCAGCATCACGCACATTTTTATCTTGAAAGAATGAAAAAGACAAGCATAAATAGTCGGGATTATTATCTGGAACCACTGCAATAAAACCTGCTTGCGGAAAAGGCGGATTCCCATTGTCAGGATCGAATAGGGGGCTCCGCAGTTCGAAGAGCTGTCCAGGAATTGGTTTCCATTCAGTTGGACTGAAAATTCCATAATCACTCCACCAATCCTTAGGAGCAACTAATTCCCTTCCTTTAACATCTACTCCATGAGGAAATTTTCCCCATATTGCAACATCCGTTATTGATTTTACGTACTCGTCTTCAATATTAGCAAGCTGCCCTTCCGATGCTGGTTGTTTCCCAGCAGCAATTCCTTGCACTTCCTGCAACGCAGATGGAGATAGCTTATCACCAAAAGTTTCCAAAAATAAACCCGCCAATAAATTCTTCCGAGAGTCCGGACTAAGAAAATCTAAATCTAATTTGATCTTGCCTATTCTCTGGACCTCTTGATTTTCTTGTCCCTGTATTTCTTCTGCCATCAAAATAATTCTACCATTAAACTTAATATCAAGCAATATTTTCGATTTTTCCATCAAGAAAAATGGGGAACATGCCGAGGATTTCTTCTTTGAACCAAAAATCATCCTCAATTTTATTAAGAAGATATATTGGCTTTTTGTAATGAAAAGCAATTGCCATCTCCATAACTCCATTTGCTCCAATATAACCATTGATTCCTTTCTTCTTATTATTTACAACTAAAATTGCATCTCCCGCTATAACCGCTTGAAAATGTTTTCGCATAAGATATCGCTTGCGCGTATAGTCTTTGGGATTAGCAAGCCATGTCTTGTAAGTCTCGACTTTAAAGTCTCCCGATCTATCCATTTTCTTTGCTGTTAATGGAATCTTAACTTTAAATCCCAAGCTTTTTAATTCCTTTTTAATTTTTAAAACATCTTTGTAGAATGAGGCGCTTGAACAAATCGTAATAGTTTTTATCTTTTTCACGCAAACATTATATCAAACCGTGTAAACTAGAATACCCAAGGCTCAATCTCAGAGGTCGCAGCACGAAGAACTAGATTAACCTTGATCTGTGGGTCAAGATATTTCCCCAGGTCATCATTTTCTCTCCCCAAATCTCATTATCTTTAGAGCTAAGTTTAATTTCTTGATTTAATAGTCTATATTCATCCAAAAATTTATCAAATGTCTTTCTAAACCTATTTGAAAAAGAAGAATTATTAAGACTATTAATATATCCAGTTGTCTGATCCAAAAAAAAATAAATCCTCTTCTCTTTAACTTTAAAATTATCCGCAGCCCAATTGCCAATTCTATTTAAATTCATTGCAATATCCAAAACCAAAGCTTTGTTGTCCATAATTTACAAAAGTAAGTCTTTAACTATTTCATCAAATATTTTTCTTATATCCGAAGAGAGAATATCCCGGCTTGGATTATCTTGGGAAGGCCTCAGATTTATCATGGAATTATAATCAATTTCTTTTGTTTCCGTATCAAAACCTCCGCCCCACAAATCATGCTGTCTTGATCCTTCCTGCAATAATTTCTGCTCCCCCTCAACATGTCTTTCCCCTCCGCCGGCAAGAATGTTCCTCTCAATATCAACTACTATCTTAATGAACCCCGCAAGGTCTTCCGCCATTTTTTCAATCTCTTTTTTTGTTGCCTTTTTCTTAATTACGATTAACATGCGTTTATTATACTAAATTCTTGATCGCGATATAATCTTAATATGACCAAGACTCAACCCTCAGGGGTCGCAGCGCGAAACTTTAGCCAAATGAATGCCTAACAAAAAAGCTGATAATGTGATCAGCATTCCTCCAAAAATAAAAATTCCGGTATATCCAATGTATCCGATAAGTAAACCGCCAATAAGTGAACCCAATGCTGTGCCAAGAGGAGAAAATGTTGTATCCATTGCTCCTGCCTCAGATGGATGAGAAGAAAATGCGCTGGATAGAAATCCTGACCTGGCAGAACTGGAGATAAAACTTCCTAGCTCCATCACCTGATTTACAATAATGATTCCGATAAACCCTAAAAAGAATCCAAACCACCCTATCAACAAAGAAAAAATTCCAAACAATAAGCTTCCGATAAAAATATTTTTTGGATTTGCGTTTTTTGAAAGAAGATGTAATCCGTAAAAAGAAACCGGTAAAAATAAAAGAGAATTCAGCGAAGAGTAACTCAATATTGAATTTTGGGTCCAACCGTTATCCTTAAGGAAAATCAGAAAAAAAGAGCTGTAAAATCCTCCTACAAACAGAACAAAAAAAGAAATTAACATAGCAGGGAAAATTTTGGGTTGGAAGAGTTTTTTGGACGTCGAAAAGAAATGAGATAAAGACTGCTTGAAAGACCCTTCTAAATAGTTGGAAGGTTCAGCTTTTTTTAGATTTAAAATCGTAAAGACAATGTTAATTAAATATATAAATATGCTCAGGACAAAGACGCTCTCAAATCCATAAAAAAATATAATGACAGCGCCCAATAAAGGAGCTAATTCAGCAGCATAATAAGAAGCAGAATAAAACCAGCCAAATGAACGAGCAGGTTTTGATAATGAAGATGATATAAGAATAATCCTATTTCCAACGAAAAATAAAGAGGCAGAAATACCAAGCATCACCTGAAAAAAATAAAAAGCAAAAGATATAGGCAAAAAAAGCATTCCTAAAGAGTAAAGTAAGTAACCAAAAATTCCGCACATTATCAAAATATAAGGATTTAATTTATGACTTACTGCGCCAACCAAAGGAGAAACAACAGCAATTGGCAGATAAATAAGAAGATATACAAAGCCTATTTTTGGCACAGATATTCCCTTAGTCAAAAGGGAAAGAGGAAAATAAAAAGAAAAAAGCTTATATCCTAACATCAAAAGAAAATGAGAGATGGTTGAATTTTTTGTTACTATTTCAAAATGAGGAATAATAGACATAATAAATCTATCCTAACATTTAAAGATAGTTATTTACAATAAATAGTCTATTAAGCATGATATAATGAACAAATAATGACGGCTCAAGAAATTATAGATAAATATATTTCTTTTTTTGAAAAAAGAGGACACAAAAGAATTGCCAATTCGCCTTTGGTTCCGCAGAATGATCCAACTACTTTATTTACAAGTTCAGGCATGCAGCCTTTGATCCCTTATCTTCTGGGAGAAAAACATCCGATGGGAAAAAGATTGACAAATGTACAAAATTCTTTTAGAGCACAAGATATAGATGAAATTGGAGATAACCGTCATACAACATTTTTCAGAATGTTGGGAAATTGGTCTTTGGGAGATTATTTCAAGAAAGAACAAATTCCATGGATTTGGGAATTTGTTACCAAAGAATTAGAAATACCCGCGAATAAACTTTATGTAACGGTTTTTAAAGGCTATAAAGGAATAGAAAAAGATACGGAGTCTGAAAAAATATGGACAGAAATTCTTAAAAAAGAAGGATTAAATCCAGAAGAAAGAATATTTTTTTATGACATTAAAAACTGGTGGTCACGCGCCGGAGAACCTGACAACATGCCGGTTGGTGAACCCGGCGGACCGGATTCTGAAATTTTCTTCGATTTCGGAACCCCCCATACTACAGAGTATGGAGAGTATTGTCATCCGAATTGCGACTGCGGAAGATTTATGGAAATCGTTAACAGCGTTTTTATGGAGTACCAAAAGCAGGAAGATGGCAGCTTTAAAAAACTTCCCCAACAAAATGTTGATCATGGAGCAGGCGTTGAGAGACTTCTGGCAGCAGTTGAAAATCAACAAGACATTTTTCAGACAAATCTTTTTGAACCGATTATTAAATCCATAGAAAAACAAAATAATAAACCATATAAAGGCAACGAGAAAAAAATGAGAGTCATTGCAGACCATTTAATTTCTGCAAGTTTTATAATTGCTGCAGGAGTTTATCCTTCCAACAAAGAACAAGGATATATTCTAAGGAGGCTTATCAGAAGGGCTGCGGATTACTTGATTGGCCTTGGGGAGCGAGACGTTCGAGAAATTCTAATATCCATAGCTGAACAATATGTAGATACTGATCCTTTTTTATTGGATACTTCGTTTACTGAAATCGTTAATGTTGTCACTCAAGAAATGGATAAATATAAAAGCGTTCTATCTGATGCAAAAAAATTTATTAAAGGAAAATATAAAAGGACTGGCGACGATTTAATGGGTGTTACTGAAATTTCCGCAGATGATGCTTTTATTCTCTACACAACCCACGGACTTTCTCCAACTCAAATAAAAAGCTTAGGATATACATTTGACAATCAGGAATTTGCAGAGAAAATGAAGTCTCATCAGGCTTTATCCCGAAAGGGAGCGGCGAAAAAGTTTGCGGGAGGACTTGCGGATCATTCTGAAAAAACTATCATGGGACATACCGCAACACATCTTTTGCATCAAGCATTAAGAGATGTTTTGGGAAACCATGTTTATCAATCCGGATCAAATATTACTAGCGAAAGAGTGAGATTTGATTTTAATTTTGACAGAAATTTAACTCCCGAAGAATTAAAAAAAATAGAAGACATTGTTAATAAAAAAATAGAGGAAAATTTACCTGTTCATTTTGAAATGATGACATTGAAAAAAGCAAAAAAAATTGGAGCAATTGGGCTATTTGATGAAAAATATTCTGACAATGTAAAAATATATTTTATCGGTCCAAAGACTAAAGACTCGCCTCGGGGCGAAGCGGGCCAAAGACCATATTCAGTCGAATTTTGCGGAGGACCGCACGTTGATTTTACATCAAGGATAAAAAGCTTTAGAATAATTAAACAAGAGAATATCGGAAAGGGATACAGACGATTATATGCCATAGTTGGTTAGAATATGAAATTGCCATTTCTGCCTAAATTTAATAAGAAAATCGCACCTCTATACTTCTTGGTTTTGGTTCTAAGAGACGAAAAAGCAAACGCTGTTGTTTTTGAGGAAATAAAAGGAGAAGTTAAAATAGTGGGTGCTAAAGAAGAATATTTTTCAAATTCTATAGATGAAGCTTCGCCGGAAGAGTTTTTGGAAACACTGGATAAAGCAATATCGCAAGCTGAATCATCTTTGCCCGAGAATATTCAGACGCAAAAAACTATTTTCGGAGTTAAAGAAGACTGGACAGAAAATGATCGGATAAAAAAAAAGTATCTTGCAAAACTCAAAAACGCAAGCGAAGAATTAGGTTTAACGCCAATCGGGTTTTTGGTAATTTCTCAGGCTATTTCTCACCTATTGGCAAAAGAAGAAGGAGCTCCGGTTTCTGCGATACTTACGGAAGTTAACGAAAAAACAGTAACTATTACGTTAATTAGGGCAGGAAAAACTATAGAAACAAAAACTTCGGAAATTCACGAATCAATTCCCTTCACCGTAGATACCGTTTTAAAACATTTTAATATTCCGGAGATTTTACCATCCAGAATTATAATATTTAACGGGAAAGAAGATTTAAGTCAGGAATTTATAACACACACTTGGAGCAAGAGCTTGCCTTTCCTTCATCTTCCTCAAATCACCAATCTTCCGGATGGTTTTGATGCAAAAGCAGTCCTTTTCGGCGCAGCAACACAGATGGGATTTGAGATTCTGGAAGAAGATATGCCTGCAACCACTGAAAAACAGAAAGAAAATGAAATACAAAAAATAAGTCCGTCAGCTGAAGAATTAGACAAATTCAGCGCTTCAGAAAAAGAAAATTCCATTGAAGATCCAATACCTTATAACAATTTCGACTCTCAAGATTTTGGATTTGCCAGAGACATAGATGTTGCAAAAATACCTATCTCGCCGAAGATGAGCGTGGCAAGTCGAGGCGGGCCTGCCCCCCGAGAGGAAGAATTTCAAGAGCGAGAAAAAAAAGAAGAACCCGAAGCAGAAGAAACTTTTTTACCTTTACAAAAAATGTCAGGCGTTAATAATATTTTAACGTTAATAAAAAGTATTTTATTTTCTGCCTTAGGCATCTTATTGGTATTCGCAAAAAAAATAAATATCAAAAATATTTTATCTATTTTGGCTCGCGCTCCTAAAGGAAAATTAACTATTATGATGCCGGCAATTCTAATCTTAGGTATTGCGCTTATCGCCGGTTATTTCTTGTTTATAAAAGCAACTATTGAGATAACTGTAGATCCAAAAATTACGGAACAAAATAGAAGTGTCTTATTTTCAACAACCGACCCTACGGATCCAGGTAAAAATATTATAAAGGGCGAATTTGTATCCGTATCAAAAGACGGCTCCGTTTCTACTGACGCAACCGGCAAGAAAGACGTTGGCACAAATGCGAAAGGAGCAGTAATAATTTATAATGATAGCGATGTCGCTAAAAATCTAGCTGAAGGAGCAATATTAAAGGCTCCAAATGGCCTCGAATTTACACTTGACTCTCCTACAACCATAAAAGCGGTTGCATCGCACTCAGCAAATGAGAACCCACCTCCTGAAAAAACTACGGCAAACGCAACCGCTAATCAATTAGGTAAAGAGTCTAATCTTCCCTCGGGAACAAAATTTTCTGTTGCTTCTTTTGGTGCATCTGAAGTAATAGCAATAAATGATAATCCTTTTTCAGGCGGAACAAAAAAAGAAGTTACAGTTGTTTCAAAAAACGATCAGGACAAATTGGAAGAAGAATTACCCAAACAATTAGAGAATAACGCGAAAGAGGGGCTAATTAAAAAAATCGGCCAAAACAAAGTTTTAGTCCCCGCTTTCGTGTCAAACTCGATAACCAAGAAAAGTATGAACGCAAGGGTCGGAGATGAAGCAAATCGGGTTACGCTAACAGGAACCGTTGAATACCAAGGAATTTCTTATGATAAAAATGATTTAATCTCATTTAGCAAATCGCTTTTGGAGAAAAATGTTCCGTCCGCCCAGCAAATAGATTATAACAATGTTAAAACATCTGTCAGAAACTTACAAAGTAAAAACGGCGAAGATGTGGAAGCAAATTTAAATATCAAAGCCCTCCTTCTTCCAAAGATAGACGAGAATAAACTTATAAAAGATATAAAAGGAAAATCATTCAAAGCGGTAGAAGACTTACTTTTCAAATTATCTCAAGTTTCAGATGTGGATATTCTTTTTTCACCCAAATTGCCATTCCTGCCAAAAAATTTACCAATAAGAGAAAAAAATATAAAAATTTTAATTAAAGTAAATGGCTAAATATTACTACAAAAAAAGTAAAGGAAGTAAATTAAAGAAATACCTTCGTCTGATAAGTATCCTAATTTTAGTAATTGGAATTTCCATTCTCTCGTATATTTTATTTCCTATTATATCTTGGCAGATATATTTTATGCCCGCTCTTGCTTCCCAAAACATAACATACTCTATTCCAAACGCAAATATTGTAGATTTGGTGGCAAATTCGATAAATGGAACCGATTACACAAAGGCGGAAAATTGGTTTCCCAAGCTTGCTCAAACATCTTCTCAAAAAATACAAACCGATATCACCCAATATGTAATTTCTATTCCAAAAATAAATATAAAAGAGGCAATTGTCTCAACTGTTGATACCGATTTGGCAAAACATTTGATAAACTATCCGGGAACAGGTATTCCCGGTAAAAACGGCAATGCCGTAATTTTTGGCCACTCAACTTTACCTCAATTATTTAATCCGAAAGATTATAAAACAATTTTTGCCAATGTTTACAAACTAAAAAATGGGGACATGATCTATGTCATCATTAATAACATTACTTACTCATATAAAATATATAAAACGGTCGTTGTCGAACCAACGGATACCTCGGCATTTATTCAAGACTATAGCAATTCCTACATAACTCTTGTAACATGCACTCCTCCCGGTACGGTTTGGAAACGCTTGCTTATTAAAGCAAGATTGGAAAATATATAATTATCAAAATAATGAGTGATACGAAAATTTATCTGGAAAAAATCAATCATCAAAAAGCATTAAGCGCCATCAGAAAAAAACTTATTGGCAAAACCTTAAATTATAAAGAGATTTATTCCATAATGGATCAGATAGCTAACCAAAGACTTGGCGATGTTCTGACTACCTATTTTGCCGCATCCGGTTACTCAAAAGGTTTTACAAATCAAGAACTTTATTTTCTTACAAAGGCAATGATTGAAACAGGAGAAAAATTACACTTCAAAGGAATTGTTGCCGACAAGCACTCAATAGGCGGAGTTCCCGGAAATCGCACTACTCTTATTGTTGTTCCAATTGTTGCATCAGCCGGATTTTTAATTCCTAAAAGTTCAAGCCGGGCAATAACAACAAGCGGAACGGCAGACGATATGGAAATTCTTGCGCCTGTTGTTCTTTCAAAAAATAAAATAATGAAAATTGTCAAAAAAATAAAAGCCTGCATTGTCTGGGGAGGAAACTTTAATATCGCTCCCGCAGATGATGTAATTATAAATATTGAAAAAGCCCTAATGTTTGAAAGCTATGATAAAATTATTGTTTCAATAATGGCAAAAAAAATTGCTTTCGGATCCAATCATGTTGTAATAGATATTCCTTATGGAAATTCTTTAAAAGTAACTACTCACAAAAATGCACAGATTTTAAAAGAAAAATTTAAATATTTAGCAAAAAAATTTAGCATGAAGATCAAAGTAATTATTCATAGAACCGATGAGCCGGTCGGCAGGGGCATAGGTCCGATTCTCGAAACAAGAGATGCAATAAGAGTTTTGGAACAGATCCAGGATAGACCTTTTGATCTGGAAGTTAGAAGCTTAACTCTCGCAGGAAATCTTCTTGAATTATGCTTAAAAGACTCTTCGGAAAAATTACAGAACTATGTCAGAGCTACTTATGGCAATTGCATTGGCTGGGCAACAAAAATCCTGCAAGACGGCCTTGCTTTAAAAAAGATGAAAGAAATAATTTATGAGCAGGGAGGAAATCCAAATATCAACAGCTGTAAATTAATTCCGGGTAAATTTACCTACCAAATTAAAGCGTTAAAAAGAGGTTTTATTAATTGTATAAACAGCAAAAATGTTACTCTTATCATTAAAATATTAGGAGCACCCTTGGTAAAAGGAGCAGGAATATATTTAGATAAAAAAATGGGTGAAAAAATAGAAAAAGGAGAAGTCATCTGTACTCTTTATAGCGAAAGCGTGTATAATCTTAACCAAGGAAAAAGAATGATGAGAGAATTTCCCATATTTGGTTTTTCATGATCCTTCGACAGTAGCTCAGGATCATACTGAATTAGTTGAAGTATGAAAAGACTGATTGCTATTTTCATTATTATAATTATTGGAACTATTTGGACAATAATGTCGTGGAAAAATGGACTTTCTCCGGCAAATCCAACTGATAAAAAAAACAAAATATTTATTGTCCGGAAAGGAAGCGGCTTAAAAGAAATAGCAAGCAAACTCAAGAATGAGGGCTTGATTAAAGACCGTATTGTCTTTTTTCTTTATACAAGGCTTGGAAAATTTGAAGAGAAAATACAAGCCGGATCTTTTCGTTTGAGCCCATCAATGAGCGCTGAAGAAGTTGCTCAAAATTTGACTCATGGAACTTTGGATATTTGGATAACAATTCCCGAGGGAAAAAGGGGAACTGAAATAGCGGAAATTCTAAAAAAAGATTTACCCACATACGATGAATCTTGGATAAATATCATTACGTCTTTTGAGGGCTATCTTTTCCCGGATACCTATCTTATCCCCAAAGATGCTGATATAAATACCATTGTTTCGCAAATGCGTAATAATTTTGAGCAAAAATATGCATCGGTCGATATGTCAAAAACGAAGCTTAGTAAAAATGAGATTATAACATTGGCATCTCTTATCGAAAGAGAAGCCAAATTTCCGGAGGATCGGCCAATAGTCGCAAGCGTACTTTTAAATAGAACTGAGATCGGAATGAAGTTGGATATTGACGCAACCGTACAGTATGCGCTTGGCTATTCAAAAGAGGAAAAGAATTGGTGGAGAAAAAATTTGACTTTTGAAGATTTAAAAATTTCTTCGCCCTACAATACTTATCGTAATGCCGGACTTCCTCCGACGCCGATTGCCAATCCGGGAATTGAAGCTATCAAAGCAATTGTTAATCCCGCGAATACAGATTATTTATATTATATTTCCGACAAATCAGGACGCTTGCATTTTGCTAAAAATTTGGAGGGGCAGAACGAGAATATCCGAAAATTCGAAGTTAATTAGCATGTCGCGAGATTCCCCTAAAAAATCTCCTAACAGCCGGTTTTTTAATAACATTTTCTTCTTTAGACATTTTAACCGGGGCGGACTCGTCTTCCAATATTTCATCCGTATTTATTGATTTATCCATTTTTTCAAGAATATCGGAGATATTCCCCGCACCTTTTTCCGAAATTACCTTCAATAATCTTTTTCCTCTTTTTGTTCCAAATAAGAATACTGTTAAAGCTCCTACCAAAACACCAAATAAAAAACCGCTAAGAAAATTATTTCCTTGTTTTATACCAATTTGATTATTGTCATTATTCATTTCAATCCTCCTTGCTTTTTCTCTTTGAATCTTCTTCTTTTGAAATAATTTTTTTAAAAAGGTTTATAAAAGTTGCTCCTGTTTTAATACCCGTTGCTATAGACGATAATGAAGAAATAGGAGAAGAAACGCTTTGAGCTATAGAGCTGGTATTGTCCAGAACCTTATTTGCTTTGGAAACTGTTTTACGAAACTCTTTCAGTATAAAAAACACTTGCACTCCCAATACGACAAGAAGACCGGTTAAAAGAACTATAACTATAATTAGAATAATCTGAGCGGTATCCATACTATTTTTACGATACCATTAACGTTTTCCCCTGTCAACTATACTTAAGCGATACTACTGTATCTTAACTTCTATTTGTCTTTCCAGAATTGTTGTTTTGTTAAAATTGTTAATCGCTTTTATGACAATTTTCTCTTTTCCCGGAAAGACAGCAATTGTTTTTTTAAAATTTCCTTCTCTATCTAAAGATGCTGTTTCATTATTTATAAAAACAGTTGAGTTGGAATTTGTTTTACCAACTACGGTTACCGTTTGGGATGAAATTATAGAATTTTCTTTTGGAAAAGAGACGGTAAGCGGAGGATTGAAAATAGCAGATCTATACTGAAAAAATATATAAGCTAAAAGAATAATAAAAATTAAAATAAAAATTTTAAAAGTTGGCGCAAACTTAATTCTTTTGAGAGGAAAATCATTTTTCCTCAAAAGTCCTTCGGGCAAAACTTTTACAGATTTCTCCTCATCGTATTCCCTTTTAAAAAGAGCGATGAGTTCACGTTCAGGCAGTCCTAAAAACTTCGCATAATTTCTGACAAATCCATGCGCATAAGTACCCGATGGTAGCTTTTTGTATTCTCCTTTTTCTATCGCAGCTAGAAAAGAAACTCTTATTTTCGTGGCTTTAGCAACTTCATCAAGAGTTAATTCTCTCTTGATGCGTTCTTCGTAAAGTTTCTCTCCTACATGAATCATACTTATTTAGTGTCATCCCGAATTTATTTCGGGATCTCCCTGATTACGAGATGCTGAAACACCCGCCTGCACTTGCCTATGCAGAGCATTGGCGGGCAGGAGTTCAACATGACATCCTAGGCTTGGTGTAATGCATTGATGATTTCATCGGCGTTTTTCACCAAAACATCTCTTGGCTTTGATCCCTCTGCATGACTAACAACTCCGGCCGCTTCCAATTGGTCTAAAATTCTGGCCGCTCTTGAATATCCTATTGAAAGACGCCTCTGCAAAAGAGATGCTGATGCCCGATCATACTGACAGACACTTCTTATCGCCTCTTCAAAAAGCGCATCTTTTCCATCGCCTCCTGTAGATGCGCCGCCCTTTTTCAGAATTAAGGGCTTGGAAATAACTTCCTCTGTATACTCAACCGGCGGATTCTTTGCCTTAAGAAACTCGACTAACTTCCTCACTTCTTTATCTGAAACAAACGCTCCTTGGATACGCGTTGGCTTTGCCTGATCAGGAGGTATGTAAAGCATATCCCCACGGCCCAAAAGTTTTTCAGCCCCAGGAGTGTCAAGGATAACTCTTGAATCAATCATAGAGGAAACATTAAAGGCAATACGGCATGGAATATTCGCCTTAATTAACCCCGTTATAACATCAACCGATGGTCTTTGCGTAGACACTACGAGATGAATGCCTGTTGCTCTTGCCATTTGAGCAAGACGGGCAATCGCATCCTCTACGTCAACAGGCGCAAATGCCATTAAATCTGCAAGCTCGTCTATTAAAATTATAATGTACGGAAGGGACTGAAAGCCTGCTAATTCATTAAAAGAATCAATATTTCTTACTCCTCTTTCCGCAAATGTTTTGTAACGCCTGTCCATCTCGTCCATTGCCCATTTCAAAGATGCCAAAATTTTTTCAACCTCAACAATAACAGGAGTCATCAAATGGGGTATGCCATTATAGCCTATCAACTCCACTCTTTTTGGATCAATAAGAATAAGTTTCACTTCTGCAGGAGACGCTCTAAAAAGAAGAGAGGATATAAAGGAATTGATAAGAACGGATTTTCCCGAACCCGTTGTTCCGGCAATTAAAACATGGGGCATCTTTGCTATGTTTGCGACAACAGGATTTCCGCTTACATCCAGACCCAATGAAACAGTAAGTTTGGATTTGCTTTTATTCATCACGCTTGACTCAAGCATTGTTTTTAGAGTTACGACTTCCAAACTTCTATTCGGAATTTCTATCCCCACTAAATTTCTGCCCGGAATTGGCGCTTCAATCCTAATTTGCCCGGTTGGCGCTTCTGTTCTTAAAGCCAAATCGTTTGCTAAGGCTGTAATTTTAGATAATTTTGTTCCAAGAGCAACTTCCAAAGCATACTGTGTAACTGCCGGACCCAAATTTACTTCAACAACCTTAGCCCCAATAGAAAAACTCTGCAAAGTTTTTTCTATTATTGTCGCAATTTTTTTTATATCTCCCCTGTCTGCTTTTTGCGATGTCGTCTCGGAAAGCAGGGAAAAAGGAGGATATTCCCAAAGGCCTGCTTTAGTTAAAGAGTTACTAACTAATTGATCTCCTAAAAGAGGCAGTTCTTTTTTAACTATTGAAGAGTTGATAACCGGAGCATCCGTAGAAAGGTTAGGGATTACTTTAGATCCGCCTTTTATTTTAATTGGCTTTTCATTAAATCCCGTTGATTTTCTATTCCTGAAAAATCCAAAAAGTTTTGAAGGAAAAAGTCTATAAATATTTTTAAATATAAGGGATGTAAATTCCAAAATTTGATCTACCGATGTATTGAAAAACACGATTAAACCAACAAGAATACCCGCAAAATAGACCAAACCCGCACCAATTTCCGTAAGAATATCCGAAAGAATCCCAAAAAGCTCCCTTCCAACGAAGCCCCCGCGGATCAAAGCATCCATTGACAGAAAGAAAAGCAAAAACCCAAGCGAAACATTTAATCCCGATAGGAAAAATTTCAGCTTTAGGAATAGAAATCCGAAGAATATCAGGACAAATGGAAACAAAAAGGCAACACTGCCAAAATACCGATCCAAAAGATTATTGATAAGAATAAATGCGTTTCCATTCTTGGTAAAAGATAAAAGCAGTATTGCGCCTAATAGAATAAACCCAAATGCAAAAATAGAATAAATAGTGCCTTTTTTAAGTTTTATCCTTAACCTGCTTCTCCTGTAATGCTTTCTTCTGGACATATCAACTATTATATACACTGAGACAAAAGACTACAAGTTTAAGAAGCTATAGAAAATCATATTACTTATTAAAGCAATAGACATAAAACGGAATAGGGTATTAATAAAAGTTTCTCTCTGATTTCAAGACTATTTTCAGTGGTAATTATTCCAAAACTAACGGAGGTTCTGTCTTTCATAAAATATTTCAAGATCTCAATTTCATCCTTATCAGGAATTTTTTTTGATTTAGACTCTACCGCTAAAACTCTTCCTCTTATTTCAAGAATGAAGTCTATCTCTTTTGAAGTTTTATCTTCAATCCAAAAGGGAATCTGCGACTGAAAAGAGCCTGCATAGGAATATTTAAAAGATAACAAATGATTGTAGATAACATTCTCTATAAGTTGTCCCCTAAACTGCCTATCTTCTTTAATGTCCTTCTGGTCTTTAAAGGCTAAAGTATTTATTATTCCTGGATCAATTACAAATACTTTTTTTGCGGTTTTAACGGAATCTGGTCTTTTACGAAAATTGAAAGGAGAACTGATGGAGACCCAATGGCTCTCGCAATAGTAATCTACATAACGTGAAACCGATCGTTCATCTATACCTAAGATATCAGCTAAGCCTTTATATGTTATGACTTTACTTGCGCTAAGAGAAAGGTTAACCATTAGTCTCTCAAACGCCTGGGGTTCTCTTATTTGGGCTTGAGCCATAATATCTTTAGATATGGTTGTCGTCATTAAATCCCTAAGGTATTTTTGTACCTCAATAGTTTTTTTGTTCGATATTACCCATGGGAAACCCCCATAAAAAAGATAGTTATCAAAGTTCTTATTTATAGATAAGAATTTACCTGACTTAACAATTTTGTCTGCCGCGGAATAAGCTTCGACATGACTCTTTTTGATTAATGCTTCTTTAAATTCTTCAGAGGCCAGCTGAACTATCTTCTGGAAGTTTTGATCGCCTGACTCATACATTAGATAATCAGAGAATGAAAATGGGGTTAATACTTGGATGTCAATTCTTCCCGTCAATGGATTAGTTGAGCCTCTTTTTAACTCCGAACTGGAAGAACCTGTGATTATAAATTTTATTTTATATTTTAAATCTATTAATGATTTAACTTCTCTTTCCCAAGCTGGTATATTTTGAGCCTCATCAATAAAAACATATATAACTTCTATTAATTCTGAAAAGTTTTTTCTCAGAAAATATTTCTCATATATGTGCATTATTTCATAAATAAAATTTTTCCCACCATAATTTTCTATTAAGATTGGATTATCCCCCTGTATGAAAAAAATGTTTTGTGGATTAACAGATCTCCTCTCAATTAAATAATTGATAACTTGATACATTAATACGCTTTTCCCGACCCTCCTTGCTCCCGCTATCATTGTTGCTAAATCTGTCTTATCAAGTGTTTTTATTACTATAGGCAATTCCCTTCTTTCGAATTTTTCCAGATAGCCTTCTGGAACTTTCCTGGTTAAATACCAAGGATTTATTTTTTGTATGGTATCAAGCAGTGCTAATTCGTTCACAAAGCTATCTTAAAACAAAAACATGATAATGTCAACATTATAATGTAACTAAAGTCAACATTATAAAGTCTTCATGATAATGTTGACAACTTAACTAGCGTCCTTCAAAAAAAGGGATTGAAACTACACTTCAATCACAACAGGGAGGACGAGGGGACGGCGGCGGAATATTTCGGAAATAGACTTAGTGAATTTTTAAGGATCCTTTTGTTATTGGGGTTGTTGGATCTTCAGTCCCGGATTCATCTGCTTGATTATCATAAATCACATTATTTGAAGAATCCGTTATTTTTACTCTGATCTTATCTATTCCAACAATTTTATCTTCATCAATTGCTGATATAAAAATTGAATAGCTTCCTGAACCATTAACTGTTCCTGTACCTTTCAACTGAGCCTTATCTCCATCTACTACTAACCATTGAAAAGAAGTTGAATCAAAACTAAAGTTTCCTTTTTTAAAATCTAACTTTATTTTCCCCGTAGGCACTGTATTATTTCCATTATATTTAGCCTGTATATTAAATTTTAATTGTCCAGTTACAGTAGGATTTTGAATATATGCTCCTAATTGTGAATTAAATGAGCCGGAACCTGTGACAAAACCTGCGCTTGGATCATAAATAACAACGGAACTATAACTTGCAGTACCTGAAGCACCATGGTTGTCCGTAACCGTTACGCTTACCGTATAAACTCCTGCTGCAGTGTAAGTATGAGTTCCGCTTACTGACCCTGATCCGTTATTCTCTATAACAGAACCTGCTGATGCCGTATTGTCTCCCCAATTCCACACCGCTGTATGAGTATCACCAATGTCAGAATCTGTAAATGTTGCACCTACTGAAACCGAAGTGTTTACAGACACTGAATCTGCAGGCGCTGTAATTACATCAACCACCGGAGAAGCATTGTCGGAATAAAGTTCAGCAATAAGAGTATTATCGCTAGCGCCTTTTAAACCACCGCCTGCAACAAACACTTTACCGTTAGACAGAAGCGTGGCCGTATGATTATTTCGTCCATATATCATATCTCCTGTTTGAGAAAAAGCACCAACAGTGGGATTATATAATTCAGCCGATTTAAGCTGACCTCCTCTGAAGTCATTACTTCCTCCCACAATGAGTACATTTCCATTAGATAAATTGATTGCCTTGTGTCCGTAACGAGGTTGAGAAAGGTTAGTAGTAGCCGTAGAGGTACCGAAAGTTGAATTATATATCTCGGCTGTGTCTAAACCGCCAATCGTATTGTTATTGTAGCCACCCACAATTAAAACATCGTCATTGGACAAAAGGGTTGCTGTGTGGGCATTACGAAAATCAACCATGTTTCCAACTTGTAAGAAGGTACCCGTATTTGGATCATAAACCTCCATGGCTTTAGGACCACCTCCTGCAATAAGTACTTTACCGTTAGACAAAAGAGTAGCTGTATGATTAACATGTGCGTGTGCCATATTGCCTGTTTGAGAAAAGATACCAGATATAGGATCGTATAATTCTGCAGCATTCAAATTTCCGACTCCATCCTTACTTCCACCCACAATAAGTACTTTTCCATTAGGCAGTAAAGTGGCAGTATGACCAGATCGCGCATTAATCATATTTCCAGTTGACAAGAAAGTACTGGTAACAGAATCGTATAATTCAGCTGCTGCAGTGGTGTGAAAATCAATATCTATACCTCCAGTAATCAGCACTTTCCCGTTTGGCAATAAAGTTTCTGTATTACCGTAACTACGAGATTTAATAAGACTGCCAGTCATAGAAAAAGTACCGCTCACTGGATCATAAAGTTCTGTAGCAAATAAATAAGTACTGCCACCAACCATTAGCACTTTACCGCTAGGAAGTAGCGTAGCAGTGTGTCCACTCCTGCCATAGTTTAAACTCCCGGTAGAAGTAAATACACCAGCAGCATAACTTGGCGTAATTAGATTTAGAATACCAATTATGCTAATGAGGAAAGATATCGCCAAAACAAGCAAGTTTTTAATCTTAAAAGTTTTAATGGCATGGAACATCATTATAGATATATGCTACTAAAATTTTGAGTTAATATCAATTGGAGTTAATTTCTTCTTGAAAACTACGACTTGTGAATTATTTATTATTAATTCATAATTCTTATTCTTACTTAATGATTCTAAATTTTCATTGATAGCCTTAACATTAGTTAAGACTGGTGGCATAAGCAAATTAACAATAACGTAGTCGGAGGTTTCATTTTCAACTGGAATTGATTTAACCTTTCCAAAAGATCTATAAATATGGGGAACAATTTGATATTGTGTTGATATTGATGCATCTTTGGATATTTTGTTTATAACGTCATTCAGTACTAATAAGTTTTCGTCAGGTAGGTTTTTTTGTCGTCCGATGTCATAAATAGAATACGCATGATAACCGTTAATTGTGTT
>CAZYIC010000006.1:0-31441 GCA_964646925.1 uncultured Gammaproteobacteria bacterium
CTATTGACTAATTATGTCGGTAAAGTGTAATATAAAATTAATATGAAATCTGCGAAGCATAAAGATACAAAAAAACAATATGAGAAAATTGTGAGGCTTGTTGAAAAAGCTGAAAAAGCAGCTGAGAAATTTGTTCAAAAAAACATGAGCGTTAATCCCCACCCTCAAATAAAATACCTCTAGATAAAACCCTGATGATTTTCTAGGCAAAGCCATCAGAATCTAGGAATCCGTTTCTCCAGTCAATCCCCAAATCACTTCAATGATTCGAATCATCGAATCAATAATTTATTCATATGAAAATTCGCTGCTACGTAGCAACAAACTTTATACATAAATTTAATTCAAATTTCAAAATACGTTTACCTTGGATCGTTATGATAAAAAAACCTGTCTATAATGAAAAATGAGTGGTATAGTAAAAGAGTAAATTTATCTCTTTGGAGATTGCTTTCTTCTTCTGGATTTTCCGCCCATGCCGACTTTTCTTCTTTCCCTAACTCTCGGATCTCTTGTTAACAGCCCTCTTTTTTTAAGAATTGTGTGGAATTTTTCCCGATCAACTTTGTCCAAGGCTCTTGCTATAGCCAAAACTGATGCTTCGAGCTGACCCATTTTCCCTCCACCGTTAACTTTGACCGATACAGCCAATTTACCTTGCATACCAGTAACCTGCAAAGGCTGTGAGTATACCTTTTCAAATCCTTTTCCGAAATACGCCAAGGCCGGTTTATTGTTGACAACAAATTCCCCCTTCTTAACTTCGATTCCCCCAAAAACCGTCGCATCTTTTTTGTATAGACGGACTTGCGCAGTGGAAGATTTTCTTCTGCCGGTTGCAAAAACATAATCTTTACTCAAAGTTTTTTTTATTTCTTGTGTTTTATTGTCCATAACATTTAAGCTATAACTCCAAAATAAATAAAAAGTTAAAATTCAAAATTTTAGAACACTTTTTACTTTTGAATTGAACTTTTGACTTTTGCATTTTGCATTTTAAATTTGTTAGTATAAGGATGTTCCGCTCCTTTGAATATAAACAACCTTGACAACATTCTATCTCTTAATTTATTCTGCGGCAACATTCCTAAAACTGCAAATCTTATTATATCTTGCGGATTTCTTTTCCGTAGCTCCATAAGACTTTCTTCTCTATATCCTCCCGGATAACCTGAATGTCGTGCATATTTTTTCTGTATTTCTTTTTTTCCCGATACTTCAATATCGGCTGCGTTAATTACAACAGCATAATCCCCACAATCTAAATTGTTAACAAAATAGGGCTTTGATTTGCCCATCAAAACTTCGGCAATTTCGCTTGCAATTCTTCCCAGTATTTTTCCTTTAGCATCAAACGAATGCCAAGAGCGTTTTATATCTGATAATTTTGTTGACACTGTCATTTGTTGATTCATTTTTTCGCAACCTTTTTCCTTGCCTCTTCTTTACCTGTTTTTACCAAGTCAGACTTGGTTTTTACTGCTGCTTTTTTAGCTTGCGGTTTCTTTTTAATTTCACCAGAGGACAACTCCTTAACATCATTTTTTATATTCCCGCCTGCATTTCTTTGCGAAGCATTGCGGGCAGGTAATTTTTGATCTTTAATTTTTGGTTTTACCACCCATTCCATTAACGCCATTTCCGCATTGTCCGAAAATCTTCTGCCAAGCCTGATAATTCTTGTGTATCCGCTGTTTCTATCAATAAATCTTGGCGCTAGATCTTTTATGACTTTATTCATTGCGTCAGTTCCAAGACTTCGCTGCAAAAGCTGAACGGCAAGTTTTTCATCTCCCCTCTTAGTTTTATTGATAATCTTATCGACATCTCCTTTTATTGCCTTTGCTTTTTCCAAAGTTGTCTTAATGCTTTCGTCCAAAATCAAAGAAGAAATAAGACTTTTAAAAAGCGCTTTTCTTTCATTCGTGTCTCTGCTAAATTGTCTTCCAAAAACATTCTTTCTCATATTAAAAATCTCAAAACTCAAATGTTAAAAGTCAAAACTGAATCTAAAAACTGTAAATCTTTTAGAATAATTAGTTTTAAGATTTAAGTTGTAGCTTTGAGCTTTGCGATTTAAGATTTGAGATTCAGCTCAATTTTATTGAGCAAGGGATACGCCTTTTTCCTTAAGTTTTTCTTCAATAACTATTATGGATTTATTTCCCATATTTCGCATTGATATTAAGTCTTTTTTTGTCGTGGACAAAAGCTGACCCAGCGTCTCAATTCCGCCATTTCGAAGACTATTGTAAATTCTGGTAGGAAGATCTAATTCGTCAATTGTTAATTTTGAAGTTTCTTCAGAAATGGATGAAGTATTATTTGTATTTTCAGAAGAAATAACCGATCTTGGCTCATAAACTTGCAAGAAATAAGAGGTTAAAATTTTGGATGCTTCCCGTAAGGCATCTTTTGGGCTTATAATTCCATTTGTCCAAATATTTAACAACAATTTATCCAAATCGGTTTGTCTTCCAACCCTGGTTGCGGAAATTTCATAACTCACCCTCTTAACGGGGGTAAATACCGCATCTGTTGGAATTACACCTAGGGCACTGCTTCTTCTTTCTTCAGCCGATGAATATCCCAAGCCCTGTTCAACCGTTAATTCCATTTCGAGTTTTGCTTTTTTATCGTTAACCGATGCCACATAATGATCTTTGTTTACAATCTCAATATTTTCAGGAAGATCAAAATCTGCGCCTTTTACCTTTTTTAATCCTCTTATCGATAAAGACACTTTACCCTTATCTGTCCCGTCAAGAAGATGAAAATTCAAGCCTTTTATATTAAGTAGAAGATCAACTACATTTTCCTTAACCCCGGGGATTGTAGAAAATTTATGTTTAATACCTGTTATTTTGACTGATGTGACAGCTGCTCCCGGGATTGATGTAAGAAGAACGCGTCTCAAAGCATTACCCATGGTATGCCCGTATCCCGGCTCTAAAGGCTCTACAATAAATTTGCTTTGATTTTCGCTAATCTTTTCCTCTTTTACTTTAAATGTTGGATTTGACATAAACCTTATTGTACCATTATCTTGAATAATATTCAATAATCAATTGTAAATCAAACGGCGGCTTGACATCTTCCTTTTTTGGCATTCTTAAAAGTTTTCCGCTCATACCCTCTATCTTGAGAAATGAAATAATTTCCTTACTTTTTTCTTCCAATAATGCCAAAACTTGCGTATTCTTTTGCATTTCCGGCGCAAGCGAAACCACGTCATTTACTTTTACCTGATAGGAAGGTATATTCACTTTCTTTCCGTTAATGAGAATGTGTCTATGGCCAACTATTTGTCTTGCCATCATTCTTGTTTTTGCAAAACCCAAACGATAAACTATGTTATCCAGTCTTGTTTCAAGAAGGCTTATTAACATCTCTCCGGTCTCCCCCTTTTTTCGACTGACCTGCTTAACCAAGTTACCAAATTGTTTTTCCAAAAGACCATATATGGCTTTTGCTTTCTGTTTCTCCCTCAATTGCTCTCCGTATTCGGAAAGCCTTCTCTTCATTTTTCTTCCGACAACTCCCCCGGGAGCAATATTCAGACGTCTCTGTAAGCTTCCCGATTCTTTTTCAAGAATATTTATGCCTTCTCTTCTTGCTATTTTATGCTTTGGTCCTGTATATCTGGCCATATATTCCAAGTTGAAAGTTGAAAGTGGAAAGTTGAAAATTATTTTTCAATTCTCAACTCTCAATTCTCAACTCGTTATATTCTCCTTTTCTTTTTTGCTCTTGGTCCGTTGTGCGGAATTGGCGTTATGTCTGCTATCAAAGCTATGGATAATCCGCCACTCTTTATAGCTCTTAATGCTGAATCTCTGCCCGCGCCCGGACCTTTGACATAGACTTCGACAGTTTTCAGGCCTTTCTCAAATGCCTTTTTTACGACATTTTCCATTGCGCTGGTTGCCGCAAAAGGAGTAGATTTTCTTGTACCCTTAAAACCTGCCGCTCCCGCAGAACTCCATCCGATAACATCCCCCTTATTATTGGTTATCGTTATTAAAGTATTATTAAATGTAGAGGTTATATATACTTTCCCTTCCCCCGTTACTACTACATTTGTTTTTTTTCGTCCCGAGGACGATCCGTCTTTGGCGGATGCTTTTTTTACCTCAACTTGAGAATTTTGCTTTGTTTCTGCCATATATTATTTTGTCTCCTTTTTTCCGCTGGCTGGCGGAGATGCTTTTACTGCTTCTTCTTTCTTAATGGCTCCGATCGTAACTCTTTTTCCTCTTTTTGTCCTGGCATTAGATCTGGTACGCTGACCGCGTACAGGAAGATTTTTACTATGTCTGGAACCCCTATAAGAAGCAATTTCTTTTAATCTCTTTATATTTGAACTTATTTCTGCTCTAAGATCCCCTTCCAATTTGTATCCCTCCAATACTTTCTGAATTCTTTTTTGTTCATCTTCCGACAAAGATTTTATTCTTTTGTTGCCTTCTACCTCTGCTTTTTTAAGAATCCCTACGACATTTCTCCTGCCAATCCCATAAATATAGGTTAAAGCAATATCAACTCTTTTTGTATCTTGTAGGTTATATCCCGCAATCCTCATATACCAAATTGAAAGTTGAAAGTGGAAAGTTGAAAATTATTTTTCAATTCTCAACTCTCAATTCTCAACTCATTTTATCCTTGTCTTTGTTTGTGTTTAGGGTTTTCGCAAACAACCCTTACAACACCTCTTCGTCTTATTATTTTACACTTAACGCATCTTTTTTTGACGCTTGACTGAACCTTCATAATAAAGTTGAGAGTTGAAAGTTGAAAGATGAAAAATATTTCTCATCTCTCACTTCTTATCTCTCATTTGTATCTGTATACTATTCTACCCTTTGCCTTGTCGTAAGGAGTCATTTCAACTCTGACCTTATCCCCAGGCAATATTTTAATAAAATTCATTCTCATCTTACCTGCAAGGTGACAAAGAATTATAGTTCCGTTTGTCATTTCTACTCTAAAAAGAGTATTAGGTAAAGATTCTTTAACTACCCCCTCTATCTCAAAAGATCCCTGATGAGCCATAAAAAAAATTAAAAATGAAAAATTAAAAATTAAAAGTTACAGCTTAGAATCCAAAATAAGCTTAATTTTGAACTTTGCACTGCAATTTTGAACTTTTAACTTTAAACTTTTAACTTAAACGATATTATACCAAACCAGCCTGCAAACTGCAATTACCTCTGCGTAAGCACCTCCGGGCATTGCTTTGTTATAACAATTGTACGCTCAAAAAGACCTGACAAGCTGCCATCTTTGGTTTTTATTGTCCAGCCATCACCATTTGAATAGACAACGTCACTTTTGCCCATATTGTAAATAACTTCAACAGCTATAGTCATGCCCTCTTCCAAAAGAGGCGTTTTAGAAATGGGGCCATCCAAAAAACCAGGAACTTCGGGATCCTCATGCAATTGCCTACCCACTCCGTGCCCAATAAGACTTCTTACCACTGAATATCCTTGTCCTTGAACAATATTTTGAATTGCTTTAGAAATATGACCAATTCTATTGCCAAACTTAGCGGCTCCTATTCCCTCCCACATCGCCTTCTCTCCAATTTCCAGAAATTTATCTACCTGATCTTTATTTTTAGTTTTTAGTTTTTTGTTTTTCGCTTCTATCCGCACCGTGTGTGCGGCATCCGTATGGAATCCCTTGTAATAAACTCCGCAATCTATACCAACCACATCTCCTTCTTTTAATTTATAAGCGGTTGGGATCCCATGGACAACAACGTCATTTGTGGAAATACAGATTGTATGTTTATAGCCATCTACTTTTTTAAATCCTGATTCTCCGCCTTTTTTTAAGATTAATTTTTCTGCCAATTGATCAAGCTCCAACTCCGAAACTCCCGCTTTTACATACCTCAAAACCTCAAATAGAACTTCTGCCAATATTTTTCCGCCTATCCGCATTATTTTAATTTCTTCTTCCGTCTTTAAATCAATCATATTATTTTTTTTCTTTTAATTTCTCCATAACCTTATCAACTGTTTCATCTACCGTGTCATTCGTGGTATCTATTACAACCGCATCCTTAGCGATTCGAAGCGGAGACGCAGACCTTTCCGTATCCCGCCTATCTCTCTCCTGAAGATCTTTCAGTACCTCATCAAATTTAGCTTTAATTTCCCTATCTTCAAATTGCCTAAGTCTTCTTTGAGCCCTCACTTTTATATCCGCAGTTAAATAAATTTTCATATCTGCATTTGGGATGACATCTGTGGCAATATCACGTCCTTCCATAACGACATTTCTTCCGCTTTTAATTGCTTCCTCTGCCATTTTTCTTTGCCTTAAAACCATTTCCTTTCTAATTTCCGGGAAAATAGCAACATCAGAAGAGCCCTGACTTGCGGGGGGTTTAAAAATTTCATCTGTTACGTCCTCTCCGTCCAAAAAAGCTTTTGTCTGTCCGCCAACATATTTAAGCATTATGGAGATAGAATTAAGAGTTCGTAAGACATCGTTCCCGCTTTGTAAATTAGTTTCCTTCCTCAAACAAGCAAGAGCCAAAACTCGATACATTGCCCCTGTATAGATATAAACAGCATTTAATTTTTTTGCCAGTGCTATTGCCAATGTTCCTTTTCCGGATCCAACCGGACCGTCTATTGCAATTGTTATTGGATTAATCATGGGGAACTATTTTAATTTCTGCATTATGTTTTTATGGATTTCTTCAATCGATTTTTCACCGTCTATTTCAACAAGTACGCCCTTTTTCCTATAATACTCCAAAACCGGCTCGGTTAAATTATGGAAAAGTTCTATTCTTTTTCGAATGGCAGGCAACGTTTCATCGTCACGACTTTCACCATTCCTGTAAGAAAGCCTCCATAATGCTTCCTTATCCGATACTTTGAGGTGGACCACTTTGTCTACTCCATTTTGAAACATTTTAATTTGCTCAATGGTTCGAGGAAATCCATCAAGAATATAACCTTTCCCATATTCAGGTTTTTTTAGATATTCGCTTACTATTTCAACGGTTTTTTCATCGGGAATTAAAAATCCGGCGTTCATAATTTCTTTGATATAGCGCCCTAAAGAAGTTTTCTCTTTGGCCATTTCCCTAAAGATGTGTCCTGTTGAAAGATAAGGAATCTTAAGTTTTTCAGATAAAAGATTGCCTTGCGTTGATTTTCCCGCCCCTTGTATTCCAATCAGTATAATCTTCATAGTAAATTTAAAATAGTAAATTGCAAATACACATTTAAAATTTTAAATAGATCTTCTCCCTTTAATTGTTAAAATGCTTGATGCAAAAATATTTGAATATTCCTCAAGCTCTTTTAAGAACGGGTCAGCTTTTCCTTTAGATGTGCGCTTGGAATCTCTTAGAAGCGCTACCCATACTTTACTTTCATTAGAAGATTTCAGACAATACTGAATAAATACTAAAAACTCTTTTTTAGAACTTGCCGATTGACCTTCAATGTAATTGCCTAAGATACTCGTACCGCTTCTTAAAAGTTGATCGCCAATAATATATGATACACGATCTTTCGGAAGTTGGTCAATAAACTCTATTAACCTAAGAATAAAATTATAAAGCCTTCTTTTAAATTCCTCTTTATTAAATCGTTTCTTTATATTTTCTATTTGCATTTTAAAATGTATTTTTAAAATTTACTATTTACAGTTTACTATTTTTTGTTGTACCCTTCGTAATTCCTCATTACCAGCTGGGCTTCAATCGTTTTAATAGTTTCCAACACCACTGAAACAACGATCAAAATTCCTGTTCCTCCCAAAATAAGCGTTTGAACATTCGTAAATGCTCTGGCAATAGTTGGGAAAATTGCTATAATGCCCAAAAAAATTGCCCCAGCCAGTGTTATGCGTGTTAGAATATAATTCAGGTAACCGGCTGTCGGAGTTCCCGGTCGGATACCTGGTATGAAACCTCCGTATTTCTGTATTTCTCCTGCTATTTTCTTTGGGTTAAAAATAACCGCAGTATAAAAATATGTAAAACCTACAACCAAAAGGAAGTAAAAACTATTGTAAAATGCGCCCGAAGGATTAAAAAGGCTAGTTATGGCATTGGCAATACTGCTTAGAATTTTATTGGGAGAAGCGGTTAGATAATTGGCAACTATAGATGGCATAAGAACCAAAGAAACTGCAAAAATTATCGGAATTACACCCGCCTGATTTACCCGAAGCGGTAAATGAGTTGATTGACCTCCATACATTTTGTTTCCCCTGACTCTTTTTGCATAATAAACGGTTATTTTTCTTGTTGCCTCGTTAATAACGACTATTGACGCTATAACCACGATACCCATAACAAGAAAAATAATTAAATTAAAAAAGTTATTTGCATTTGCCGTTGAAATAGTTTGTCCGAAAATAACAGGAATTCTTCCGACAATTCCTGCGAATATAAGAAGAGAGATTCCGTTTCCAACTCCCTTTTCCGAGATCAGTTCTCCCAGCCATACCAAAAGCATTGTTCCCGCAGTCATTGTTGCAACAAAAGACACAATGTCAATTGGACTCAAAGTAGAAATAATTCCCTGACTTTTAAGAAGTGCGTACATTCCGATAGATTGCAAAACCGCCAAAGGAACAGTCAGTAGTCTTGTGTATTGGTTTATTTTTTGCCGGCCCGACTCTCCTTCTTTGGATAAAGCTTCAAGCTTGGGAAAAACAAGCGTTAGAAGCTGCAAAATAATGGACGCGTTAATGTATGGATTGAGTCCCAATGCCATCACGGAAAAATTAGCAAGGGTTCCGCCGGAAAAAATATCCAAAAGTCCCAAAAATTGGTTCTGTGAGAAAAGATTTTTTAACGCATCTAAATTTACGCCTGCAACCGGAATATGAGCAAAAACCCTAAATACTATAAAAATAGCTGCCGTGAATAATAGTTTTCTTCTCACATCCGGGCTTTTTACACTTTTACTAAAAATCCCAAAGATATTATTCATAAAGGCAATTTAGTCGCGTTCGATACGGCCACCAGCTTTTAAAATCTTTTTTTCCGCTCCTTTTGACACAGATAATTTAACTATTAACGGAATCTTCAGATTACCGTCTCCTAAAATTTTGACTCCATACTTTTTAGCATATTCCGGGCTTACAATTTTATTCTCTATTAATGATTCCGTATCAACAACCGTATCTTTTTTAAATAAATTTAGGAATTTAACGTTTACCGCTATTGGCTTGTTTTTAAAGGATTTATTTTTTCCTTTTCCCCTCATGAACGGAAGTCTTTTAATAAGAGTCAGTGCTCCTCCCTCGAAAGAAAGCGGCCTTGAACTTCTGGCATTTTGTCCCTTTGTTCCTCGTCCGGCTGTTTTTCCCCGCCCCGACCCATGACCAAGCCCAAGCCTTTTTTTCCGCGTTTTCGTAACTTTTGTCAAATTTGAAAGCTTCATATTTTGCTTAAGATTTTTTTATCCTCTTATTCTTATGATATCTTTCCGTCAAACGCTTTAACGCTTCAATTGTCGCATAGACATTGCTCGCCTGATTTTTAGTACCCATTACCTTTGACGAGATATTTTCTATTCCGGCTGCCGCAACAACGCTTCTGACTGCGCCTCCCGCTATAACTCCTGAGCCTCTTGGCGCAGGTTTCAGCATCACTCTTGCTGCTCCTAATTTTATGATAAATTCAAAAGGAATAGTACCGTTAATAATTGGCACATCTATAAGGTGTTTTTTTCCGAGTAAAACTCCTTTTCTTATGGCTGAGGATATTTCCGGACCTTTTCCGAGTCCGACCCCCACTTTTCCTTTTTTGTTTCCAACAACTGTTAAAACTGAAAATCCAATTTTGTTTCCGCCTTTTGTTTTCTTGGAAACTCTATTGACTTGGACTATTTTCTCCTCAAATCCATCTGATGATTTATCTTTAAATCTTGAATCATTCACTAGAATTCCAGCCCTCCTTCCCGAGCGCCCTCTGCAATTCTGCTTACTCTTCCATGATATGGATAGCTTCCCCGGTCAAATACAACTTTTTTTATTTTTTTGTCAATTGCTTTTTTTGCCAATAAAATTCCGAGAGCTCGTGCTTTTGCGATTTTCCCATTAAGCACTTCCTTAATATGCTTCTCGGAGACCCCGACAATCGTCTTTCTTGCTTCATCATCTATTAACTGCGCGTACACAAAACGATTGGACTTAAACACAGATAATCTAGGTCTATCTGCAGTTCCTCTAACCTTAGCTCTTGTTCTAATTTGTCTCCTTGTTTTTATTTCTGTCTTATTCATAATTCTTAATTCTATTTCGTTCCTAATGCTTTTGCCGCTTTACCGGCTTTTCTTCTTATTTTTTCCTGAACATATTTTATACCTTTTCCCTTATAAGGTTCGGGCGGCCGTATTCTTCGTATCCTGGCAGATACATCTCCAACCAAATCTTTATTTATCCCGGCAACTGTAATAATATTTTCCGCAACCGAAAAATTTATTCCGCTGGGCGCCGGAATCTTTACGGGATGAGAAAAGCCAACGGAAATAATAAGGTCTTGACCTGCTGTTTGAGCTCTGTATCCGACCCCTGAAAGTTCAAGTTTTTTTTCAAAGCCGGCGCTTACACCGCTAACCATATTGGCAACCATTGCTCTTGTTAAACCCAAAGACTGTTTTAGTTTCTGATTTTTGCTTGCCCCGCGAAGTTCCGCTGAGCGGGACGAAGCGGAGTCTTTCAAAGAAATTACTAAGCGGCTCTCCACGGCTTTTACATCGACTCCTTCGGGAATTTTGAAAGAAAGATCCCCCTTATGACCGCTTACCTTAATAATATTGTTTTCGAAAACAACATTAACGCCTTCTTTCATAATAACAGGTTTTTTTGCAAGTTTAGACATAAATTCGCTCCTTTCAGTTGCTCAAATTAAAAATTCAAAATGCAAAGTGCAAAATTAAGGAATATTTTAAAATAAAATACCTTAACTTTTAATTTTTAACTTTGAACTTTAAACTTTTAATTACCATATTTGGAAAAGTACTTCTCCGCCTATATTTTTCTTCATAGCTTCTTTTCCCGTCATAATTCCCTTGCTGGTCGAAAGTATAATAGTATGTCTGCCTTTTTTGTAAATTTCCGGGATATCTGAAAGACCGGCATATTTTCTAAGAGATGGCTTAGAAACTATTAATACATCTGTCAAAACAGACTCTCTTTTCTCGTATTTTATTTCAGCGACTAAAACTTTTTTTCCGTCTCTCTCCTGAGTATCAACATGTTCCAAGAATCCTTCACTTACCAAAACTTTACAAATTGCTTTATTAATTTTCAAATTATCTAAAACAGCTTTTCTTCTTTTGGCTCTTGCTGCGTTTTTAATTCTTATTATTAAATCCGAAATTCTGTAATTCATAGTTCGACCCTGCTCACTACCAACTAGATTTTACTACTCCGGGCAACTGTCCTTTCAAAGCAAGTTCCCTGAAACAAAGCCTGCACAAACCAAATCGCCTCATATAAGCTCTATTTCTGCCACAGATATTGCAAATGCTCTTATTTCTTACTTTAAATTTTTGCTCTTTCCTTAATTTTAATATATTAGATTTTTTAGCCATATATTATTTAACAAACGGCATTCCCATTGCTTTAAGTAATGCAAAGCCGTTTTTATCGTTTTTTGCAGTTGTAACAATCGTTACCTCAAGCCCTTGTATTTTATCAATTTGCCCCGGATCTATTTCCGGAAAAACCGTACTCTCGGTAAAACCCAAAGTGTAGTTTCCGCGCCTATCAAAACTGGCTTTGCTTACACCGTGAAAATCTCTAAATCTAGGCATTACAACACTAATAAGTCTTTCAAAAAAATCATACATCTTACGGCCCCTAAGGGTTACAACAAGACCTATTCTGTCTCCTTCTCTCAATTTGAAAGATGATATAGACTTTTTGGCAGATGCCCATTTGGGTTTTTGTCCCGTAATTTGAGCCATAATTACCGAAGCCTTCTCCAGGTTCTTTTTATCCGCCAGCGCATCTTTTACCCCCATATTAACTACTATTTTTGACAGTATTGGCGTAGCCATAATATTCTTAAGACCTAATTCTCTCTGCAATGCTCCTGCAATTTGTGTTTTAAATCTGGTTTGTAAGTTATCCATAATAAATTTAGAACTATATTTCTTTATTGCACTTTCTGCAAACTCTGATTTTACCACTTTTTTCCAGCCTAAATCCAACACGAGTAAGCGATTTGCAACGCGGGCAAATAAGGGCAACGCTTCCTAAGGGTAAAGGCTTCGTAATTGTAACTATTTCCGAGCTCTGACTCTGAGATCGCGCCTTCAGGTGTCTTTTATATTGATTTACGCCCTCCACCAAAACTCTGCCAAGTTTAGATAAAACTTTTTCTATTTTCCCCTCTTTTCCTTTATCTTTTCCTAAAACTATTTTGACCAAATCACCTTTTTTTAATTTCATATTTTTTAACAAATTAAATAACCTCAATCGCCATGCTTGCGATTTTGGAAAAACCCTTATCTTTCACTTCCCGCGCAATCGGACCAAAAATTCTTGTCCCTATCGGGTTTTTGTCTGTAACATTGTCTATTACAACTCCCGCATTATCGGAAAATCTAATGTAGGAACCGTCCGATCTTCTTTGCTCTTTCCTGACTCTAACAAGAATAACTTTCACAATCTGGCTATCCTTAACCGCTCCGATAGAATTTGCTCCTTTTACTACACAATTTAGCACATCGCCAAGATATCCGTATCTTCTTTGTGACCCTCCGAATATATGAACAACCATAAGTGCTTTTGCGCCGCTATTATCCGCAACTTTCAAGATTGTCCTATGCTGAACCATTTTTTATTACCTCCATAATTTTAAAATGCTTGGTCCTTGATACCGGTTTTGTTTCGGTAATTTTTACTCTATCTCCAATGCGAAGAGAAAAGTTACCAATGTCCGCATTAATTTTTCTGTCTCTTTTAATAAGTTTTTTGTACAGGGGATGGGGATATCTCACAATAACCCCAACAACTGCTGTTTTTTGCATTTTTACCGAGATAACAGTGCCCTCAGATATTTTTTTCATATCATGCTTTCTGAACCTTCCCTATCAATTCCTTTTCTCTTATAATCGTTAATAAAAATGCAATTTCTTTTCTTTTGGAAAAAATCGAGCTTGTATTTTTAAGTTTATTTTGCGTTTTATCCATTTTCAAACCGACAAGCGCATCCTTTGCCTGAATAACTAAATTATTAAGCTCTTTTATGCTTTTTAAACGCAATTCTTTTTTATCTTTTATCTTCATAATTATAAACCCGATATTAAATATTATATTCCGATTTTACAGCAATTCTTGTTTTTACATTCAATTTATAGGATGCAAGTCTCAATGCCGCAAACGCAATGTCTTTTGTAACCCCGCCCATTTCAAAAAGCATCAACCCCGGCTTAACCGGAGCAACGAATTCGAAAACATCCCCCTTACCTCCGCCCATTCTGGTTTCCGCAGGCTTTTTTGTAATCGGCTTGTGAGGAAAAATTCTTATCCAAAGTCTTCCTCCCCTTTGAGTATAGTGAGTTATAGCCCGCCTTGCCGCCTCTATCTGCCGGCTCGTAATTAAACCTCTTTCTTCTGTCAAAAGACCATATTCACCAAAGGAAATTCTAACTCCTTTATGAGCTTTCCCTCGCACTCTGCCTTTTTGCTGTTTTCTGTATTTTGCTCTTTTTGGAACCAACATATTTTTAAGATTTAAAGACTTAAAGATTTTAACGATAAATCATTTGACTTATCACTTAAATCTTTTAATCCCTAAGTCTTCGTTTCCCCCCTGTTTATCCAGACTTTTACCCCGATATAACCTTTTTTAGTCAGAGCCGGAACACTTGCAAAATTTATTCTCTCTCTGATGGTTGATAATGGAACCGTACCTTTCTGCATCTTCTCTCTTCTTCCGATTTCAGCTCCCCCAACTCTTCCCGAAATAATAATTCTTATTCCCCTTGCTCCGGATGCCATAACTCTTTCGACGGTCTGAGCAATAACTCTTCTGTGAGGAAGGCGTTTCACCAACTGATCCGAAATATTTTTCGCAACTAAAAATGCATCCAGATTCGGTTCTTTAATTGCTTCTATTCTTATGTCTATTTTTGGAGAGAATTTGGAATTTTTTTTAATCTTCAGGAATTTATATATATAATCTTTAATTTCTTCCAATCCCTGTCCGCCTCTGCCAATCACCATTCCCGGTCTTGATACGTTAACCGTCAGATTCAAACTATTAATAGATCTTTCTATCTCAATTTCCGATACTCCGGCATTTGCCAGCTTTGCCGTAAGAGCTTTTCGAAGACTGTAGTCTTCTAAAAGAACATCCTTATATCTTCTATCATCAAACCAACGGCTGCTCCAATTATAAATTGGCCCTAATCTTAGCGCTCTTGGATTAACTTTTTGTCCCATGCTCTACTCCTTTCATCAATTTTTCTCCTGAGCTTGTTGAAGGATAATCATCTGTCAGGATGATCTTAATATGACTGCTTCTTTTTTTATAAGGATGCGCCCTTCCCCTTGTTGACGCATGAAATCTTTTTAGTCCCGGTCCATCCCATACCTCAATCCCTTTAATTCTAAGACTTTCCCTATCCTTTTTAGCATTGTTTATCGCGTTACTTATTGCGCTTTTAACAACACTATTAAGAACGCTTGCTCCTCGCCTTTTTGTCATAGAAAGCGCATTAAGCGCTTTATCCAAAGAAAGATTTCGTATGCTATCGGCAACCAATCTCACTTTTCTTGGACTTATTCTAATTGATTTTGATCTTGCTACAATCTCCATAATTATTCTCCGTGTCATGCTGAATTTATTTCAGCATCTCCCATCAATTTGGGATCCTGAAACAAGTTCAGGATGACATTTATTTCTTAAGTCTTCGAGATCTCTCTTGCTACGACTCTTCCGTGACTCCTGAATGTTCTGGTTGGCGCAAATTCACCTAGTCTATGTCCAACCATTCCTTCAAGAATAAATACCGTAATAAAGTTTTTCCCATTATGAATAGACAGCGTATGTCCCACAAATTCAGGCGAAATCTGACTTGCTCTTGCCCACGTTTTAATAGCAGACTTATCGCCCATTTGCTTTTGCTTCACTATCTTTTTTAAGAGTTTTGGGTCTATAAACGGACCCTTTTTTATACTTCTTCCCATTATTTCTTTCTCCTTTGTAAAATATATTTATCCGAATATTTTTTCCTCTTTCTGGTTTTGCCAACAGCCGGACGGCCTCTGTATGTTTTTGGCGTTGTCATTCCGATTCCGGATCTGCCTTCTCCTCCTCCATGAGGGTGAGATCTGGGATTCTGCGCAACTCCACGAACGGTAGGTCTAATACCCATGTGTCTGCTTCTGCCTGCCTTACCCAAAACCTCATTCTTCCAGTCAATATTTCCTAAAGTTCCTATTGTTCCAAAGCAATCGCCATCAACTCTTCTTATTTCCCCTGATGGAAGCTTGAGATCAATATTGTTTCCCTCTTTAGCTTGAACAATAATTCCTGTTCCAGCAGATCTACCCATTTGCCCACCGCGTCCCGGCGCAAGTTCCACATTGTGGACAACAGTTCCAAGAGGAAGCACTTTTAATGGAAGCGCATTCCCTATTTTAATTTCTGCCTGCGGGCCTGATTTTACCATATCGCCCACTTTTAATCCAAGGGGACTTAAGATATACATTTTTTTTCCATCCGCATAATGGATAAGGGCAATTTCCGTAGTTCTATTTGGATCATATTCTATAGAAGCTACTTTTCCTTCAATTCCGAATTTATTACGCTTAAAATCAATAATGCGCATAAAACGTTTATGTTCTCCGCCCTGATGCCTGACGGAAACTTGACCTGATGTGTCCCTTCCTGAATTTTTCTTTCTTATAAATTTTAATTTACTCATAATTCGTTTATTTCTTTCCTCCTACATCAAAAAGGCTGATTTTTTGATCTTTTGCCAATTGCACTGTTGCCTTTTTCCAAGAAGATTTAACAAATTCTTCTCTTCTTATTCCGCGCCTGTCTGTTTTTCCCTTTACTATGCTTACGAAAATCTTCAAAACTTTTACTTTAAATTGTTTCTCAATAGCTGTTCTAATAAGCGGTTTATTTGCGGTAATATCAACTTTAAAAGTAAATCTTCCGACACCTGCCTCTTTCATTGATTTTTCCGTTATAACCGGCGCAATAATCACATCTCTCGTATTCATATTATGTTTTTTTAGCTTTCATAAAAGTATCTTTTATAACATCTACTGCTTCCCTCATCAAAAGAACTAATTTGTTATCCAAAACTTTATAAGTATTAATCATATTTGCGCTTAAAATTTCTACCCCCTCTATGTTTCTTGCAGCCCTATAAATACCCTCCGAATCTTTACCTGTTTTTGGCATTACCAAAAGAACTTTCTTATCATTATCTATTCCCAAATTCTCCAAAACTTGAGCCATTAATTTGGTTTTTGGCGTTATTGTTTCCAATCCTTTTACAATTTTGAGTTCTTTGTCCTTAAGCTTTGAAGAAAGTGCGGAGAAAAGCGCTAGGGTTTTCATCTTTTTTGAAAGGTTAAGGGAGAAATCTCGGGGTTTTGGTCCAAAAGCAAGACCTCCGCCGACAAAAATAGGAGCTCTTCTTGAACCGTGTCTGGCTCGTCCTGTTCCTTTTTGCTGCCATACTTTTTTAGTTGTCCTGTTAATTTCTCCTCTATTTTTTGTTCTGGCTGTTCCCATTCTTTGATTTGCCAAATAGACTCTGACTGCCTGAGACATGAGAGAATCGTTTATTTTAGCGTTAAATATTTCCTGAGGCAAACTAATTGTTCCGGCAACCTTGCCTTTTGTATCAAGAACAGGGATATTTAAACTTTTTACTTGCGTAGGTTTTGAAACAGCTATTTTAGCTTCAACTTTGGCTGTTTTGACAACTGGAGCAACTTTCTTCACAATAGCTTTCCTTACAGTTTTAGCTGGGGCTTTTTTCACGGTAACTTTTTTTACTAATTTTTTAGTTTTAAGTTGTAGTTTTGAGTTTTTTTTAGCTGGCATTTTTTACCTCAACCTTCTTCTCTTCCTTTGGCTCGCCGGAGCTTTCAGCGGAGGCGGCTTCCTTTACTTCAACAGGTTTATCTGCGTATAAAGGAACAAAATTTTTATCAACCCCTACTTTTTTAAGCGTTAACAATGTATTTCTTCCTCCCGGAACCAATCCCTTAATAATGATATTGTCATCATCAACAAAAACGACTTTTAAATTTCTAACCGTAACTCTCTCATGACCCATTCGTCCCGCCATTCTTTTTCCCCTCAGAACTCTTCCCGGAGTTGTGTTGGATCCAACAGAACCCGGGGCTCTTTCTCTGTCTGATTGTCCGTGTGTTCGGGGTCCTCCTCTAAAATGATATCTCTTGACTCCGCCGGCATACCCTTTTCCTTTAGACACTCCGGTAACATTTACAACATCTCCTGCTTTAAAGACTTCGCTTGCCTTAATTACGTTTCCAACAGCAGGAACTGCATCTGCGTCTGTCACTCTTATTTCTCTTAAAAATCTGAAGGGGGATTTTGTGCTTTTTGCTTTTGCTTTTATTCTTTTTTCAAATCCAAGCTGAATTGCGGAATATTGATCCCGCGCTTGTGTTTTGACTGCGACAACAACATTTCCTTTCACATGTAACTTTGTGACAGGAATGCGAGATCCATTTTCCAAAAATTTCTGTCCCTGTTCTACTTTTTTTGCTAATATTGCGTTCATAAACCAAAAAAGCGACTGCACACAGTCGCTTCAGGGAAAAAATCCCAAAACCTTCTATTTATGCAGCCTTATTTACCTCCAATCGGTTAAACATGACTTTCAAGGGTAATTATATAAAAAGATACGCCTAAATGCAAGAAGCGGTTTAGCGGAAAAAGGAAGCAGAAATCGGCGGCATTGAATATCTATTATTTTGCATAACCTTATCCAACCAATTAACAAAAGCGATCGCCATAGCCCTTTTCTCATAACCAATGTCTTCTATCCTGTATTCTTCCGTCACATGAGCTAAATCGATCTTTAAGGAAATCTTTAGTGCATTTGCATCAAAAAGTTTTATCTTAAAATGAGAAAAAGTAAGCGCTTCCAGACCATCCATGCCAACATAAAAATAAAGGCCTTTATCTTTTTCTTTGTATCCTTCGCATTCACGCTTCGGCGGATTACTTAAAGGCGGCTCAACATTAACTCTATAACCAACTATCAAATCGGAACCCGGGAAGCTGTGATCCCTCTCAACGCCAACAGCACCTCCATAATTTAGTTTCTGTGATCTATTATTTCTATTCATCGGATCCGTCGATTCCGGCATACTCCTAAAAATATCTACCATTTTCATGAATGGAGACCTAACATCTGTTCTTTCTTGTTCTGGTGGCATAACTATGAATTATAACCGAAACTACGAGCGCTTATCAAATACAAGTTAATCTGTTTTAATCCTGCTTAGGAACTCCCCACCACCGCACCCTAAAAAGTATCATTTTATGTGACGACCGTCATGTCAAAAGAGTACATGTGGATTTTTATCTGTCAATGAAAAACTGTTCAGACAGGGTTGAAATAGATAGACATTATCGTTTTACGGGTAGACACAGGCGCGAAATCTACAGGAATTAAAACTACATTTTAATCTCGATATTAACTCCCGCTGGTAATTCCAAGTGGGTTAGGGAATCGATCGTCTTATCTGTTGGAGAAATAATATCAATTAGTCTTTTGTGGACTTTGATTTCGAAATGATCTTTTGCATCTTTATCTATAAATGGGGATCTGTTAATAGCATAAACACTTCTTCTGGTAGGCAAAGGTATTGGACCAACAACTTTGGCACCGGTTCGTATCGCTGTATCAAGAATCTGCTGACAGCATGAATCAATTACTCTGGCATCGTAACTTTTTAAACGTACTCTTATTCTCCCTTTAGCCATAATATTAAAAGTGCAAAAAAAATGGCCACGAGGGCCATTTCAATAATCTAAACTAGAATTAAACAATAATTTTTGAGATTACCCCTGCCCCGACGGTTTTTCCGCCTTCTCTAATTGCAAATCTCAAACCTTCTTCCATAGCAACCGGAACAATTAACTTCACCGTCATCTTTGTATTGTCCCCCGGCATAACCATTTCAACACCTTTGGGAAGAGTAACTTCTGCGGTAACATCAGTTGTTCGGATATAAAATTGCGGTCTGTATCCTGTGAAGAATGGGGTATGGCGACCACCCTCTTCTTTTGTCAAAATATATCCTTCTGCTTCAAAATCCGTATGAGGAGTAATTGAGCCCGGCTTGGCAAGGACCTGACCTCTTTCAACATCATCTTTCTCAATTCCCCGAACCAAAAGTCCAACATTGTCTCCTGCTTGTCCGTCATCAAGCTGTTTGTGAAACATTTCAACTCCGGTTACAACAGTCGCTTTTGTGGCTTTGATTCCGACAATTTCTGCGGGGTCATTGATCTTTATCTTGCCTCTTTCAATTCTTCCTGTTACAACTGTTCCCCGTCCTTTGATTGAGAAGACGTCTTCAACCGGCATTAAAAATGGTTTTTCGATATCTCTTTTTGGCGTTGGTATTTCTGTGTCAACCGCATCCATCAAGGCCATAATTTGTTTTTCAGCCTCCGGATCTCCCCCTAAAGCTTTCAGAGCTGAACCTCTTATAATCTTTATATCTTTACCCGGATATTGATATTTGGTAAGAAGCTCTCTGACTTCCATTTCAACCAAATCCAAAAGTTCCGCATCGGAAACCATATCCACCTTGTTAAGAAAAACCACAATTGCGGGAACTCCGACCTGACGGGCCAAAAGAATATGCTCTCGTGTCTGAGGCATTGGTCCGTCCGGAGCAGACACAACGAGAATCGCCCCATCCATTTGAGCGGCGCCCGTAATCATGTTTTTTATGTAATCTGCATGACCCGGAGCATCAATATGGGCATAGTGTCTTACTTTTGTTTCGTATTCGATGTGGGAAATATTAATGGTAACTCCGCGTGCTTTTTCTTCAGGAGCGTTATCTATATCTTCGTATTTCTTCGCTGTTGCTAATCCCTGCTTTGAGAGAACTGTTGCAATTGCCGCAGTTAAAGTAGTCTTACCATGATCAACATGACCAATAGTTCCAATGTTTACATGCGGTTTACTTCTTACGTATTTTTTTGCGTCAGCCATAAATTTGCTAATAAATTCGTCTTAAACTACTTTTTAAGAATAAATAAGGATAAAGTTAAATATACTATAAATTTTTCCTCCCGTCAAGAGTCAAAATGAAATTATGCCAGGACAATGCATTGACTTTTGCAGATACTGCTGATACCATAAGTTCATGAATCAAGCTCGGATTTTGGTAGTTGAAGACAATTTATTTTTAAGAGAATTGTACTCAGACATTTTATCGGGAGAGGGATATAAAATTGAAGCGGCTCAAGACGGAGAAGGGGCTTTAGCTAAAATGAAATTAGGCGGTTATAACCTGGTTCTTCTTGATATAATCATGCCAAAGATGGACGGACTGGAGGTAATGAGGCAAATACAAAACACCCCCCCTCAAACTCCAAACAAATGCGTAGTATTTTTAACCAATCTCGATAAAGACGAAGAAATTAAAACAGCTTTACAGTTAGGGAATGGTTATTTAATTAAAAGTCAAATTACGCCGGGAAGTTTGGTCGAAGAAATAAAAATATATCTTGATAAATATAAATAATAACATTGTCATTCTGAGCGTAGCGAAGAATCTCTTCCCACACCATAAGTAGCCGCATTTTCCTCCAATATGATAAATAAGTCCTTCCATTCAGGGTTTTTAGACTCAACCAAGGAAATTTTTTTGCTCCTTAGCCACCCTTTTATTTTCTTCTCTGCTTCTATGGCATCATTAACATTTTGAAATTCTTCAAAATAAACAAGCCTACTCACATTATATTTTTTTGTAAAACCTTCAATAAACTTAGTCCTGTGTTCATACATTCTTCTGAACAAATCATTGGTCATACCTGTGTAAAGAACTTTGTTGTTCTTATTTGTTAAAATGTAAATGTAATAATGTCTCATAATGTTATTTGTCATTCTGAACGAAGTGAAGAATCTAGATCCTTCGTTTCACTCAGGATGACAAAGGGAGGGTTTTTAGAGTAAAACTGAATTTAGATCCTTTTCCTAATCCCTCTGATTCTGCCCAGATTCTACCATTCATCAGCTCAACTATAGACTTTGAAAGATACAGTCCCAATCCTGTCCCTTGAGTATTCTGCTTTACCAAATAGTTTGTCCCAACCATAGCAAACTTTTGGAAAAGTTTTGGCAGATCTTCTTGACTTATCCCTTTTCCATCATCCGTAACCGAAACAGTTTCTATTTGCGTTTTAGGATCGTACTCAATTGTAATTCTTATATTTCCATTTTCCGATGTAAATTTCAAAGAATTTCCGATTAGATTTATCAGAACTTGCTCCACTCTCTCCGGATCTGCCTGAACTTTTGGCAAAGCTTTTAGAGGCCTTGCAAATTGTAAGTTTATTTTTTGCTCTTGAGCTTTAGGAAGTATTTCCGTATAAATCGTGCCTATTAATTCGGCAAGGTCAATAGGCTTAACAGCAAGAGTGAATCTTCCCGATTCTATTCTGGATACATTTAACATGTCGTTTACCAAATTAATTAGTCTTTGTGTTGACGAGTATGCTCTATCAATGTACATTCTCTGCTTTTCGGAAAGGGAAGGAGCATTGTTTTTGTCAAGCATTAGCCAGAGATAGGATTTAATTACAGTCATCGGGGTTCTCAATTCGTGGGATGCCAGAGACACAAACTCATCCTTCAACTTATCAATCTCCTGAAGTTTGGAATTCGCCAGCTGCAAATCTTTGGTTGCGCGATCAATTTTTTCCTCCAGAGTAATATTAAATCTACGAATCTCTTCGTATGCTTTGGCATTTTCTACTGCAACCGATGCCTCAGGACCAAATATCTTTAAAAGCTGTATGTCTTTTTCAAAGTAAATATCTCCGGACTTTTTATCTCCCAAAAGCAAAAGCCCATGCATTTTTTCTCCAATATATAAAGGGAGAATAAATGATGCGTCAAGTCTACGCATTATCTCTTTGTTTTTTTCATTTTCCTCTTCCTCTAAAATCATGATTCTTTTGTTTCCGCAAATATGCCGCATCTCATCTTCGTTATATTTATTTTTGTCTACAAATCCTCCCGAGATAGATAAAGGCGGATTCTTTTCCTGGAAGATATAAAATGTCGCTTTTGAAATATGCATTGTATTGAATAGTTGATTCAATGTCTTTCTAGCTAAATCTTCAAGTCTAAGAGTCGAAGCTAGAATTTTTGTTAATTTCGACAAAAGTTCATTTGAGTCATAATTATTCTTAAAGAAAATTTTATCGGTTAACTTTTCCAGATAATATTTTAGAGATTGAAATGTAAATACGACAAATATGGTTAAAAACGCATATAATATAGTTTTGCTGATATTTATTCCCTCCGTAAGAAATGAGTTTCCAACAACAAAAACCGCTGTTGTATAAAAAATAGCAATTATGCCAACTAACAATATATAAGCTATAGATCTGGCAACTACAAGTCTGATGCTCATCAGTCTATGTTTTATAATTGCATATGCTACTCCGCTTATCCAAAAAACAGTAAAAAGCTGGCCAATCCAGTTAAGCTCGAAATATCCAAGTGTTGGCAGATTTAAATTGGTAATCATTGCCGGCGTAGACGCTGCAGTCATACCTACTAGTATGTAAAGAATTTGAATCCTAACCAAACGGCTCTCCTTAAAAAACTTTCTAAAAAGTACTATGTATGAAGCGATAAAGAAGCCAGGAATATAAAAAATATAAAGCCAATAATATGCCCATCCAAAAATAATTTTTTTTTCAAATCCCGGATTGACTACAATTTCCTTTATAACGCCACCATCCGACAAAGTTACAACAGCCATTATGATATTAAGAACAATAATTGCCAACATAACTACGCCGCTAACTTTCCGTTTTGGGAAAAATAAACCAAAAAGTAAAAATGCCGTAGGTATAAAAACAGGGAAAAAATACAATAGTTTTGCCCATATTATCGAGGATGATGCATCAGAAGCTCTAAAAAATATCATTGCCAGACACCATGCAGTTATTCCGAATGCTGTAATTTCAAATGTAATATTAGCTTTTGTTTTAGCAGAACGAAGATGAATAAGTATGGAAAGAACTAAATTGATGATAAAGGCAGAGAAAATTAAAAAATTTCTTAGATCCATAATTTAATAGTAAATCATGGATTTATTTAATGCAAATTAAGATCTACTTTTGACCCACCTCTCTTATCTCCTCAGTTATGAGTGTCCTTAGCACCTCTATTGGACTAGGAACTAACGGTACCGGCTCCCCCCAACTTTGAGGAGAGGCCAAACCAATCTTCAACTTTCGTCTAGCTTCTCTAGCGCATGTAGCTCTTTCCAAAGTTACCCGTCCTGTTTCCGCAGTATATCCCCCCGCATCTGTTGCTATAACCTCCAATAAGCATGTCCATTCAGCATTTCCTACCAACCCATAATTAAATGTATTTTTAAATCCATCAGGAAGTTTACCAACGACCCAAATAGTTTTAGCCCTTCCTCTTTTTGCTTCTTTAGAAGTCATTGAGGGAGGCTGAGAATCATTTATAATAACTGTGCCGGGATCTACATGCTCTGCTTTTATAAAAGGTTCAGGCGCAGAAGCCGCAACTAATACGATCTTTGATCCTTCGCAAGCTTTTTTCAATTGATCATCTCCCCCTGTAATTTCAATTTGCGCATTGGGATATAATTTTTTCCCTCTCCCATCCGCTCTTTCCAATATCTCATTTTTTCTTTTTTCCAGCGCTGTAATCATAATCTTTCTATCATGCAGATGAAATTTTCTTACTCCCTCTGCTAGTAATACTTCTGTCATTGCCGTACCGATGGAACCAAATGCCCCTATTACTGTTGTCTGTGATTCTCTGGGATCTATATCTAAATCTCTTGCTGTTTGATTATAAATTTCATTCATAAAATCTGTTGTAAAATCATGTCCTGTGACAACTGCGACATCTGAAACTTTTTCCTTAAGCTTTGTGCCATGATCCGTTAATGAAGCCAATGTTTCTCCAAGCCCGACAGTCTTGGCGCCCATTCTCTTTGCCAATTCAGCAGCCTGAATAATACGGGAACGAGCATAATTTACTCTTGATGCTGTACCATTATGCTGTTCTAGCGCATATGGGGTTATGGGGATAGAAATTATAGCGCATTTTATATCCTTACCATTTAATGTACCCTTTACTTCTCCTACTTTAAAGGGAGGCATTGAGTTCCATAATAGCTCCACATCTTCTTCCGTCATACCATGCTTTGGGTCTAAAATAGGCAGGCATCGAGTTGAATCATCCAGGTGTTTAAAAACTTCCCCATCGACATTTACATTCGTCTTCCTATAACGACGCGTATGAACAAAAAACGCAGAAGTAGCAGTTTCCGAAGGATTTTCATTTTCTCTAAAAGCCTTATCTATTATACTTATACTTTCATTCCAAACGTTTTCCGGAATTGTCCCTTTATATTTATCTAATATAAACCCTATATATTCTTTTCTAGAAGTCCAAGAAGTTTCATGCGGCTGAAAATCTTTTGGAATTCCACTGCTACCGCCAATAGCTTCTTTATTTACAACCATAATTAATTTTAACTACTCGAAAATGTATTATAGGAGATACGGGTATAACAATCAATAACTCACACTAAGTTTGTCTATTGTAAAAAATAATGTTTTCTATTACAGTTTAATTAGTGATATTATTTGCCCGTAGCGCTATTTTCTCTACCTTCCTCTTTTTATTTTTTATTTTTCTGTTTTGTTCAAAAACATATGCGGCTCTAACGCCAACTCCCGTACAGGAACAAACCTTAAAACTTCCAATCACACTAGGGAATACGACGAACCAAAAAATACAAAACCCCGCTTCACTAGATTCATCGCTGTCTGCTTCAGGCTTGGAAACATTATTTCTGCCTGCGAATGGTACAACCGTACAGAGTTCTGTTCTCGAAAATGGGCAACAATACATCATTAGAATTTCAGGAACTTTTATTTGGGGAAATTGTGACAAGATAGCATGTCCTAATGGAGGACCTGATTACAAACGATATGGTGACGCAGGTTATTTGACGGATGACCATTGGAAAAGTTTTTCTGATCCATCATGGTCTAACATTATTTACCTTAATATTAACGGTCATCGTTTTATTCCGGATAAGTATAGTTCTCGACATGTATATTCTCTTGGTCTTACGGGAAACGGGAGTCCGGCAACCTTTAGGATCAATGATTGTTCCTATTGCTATCCCGATAATTCAGGTTTTTTAACTGTAGAAATAAAATCAGTACAAAAAACTCCCCTTATACTTATTCCGGGAATAGCGGGATCGGAATTGAAGACAACAGAAGATGTAAATTGGAAAAGCGATAATGATCATGGAGGAGTCTGGGAGCATGTTTATCCGTCCGGAGAAAAAGTTTGGGTTAATAATCTGGAGGCGCTTAAGCCGGGAAACGATGACTATTTTGATGTTTTAAGAATGAAACCGGATGGACAAACAAGCGAAGCAAATTTGGGATTAACAGATAACTTGTTTGAAGGATATCAGGAGGCGATTAACTTTTTTACTTCTAATGGTTATACATTAAACCAGGATTTTTTTGTTTTCCCTTATGATTGGAGAAGAGATATTGCATTAACCGCTTCTCTTCTTGATCAGAAAATTCAGCAAATTAAAACCCAAACAGGAAGCGCAAAAGTGGATATTATCGCTCATTCAATGGGGGGACTGGTTGCGAGAAATTATATTGTGGATTCTGAAAAAGCCAAAAATGTCAGAAAATTATTCACTTTAGGAACACCGCATTTGGGGGCAGTAGAATTTTTGAAAGCTTTACAGTATGGCATATGTCTTAAGTATCCAGTTGGTTCGTTTTGCTCCACCCTTAATCCTTTGGAAGTAAAAGATATACTTCAGAATACAATTAGCGGTTTTGAATTAGCTCCCAGCCAAAAATACTTTAACTTTTATTCAGAAGAAGACAGCAATCATCCCTATCCCTACAAAACAGAATCTGGAGCTCTAAATTATATGCAAATTAAAAATTTACTAACCAGCCTTAGCTTTAACACTTCTCTTTTTAATCCTTCTGAAGCTTTCCATACTTTAGATAACTCGTTACCTAATACAAATGATGTTGATGTTACTGTAATTGCAGGATCCGGACAGAAAACTTTAGGACAAATCGTTGAAGAAAAGAAAATTTCTTTGTTGGGAATTCCATACATTCATAAGGACATGATTAATATTAATGGTGATGAAACAGTGCCGTTGTTTAGTGCCTCACTCATAGATTCTAGTAAGAGTTTATCTCTTTTGGGTAATGCAAAAGTCTTTTATGCTAATCAAAAGCATGATAATTTAGTCTCTTCCGGTCCTGCGCTAAATTTAGTAAAAAATATTCTTAACAACGACAGTCAACTGCCCGACGGAGTTTCCGCTGTGCCTTATCATTTTGGCGGTACCGGATTATCTGTCCATTCACCGGTTAATATTCATGTTTATGATTCCTTAGGGAATCATACGGGACCAACTAGTGATGGAGATTTTGAAGCAAATATTCCTGGAAGTTCATATGATACCCTGAATGACGCTAAATTTATTTATTTACCCGATAATGGAAATTACGATATAAAATTTGAAGCAGAGAATCAGGGAAGTTTTGATTTTAAAATCAGAAAATATGAGAATGATGAAAATTCGGAAACCATACTCTATAAAGAAATTCCCTTGACTAACAATACAAAAGCAGAAGCCCAATTTGATACGGATTCAGATCAGGTGCCAATCATTAAAGTCGATGAAGATGATGACGGAAGTTTTGACTTTGATGTTGAGCGCTTCAGTATTCTGGAGGGAGATGTAAATTATGATTATGATCCCCCAGTCATCTCATTTAATGTCAGCCCAAAATCTATCTGGCCGCCAAACAATAAAATGGTTAACGTAAATATTACAGGCATCGTAACCGATGAGAATCCATATTTAATAAACATCCTAGTTGATGATGAATATGATCTAATAGAGCCTTCGATAACTATTGAAAATGAAACCGATATAAATCAAACTATAAAATTAGAGGCTTTCAGAAGAGGAGATGATAAAGATGGCAGAATCTATAAGGTGAAAATATTGGCTACGGATCTGGCTGGAAATACCTCGCTTTCTACAACAGAAGTGGTTGTTCCGCATGACCAGGGGAAATAAGAGAACTATTTTCTATCAATAACTTTTCTAAATAGTTTCCAAATTCCCCAAATAATTACAAACCAGAAAATAATATCAAGAGCCAACAAAAGACCGTCAGTAGATGAGCCAGATGCAAAGCTGAATGGAAGACCACCCTTTCCGCCAACTAAACTACCGCTTATTAAGTCATTTATCATTGCTACTCCATAGGTTATAATTACGCTTAATATAGCAATAACCACAAATGATTTTTTGCTCATAGTTTTACACTACCACAAAATTTCCGCGTCAACAACTTTACCGCTAAATAGCTGATGTCTTTTGTCATATTGAATCTCTTTTTAAGATTTTAGTATATTTGAAGTATGAAGAGAAAAATATCTGCAACTCATTATGTAGATAAATTAATTTTTGCAAAATTAGATTATATTTTGGCGTTAGCAAAACTGATGGTTGCAGAAACAAAATACCGTAATTCATTATATGCAAAGAGAAATAGCTTAAGCTATCCAAAAAAGGAGGCTCTCACCTTTAGTCCTTGATTTCTAGATTAAAATTAATACAATTATACCTATATGGCATTTCGTAAAACAAAAACTGTAATAAAACCAAGAAAGCTAAAAAAGAATCTCTTCGCAAAGTCGTGGTGTCATGGCGCAAGCGCTAATTGGAAAATTGATTATTATGATAAGTTGTATTTCAGAAAGGAAGAAGATTCAAGGCATTTTTGATATAATACATTTATGAATTATTTGTGGTATACAAATTCAAAAGATAAAAAATCTCCAGATGCTATTCATCAAACTTTGGCATTTGGAAGTCTTCGCGATATTAAACTTCTCAAAAAAACAATAGGAGTCAAAAAAATAAAAAGTATTTTTTCCCGATATCCCAAAAAAATATATACAGCTTCTCTTTTGAACTTTGTTAGAAACATTATCTTACGCATACACACTTCCGTTGATGAGCAAAAATATCTTAAAAATACACCAAGACGTATTGGATAAAAAAAGACAGGATCTTTTAGATAAACTTCTTCCATACACAAAAGGCTATATTTTAGGTGGCGGCACTGCCTTAGCGTTACAGCTTAAACATCGTAAATCTTACGATTTTGATTTTTTTGCCTCAAATCCGCTTCCGAAGAATCTTCTCGAAAAGCTCGCAAGCGCAATATCGATAAACAATGTTTCTGTTGATAGCGCTGACGAACTAACTTTTTTTAGCAAAGACGAAATAAAAGTTACTTTTCTTTATTATCCTTTCGGTTATTCTTTCCCCTTAAAAACTCTGGAAAACGGATTAAAAATGTTTGGAATAAAAGATATTGCTATAAAAAAAGCGTATACCGTTGGGAGAAGAGGTGAATATCGAGATTATTTTGATCTATATATTATACTGAAAAATAACTGTATAAACTTATCCGAACTTATACAAATAACTAAAAAAATATATGGAAGTGCTTTTGATGAGAAAATCTTTCTGGCACAGTTAGTTTATTTTGATGATTTAAGGAATTTTGAAATTATTCCAATTTCTGACTCAAACCTGCCAAAACCGGAAGAGGTAAAACATTTTTTTGAGAATCTAACAAAAAATTATTTGAGTTGACATCAAACATTAACTAATCTACCATGAATTTATTGGTAGATATTGAGTTCACCGAAATATGGAAGAGAATTCAAGACCCAATCGCTTTAATCTTTTTAAATTTCTTGGGGTAATAATGTTTGAGGTTGTGTTTGTTTCCACTGTTCTCCTGTTAATCTTCGGGATATTTAATTACTTCAACATCCTCCCTATTTCAGACACCTTTCCCAAATACCTTGGCTGGCTGCCAAAACAAGGTGTTTCAAATGACATTTCCCGAAAGGATGTGCCGTCTGGCACCTCCCTCCCCACCCCAACCATTTCTTTTGAGGAAAATGCGAAAGAAGCATTTGCTAAATTCATGAAGCTAAATGTTTCAGATACCATAATGGTAAATAAAGACAAATTTGAGATCAAACAAGATGCTATAAATCCAAAAACATTTTATATTTCATGGCAGGCAGAAGCTGGTACCGCATCTGGAACATTAGCTCTTGATAGTAATAATTCCAACTCCATATTATATTCTTACCTTGAATATCCAATCTTTACATCAAAGGAAAACAATCCTTCTGTATCTTCCGTAAAAACTGATTTCTCTAAGTTCTTTTCTATAAATCCTCAAGGACAGTGGAGTTGTAAGAACATAAACAATATTTCTTATTGCCAAAATTTTTGGGAAGATCTATCTAAGAACATTAAGACCGGAATCGGAATAAATGGTGTTATTCCGGAAAAGAACGGAAAGTACCTAATTACCATTTCCGCATGTGAGTTTAGCAAGAAAAGCGATTTATATAATCAAGATGCTTGCATCTCGGGATTGTAATAATCTACGTTCGAAAATCCCCAACTCTTTTTTGTAATCCTCCTTATTGACAATAGAGTGTACAGTTGGTATATATAGGATGTGGGAGAAAATACTATGAGACAAGAAAGACAACCTTTTGGTGGTGGGAAAAGCAAAGAAGACTCCATGCATCAGGCAACAGTTCGGCCTGGATCACAGGGAATGACGGGTACCAGAACTGCTCCTGACGTTCTCCAGCCAAAACCGGTCAAGAAAAAAGAACCGTTGGGAACCGGAGCAAGAGTTGCCCTAGCCGGACTGACATTACTTGGAACAGGTGCGGGAGCAAAAGTTGCATACGATAACATCCCCGCAGTTCACCAGTCTATAGATTCTCTGGGAAATGCGCTTGCAGAAAGATGGAATTCGATAGTCAACAACCCCGATACAAAAATTCAACCTATTCCTGAAGATGCATGGAGCAATACTGCTCCAATAGTTACAATGAGTGAAAAAAATATGATAGACGTAACTCCTGAAAGGGCAAAAGAGCTTTCTCCCGCACCTGCTGTAATAAATGAGCAGGACAAAACAGTTTCCTTCCTTAATTTTCTTGAACTGCCCCAAGGAGAAAGCGTAACCTGGGAAAGAATAAAACTTCCCGAACAAACAGACGGAAAAGATGTCTATGCCCTAAAAGGCATCCTGCCTGCAGGAACTAAAATTAAAACAAATCCCGTATATGAGGAAAAAGTCGGGTATAGTGCAAAACTTAACAAAATGTTTCCAGATAGCTCAAGCGAAAAGCCACAGCCAGAACGTGACCCCAGTCTTGCAGTAGGAGTATATAAGTTTTATTTTGATCCTAACAAAAACAAGATAATAAGGGTCAATGTTTTTCTCTCGTCTATTCCGCCAACAATAGGAAAACCCTTTTCCGTATCCCCAATAGGCATGTCCCTGCAAAATAATACTTTTGATTACAAATACCTGACGGAAGTTCAACCAGATATAACTATAGCAACAGTTACTAAACCTACAGAGGTGGTTATCACTAATTGGGCATACTTACAAACAGATGGTGACCCACAAACTCTCTATACTCCTGTTTTAGTATCAGAAAATAATTCTGATGGTACTCAAAAAATAGCTGATGTTAAATCCCATTAAAAAACATGCTGCAAATTGACAAGACTTCTCTAATCTCTTAAGATAATCTTGTAGATCCCATAAACTAAATGAAGGCTTTTTTCAATATAAAAGTTATTAAATTATTTATACTAAACATTTTTCTTCTCTTGTTAATTATATTATTTCCTAAAAATGCTTCTGCTCAACTCACATGTGATGACTGGACAACTGTTCCAAAAGGACAGCTTTCGGAAGGATGCTCCAGCACCGGTTACCCATATAGAGCATCCACTTCACCCAACTGTCAATTTCTAACAGGTAGTCTTACTCAATTAATTGATTGCTGCCAACAACAGGCAGTTGCAAAATCGGGTGAGGGAGCTCAATATTCTTGCAACTCTAGCCAAGGCATACTTACAGCCTCATATCAATGCTGCTATGGTCCAGGCCCAACCCCGACCCCCACTCCTACCTCTACCCCCACCCCCACCCCAACTCCAACCCCAACCCCAACCCCTCCTCCACCCACCCCCACTCCTACCCCATCCT
>CAZYIC010000007.1:0-29702 GCA_964646925.1 uncultured Gammaproteobacteria bacterium
CTGACCTGAAAAGTTAGATGCGGTTTGGGTACCTGCTATCTCGGAACTCAGTTGATCAAAATTGGCAGCCGGCGCTACGAACTGCTGCGGAATAACAGGTTCGGCTGGAGGCGCGATTTGAGGTTCGGGATTTAAAGCAGTCTTTGGTTCGGAAACAGACTGCGGAATGAAATCAACAAGAGGCTGAATAGGAGTTTCTACTGGTGCGGCTGGCGGTTCCTGAATAATTGGGGTAGGGGGCGGTGCAGGTTCCGGAGCAGGTGTTGGTTCAGGAGTAGGGATAGGTTGAGGCGTTGGCGAGTTTGACGTGGGAGGCTGAGTTTGAATTGGCGCCTGTGGTTCCGGAATCGTTGTCCCCATTACACGCTGATACGCTTCTCTTAATTTTGGGTCAAGCTGAGAAAGTTTTTGCGGATCCATATATTTATAGTAAGTTTATTGCTAGTTATTGTCAAGTGCTGTATACTCTTTGATATGAAAATTATTATTACTCACACCTCACCGGATATGGATGCTATAACATCTGTTTGGCTTATTAAAAAGTTTTTACCTAACTGGAACGATGCTTCCGTTAAATTCGTTCCTGCAGGAGAACGTTTAGGTCGGGGTCCTGCCGCCAGTTTCCCTCCCGTCAGTGCTCGTTCGATTTCCGAAGAATCTTCGGCTGGCGAACTCCGCGCTGTCGGGAGCCCTTCCTCTGGCGTCACCCCTCAAGACGCAATTGAAGAAATTGGGGAGGATGAGGTTATTCATGTTGATACGGGCTTGGGACCTTTGGATCATCATCAGACAGCTTCGGATCAGGTCTGCGGGGCAAGTCTTGCATGGGATTATGTTAAAGCTAACAATTCCGAGTTTAAAGTTGAGAACGACAGGATAAAAAGCAGAATAGAGGCAATAAGTAGAATGGTAAAAGTTGTTGTTGACATAGACCATTTTAAGGAAGTTTTCCGCAAGGATCCGTTAGCCGATTATCACGAATTTGACCTTGCAGGTATTTTAGAAGGGCTCAAGCTGCAATTGCCCAATCAGGATGATTATTACTGTGAATTTGCAATCAAATGTTTGGATGCTGTTTTGCATACATTTGAAAATAGGATTTGGGCCGAAAGGGAAATTGCCAAAAATGGACATGAATTCGAAACACGTTTTGGAAAAGGAATTGGATTTAAATCAATAAATGATTCTGTTATTAAGTTATCTCAAAAAATGGGATATGCAATTGTAGTGCGGAAAGATCCAAGAAAAGGTTATGTCCGCGTGAAGGCGCGGCCTTCACAAATTAAAAATGACAACATAGATCTTACATTAGTCTACGAAAAATTAAAAAAAATGGACCCTGACGCAACTTGGTATTTGCATATTTCAAAAAAGATGCTTCTTAACGGATCTGTTAAAAATCCAAAAATGAGACCAACAAAACTGACATTAGATGAGATTATTAAGGTATTAGAAAAAATTTGAAATTTTTAATTTGAAATTTAAAATCAAATTCAAATATTTAAAACTTTAATTTTTAAAATTCATCGAAAATTTAAAATTGTAAATTGAAAATTATGGAGGATTGTATATTCTGTAAAATTAGAGATAGAATTATTCCAAAAGAATTTACTTATGAAGATAATTCGGTGATGGTTTTCCCTGATATTTATCCCATCAGGCCGGTTCATCTCCTAATTGTTCCCAAAAAACATATTAAAGACTTTTTGGATCTTGATGACAAAAATCTTTTGGAGAAGTTGAGGAAAGTATCCCAAAAAATGATAAGGAAATTTGAATTGGAGAATAAAGGATATAGATTAGGAATGAACGGCGGAGGAGCGCAAATTATCGACCATCTCCACATCCATCTCCTAGGCCCTCTGGGTAAAGCAGTAAGTATGTAAAGCTCCGCCCAAATGAATGATATCTAAACTTCTGATATAATACTTTGGTGAAGAGAAGAGAAGGATTTATTAATGTTCTGGGTGGGAAAATTTGGTATGAGATTGTCGGAGAAAAGAAAAGTATTCCTCTTTTGGTTCTCCATGGAGGACCTGGTTATCCACATGATTATCTTCAGCCACTGGAAGAGCTTGCCGAAAAACGAGAAGTGATATTTTATGATCAGCTCGGTTGCGGAAATTCGGAAAAATCTACTCGTAAATCATCTTGGACAGTTGAGCGATTTACTGCCGAACTTCAAGAAATAGTAAAAGCTTTAAGTCTAGGAAGGTATCATGTTTTAGGTCATTCATGGGGAGCTGCCCTTGCTGTTTCTTTTGCTCTAAAAAAACCAAAAGGTTTAGCAAGTCTTATTCTTTCAGATCCCTACATTAGTACTCCACAATGGGAAAAGGACGCAAAAAAGCTTCTAAACCAACTGCCGAAAGATATGAGGAAAGTTCTTGAAGGCAAATTGAATAAATCGAAAGAGTATAAGAAGGCTTCAAAAGAATTTTACTACCGTTTTGTGTTTAGGATGAAAAGACTTCCAACAGCTATCATAAAATCGGAGAATAAAATGAATTATGACATTTATAGTTATATGTGGGGATCTAAAGAATTTAAGGCATCAGGAACTTTAAAAGATTTTGATTTAACCGACAGACTTTCAGAAATTAAAATCCCCGTTCTGTTACTTTGCGGTCAATATGATGAAACAACACCTGAATCGTTAGGGTATTTTAATGGTCTCCTTCCGAATCCACGATTAAAAGTGTTTAAAAACAGCGCTCACATGCCTCATTGGAATGAAAAAGAACAATATATAAAGACTGTTCAAGACTTCCTTCAGGGCTTAAGGTAATGATTTCCAATTTCCTCCATCCTCGGAGCAATCATTTATTTGGGAAAGAGGGTATTTACTCTATTTTGGGTTTGGAGTAAAATAGGAAGACTAATGTCATCCTGAGCGAAGCGAAGGATCTAGATTCTTCGGCTACGCCTCAGAATGACAAATTGAATCGGGGGTGTTGATTTATGGTAACAGTTAGAAGAATGCCGGGAGATAGTGACGATACATTAATTCGTAAATTTCAAAGAAAAGTGGTCAATGAGGGAATTATTCCTGAGGCAAAAAGACGCGCTTTTTATTTGAAACCGTCCCTTGCCCGAAAACAGAAGATTCAGGATAACCGCCGGCTTAAAAAACAGTGGGCATAGTTTCGCGATTGTCATTCTGAGCAGAGCGAAGAATCCCTGCCTGCCGGCAGGCAGGTCGAGATCCTTCGGCTGAAGCCTCAGGATGACAAAAGTACTAATATGGAGCAAATAACAATCCCCATTTTTGTAGAAAGCAGATACAGAGTTAACAGAAAACGTATCAAAAAAGCCATTTTCAAAGTTTTGGCAGAACATGAGATTAAAGGATCTGTTGAGGTATCTGTTGCAATTGTCGGAGACAGAAAAATGCGGGCTCTAAGTAAAAAGTACAAGGGCGAGGATAAAACAAGAAATATTCTGTCTTTTTCTTTGTCCGAAGGTGAGTCAACACCTGAATCAAACGAAGTATTAAGACTTGGGGACATTGTAATATCTTACCCTCAGGTAATAAAAGAGGCATCCGAGGGAGAGATGTTGGTTGATGACAAAGTTGATGAATTAGTTGAGCATGGGATGCTGCACTTGCTGGGTATAAACCATGAATAATTTTCAATTTTTAATTTAAAATTTTCAATCAATTTTTAATAATTTAATTTTTAAACATTTAAAATTCAATAAAAATTAAAAATTATAAATTTAAAATTTCGCAAAGCGATTTATGGTTTTTTATCGAAAGTATCGTCCTCAGACAATAGAAGAGTTAGATAGCGAGAGCGTTCGCGATAAACTTTATAGCGTTTTGGGATCTTCCTCGGTTGCGCATGCGTTTCTTTTCACAGGTCCCAAAGGTTTGGGAAAAACCTCAACAGCCAGAATTTTAGCAAAAGCCCTCAACTGCATTGATCGGAAATCAGATACCAGAGATCAGAAGTCAGAAACGAAGGAAAAACATAAATCCGACCTCCGACCTCCGACCTCCGACCTCCGAAATATTGAGCCGTGCAACAAGTGTGAGCAATGCAAGTCCATTACAAACGGAACCAATTTAGATATTCTGGAAATCGATGGCGCTTCCAACAGGGGAATAGATGAGATAAGAGATTTAAGAGAAAAAGTAAAGCTTTCGCCATTAAGCGCCAGAAAAAAAGTTTACATTATTGATGAAGTGCATATGTTAACTACGGAGGCTTTTAACGCGCTTTTAAAAACTTTGGAAGAGCCACCGCCTCATGTTATTTTCATTCTTTGCACAACAGAATCTCATAAGGTTCCCGACACAATAATGTCGCGCTGTCTGCGCATACAATTTAAAAAAGCAACGGAAGAAGAGTTGGTCCGCTCATTTGAGAGGATAATCAAAAGAGAAAAGCTGGAAGGGGAGAAGGAAGCTTTGCGTTTAATTGCCAATCTTTCGGATGGAAGCTTCAGAGACGGCGTGAAGATATTGGAAGAATTGGCTCAAACTTCCAAAGACGGTAAGGTTACGAAAGATTTGATTGAAAGCAAGCATCAAATCTCAAGCACGGAATATCAAATAGCGCAAATGATAAGAAATTTTGAAAATAAAGAGACAAAAAGCGCTTTGGAGGGAGTTTCAAAGCTTGTAAGCGATGGAATAGACATTGGGCATTTTATGGAAGGACTTATTGAGACTTTGCATAACAGTTTGCTGTCTAAAGCAGGAATAACATTTGCTGTAGAGAGTTCGGCTTTAATAATTGATAATCTGAAGTTGGAGATTGGAGAAATAAAAAAACTAATTGAAATGCTATCAAGGGCAAAAAGTGAATTAAAATATGCGGTTCTTCCTCAAATTCCTTTGGAATTGGCGATTGTAGAGTGGACTGTTGCTCGGCAACCACGCGTTTCAGATGACGCTCGGCTGCAAAATCCTAATAACCAATCATTAAGCTCGACCTCGCTAAGTAAAATTCGGCTCCAACCAGATGCCCAGCCGAATTTTAGTTCATCTGAAAGCGGATTGCCTCGCCTTAATAAAGATTTAAATCCAAATATTACACAGCAGGATATGACGGCATATAGCGAGGATCATGCTTTGTGGACTGCTCTAATAGATAAGGTGAAAGCTTACAATCATTCTGTTGCGGGGGTATTGCGCGGATGCAGGATAAAAAGCTATGACGGTAAAACATTATTGCTGGAAACAAATTTCAAATTTCATAAAGAAAAACTTAGTGAAAGAAAAATCCAGGAGATACTTGACAAGACAATAAAAGAAGTTACGAAAAGAAATGTTAAAATAGAGGTGATATTGAAACCCGCCGTCGCTAAAGCTTTGGCGGGCGAGGGGCGGTGATGAAAAATGATAAATCCATTTAAACAATTAGGAGATATTAAAAAAATGCGTGATCAGGCTATGCAGATTCAGAGAGAGCTTCAGGCAGAAGAGGTTATTGTTGATTCGCATGAAGTTCATGTCGTTATTACCGGAGACCAAAAAATAAAAATTTTGGAGTCAAATGGCCGTTCGAATGATGACGTTAAAGAAGCCATCAATGAAGCTATCAAGAAATCTCAGGAAGTTGCAGCGCGCAAACTTTCTCAGATGCAGGGAGGCTTGGGAGGACTTTTGGGAGGAATGAAATAAGCCAAAATAGCCTCGAAAACTTGACTTTTAACTCCAGACGGTATATACTATAAGATATGGGTAATATTGAATTGGGAATGAGGCGGGGAAGAAAACCTGCAGACTTGCCGTTTGATGTAAGCAGAATGCCGGTTAATGATTTTATGAGGGTGCTTCCGACCCCTACCCAAAAAGATACAGTATTAAAACTTACCTTATTGGGCGGTTTTTCTACTTTAGAAGAATTAGGCAGGGAGGAGGGGGTAACTCGGCAGGCAATCCATTCTCGTAAAACAAGGGCAGTGAGACGGCTTGAGGAATATAGCCGCGGAGAACCACTGCTACAACGCAATAGAAGCAGAGAAAAAGGAGCTTATTTAAGGAGATTGTCCCCGGAAGAGCTTGGAGATTTGAGGAATCCTAATTTAACCCATACGGCAATTTCCAGAAATTATGGAGTACCGTTTTCTACGGTGCAAAGGTGGAGAAAAGATCTTGGCGTAGAGGTAAAAAAGGGACGCCCCAAAAAATAAAAATATAGTACAATAGGTTGAATGAAGATTTTTTCAGGAACCTCAAATAAACCTCTTGCTTATAAAATAGCTAAAAGTTTGGGAATTAAGCTTTCCGATTTGGAAGTTTTTGTCTTTCCTGACGGAGAAAAACGCATTAGAATTTTGGATAAAGTTTTGGGAGAAGATACTATTGTGGTTCAATCAACAAGCACTCCAACGGATGAAAATTACATGCAATTATTTTTTATCGCAGATGCTCTGAAAAGGAGCGGCGCAAAATCCATAACAGCGGTTGTTCCATATTTCGGTTATCAAAGACAAGACCATGTGTTTCGCGAAGGCGAAGCTGTTTCGGGAAGAGTTGTTGCAAAAATTCTGGAAACACTTGGGATAAATAATCTGATTGCGGTAGATTTGCATTCAACGAAAATAGAACAGGCATTTAATATTCGGGTTTCTCATTTATCCGCGCTTTCTATTTTTGCCGAAACCATAAAAAAGAACGGATGGGATAAAAGTTCTGCAACGCTCGTATCTCCTGACATGGGGGGAATAAAAAGGATTAAAATCCTGTCGAAAATGTTGGGGAATATGCCTTTTGCGGTTATTGAAAAAAGCAGAGATTTGGCGACCGGAAAAGTTACCGCAGAAAAAATTGAAGGTAAAGTCGAGGAAAGAGCAATTATAGTTGATGACATGATTTCTAGCGGAGGTACCATTGCTTTGGCTGCAAAAATTTTGAAAAAACAAGGAATAAAAGAAATATATGTTTTTGCAGCCCATCCTGTATTTTCCGATAAAGCGCCAAAAATTCTTCAGAAGTCAGAAGCTAAAAAAGTTTTCGTAACAGATACGATTTTTACGCCAGTTGAAAAAAGGTTTCCCAAGCTTGAAATATTGTCAGTTGCGGAAATGATCGCAGCATCATTGTCATCCTGAACTTGTTTCAGGATCCCATTGATTAAGGCGGAGATGCTGAAATAAATTCAGCATGACAAAAGAGAAATATGAAAATACCTAAAGCGATTCAAAGTTTGATTGAGTCTTTTGAGAGATTGCCGGGGATTGGACCCAAAACCGCCCAGCGTCTTACTTTTTACCTTTTGCACGTTCCCCAAGGTGAACTGGATAGTTTTTCCAATTCAATTCAAAATCTCAAAAAAGGAACAATTATTTGCTCTACGTGTTTTGCAGTGGATGAGGGTAATCCATGCAGTATTTGTTCTGATTCACAGCGGGACAAATCTACAATTTGCGTTGTGGAGGAGCCATTAGATGTTTTGGCTCTTGAGAAAAACGGCAGATACAAGGGTGTGTATCATGTGCTTCATGGGAAAATAGATCCACTAAATAATATTGGCCCGGATGAAATTTACATAAAACAACTTTTGGAAAGGGTAAAGGGAGAAGGGGAAGATGTGGATGAAGTGATTCTCGCGACGAATCCGACAATGGAAGGGGAGGCGACGGCAATGTATATCGCAAAACAGCTAAAAGTTTCCTCCTTCGCTAAAGCTTCGGAAGGACAAGCAAAACTCAATCTGAAAATTACCAGGATTGGGCGGGGGTTGCCGACTGGCGCGGATTTGGAATACGCAGATGAATTAACTCTCCAAAGAGCAATGGAGGGAAGAAGAGAGTACTAAAATTTGGTAATATTAAGTTATGAATGATGATTCGATTTTGGGGGGCACATTAAATCAATTAGGGCAGACGGTAAAGCAGGCGGCAAAACAGGTAGTAAAAATACCGGCCGCTTCCGCCGAAAGCTCCGGCGAGCCAAAGGAAGAAGAAAAACAGCAGTGGCGGTCGGATGAAGAAAGAATCAGGTTTCTAAAAGATTTGTATGGATCCGTCCAGCCTTCCGCCGACGCTAAAGCTATGGCGGACAAGGAGGAACAAAAGAAATTATTGGAATTACGTAATCAATTGCATAAAGAAGTCTATTATGATCCGACCTTCAATCCTGTAAAAAAACAAGAAGAAAGACCAGCAGAGAAAGTTGAAAATGAGAAGAAGCAGGAAATGCAAGATTTGCAGCAAAAAGATGCGAAAAAACCGCAACCATTGGCGGTGACAAGAGAGCAGAACAAAGCAGAAATGTTTAGAGGAGCAACGGGATAGGCTTAATTATTAATTTTAAATTTTTAATTTTTATTGAATTTTCAATTATTAAATTTTAAAACATTTGGATTTGATTAGAAATTAAGAATTAGAAATTAGAAATTCTATTATGTTGAAACTATACAATACCTTAACAAGAAAAATAGAAGATTTTAAACCAGTTAAGCCGCCTATTGTAAATATGTATACTTGCGGGCCGACGGTTTACGACTATCAACATGTCGGACACATGAGAAGGTACGTTGGGGATGATATTTTAATTCGCGTTCTAGAATACAACAATTTCAGAGTTAAACAAGTCATGAATATTACGGATGTCGGACATTTGGTTTCCGATTCCGATACAGGTGAGGACAAGATGGAAAAAGGAGCCAGAAAATTCGGAATGAGCGTCTGGGATATTGCCAAAAAATTTGAAAAACAATTTTTCGACTCAATGGATGCTTTAAATATTGAAAGACCAGATGTATTGATGCATGCAACAGATTTTATAAAAGAACAAATTTTATTTATTCAGATTCTGGAGCAAAAAGGTTTTACTTACAAAATAGAAGACGGAATTTATTTTGATACTTCAAAGTTTCCGGATTACGGAATTCTGACAGGTCAGAGGTCGGAAGAATTAAAAAAAGGAGCACGAGTAGAATTTGTTAAGGGTAAGAGAAGTGTTACGGATTTCGCGCTTTGGAAATTTAGCTATCAAAATGGAAGGGATTTTGATTTGGCCAAAGATACAACTCTTTCACGCCGGCAAATGGAGTGGAACAGTCCGTTTGGTTTAGGATTTCCGGGCTGGCATATTGAATGCAGCACAATGGCGATAAAAGGTTTGGATGCGGAAACTTTGGATATCCATACCGGTGGAATTGATCATATTTCGATTCATCACACCAATGAAATCGCGCAATCGGAAGCGGCAACAGGTAAGCAATTTGTCAGATTCTGGGTGCATCATAATTTTTTGCATGTTGACGGAAACAAAATGAGTAAAAGTATAGGCAATATTTTTACAGTTGATGATGTTATCAAAAAAGGATTTGATCCAATGGCTCTTCGCTATCTTTATTTGCAAACTCACTACCGCCAGGAAATGAATTTTACATGGGATTCTTTGGAGGCAGCGCAAATCGCATATAAACGTTTAATCGAAGAGGTCGCAAAATTAAAAAATCCCAAAATCGGATGCGCAGAATACGAGGAGAGATTTTTGGAGGCAGTTAACGATGATCTGAATATGCCTAAAGCACTTGCAATCGTTTGGGAATTAATCAAATCCGATTATCCGGACTCTGCTAAAGCGGAAAGTTTGTTCAAAATGGATCAGGTTTTGGGACTTGGTTTTGATTCCGCAAAGCAGAAAAAAAAGGAAATAAAAATTGTTGTTTCCGCAGAAGTGCAAAGACTTATTGGGGAACGCAACCAATTAAGAAAACAGGGGAGTTATATCCAAGCAGACCACATCAGAAACAAAATCAAAAAATTAGGCTACAATATTAAGGATACGAAAAAGGGAGTGGAGGTAGAAAAAATTAATTAGTTTTAATACTTGACAAACAAATTGCTATGTTATAACATTGTTATAATATGTTGCAAAAGATTATTCAGGTAGGTAATTCATTGGCTGTTACAATACCCAGTTCCTTCGTGAAGGAAGTTAAACTTAGGGCAGGGCAAAGAGTGACGGTTGACGGAGATCCTAATTTGGCTATACTAACGATTCAATCTGCTAAAAAACTTTCGCGGGATGTCGGGATAACGCCTGAATTTTTGTCATGGCTTAAAAAATTCAATAACAAGTACAAAAGCGCCCTCACAGAGCTTGCTAAAAAGTGAAGAACGTTAGATATATAACTCTTGATGTTGTTTTGGCAATTCACGATGACATGATAGAGCGATATGGAGGCAGCTTCGGAATAAGAGATCTTGGGCTTTTGCAATCTGCGCTTGCCCGTCCTCAATCTTCTTTTGCAGGTCAAGATTTATATCCAGGGATTTTCGAAAAAGCAGCAGCGCTTTTTCATTCTCTTATTTTCAATCATCCGTTTTTGGATGGAAACAAAAGAACAACCATGTCAACAACTGCGCGTTTTTTATTTATAAATGGCTTAGAACTAAATGTAAGCGCTTTAGAGTTTGTTGAGTTTCCCCTTAAAGTTGGAAATAAACATCTGGATATAGAGCAAATTACGGGGTGGTTAAAGAAAAATACTAAAAACTTTTAACAAAAGGAAGAAGGTCGGTTTTTGTGAGCAAGCGGTATTTAGAGCAATTATTTATCATCGCATAGCTTCTTTTGTGAGAGAAGCCAATATATTCAATAAATTTACCTTTTTCTTTGGCTTTTTTAACTGCCGGTAGCAAATCTGTATCTGAAGAAACAAGAATGATCCTATCGCAAATATTCTCATAGGTTGCAACGAGTATGTCTACTGCAATATTTACATCTACGCCTTTTTCATGCCATTCTCCGTCAGATTTAAGCAAATATCCTAAAACATAATTAAATCCATTCTTCGTAAGATAGGAAAATAATTTTTGTTGATTGTCATGCATTTTTTGAGTTTTCTTTGTGCCGTCTGTTTTTATAGCGCCTATATAATAAGTGGCGTTTATTATCTGTTGTTTGCTTGACAACATTTGAGCAAAGCCCTAAAAATCAAATTGAAGCAAGTCGTGAAGATTCAAGTCTTTCAGCTTGAAGAAAAAATTACTTCCATCAATAAGAACGATACATCTTTTATTCTTCATTAATCTATCTTATCACGTTGAAAGCCAAAAAAAATCCTGCAAACGTCTTGCGACCTTGCAGGAGATTTATGAATAAATAATACCATATTTTTCGAAATCCGTCAATAGGTCAATGAGAAAATTTGACATTCATCTTGGATGTTGAGACAATGCGGAGAATGTAAATTAAATTAACCCCCGGTGTTAACTAGCTTCAAACCTAAGGAAATTACCGTTTCGGCGAAGCTATTTCGATACAGGATCGGTTAGATCGGTTAGATGGATCGGTTTTTTAAGACTGTTCCAGAAGTTTTTCATAACCAGAAGTATAGCTTATAGTTTGGCGGGGTTAACGCGGATTATTTTGTCATCTGTTGTGTCCGGAACTCCGCGGCCGTCACGATTATTTGTAGTTATGTAAAGTAAATTGTCCGGCTCGCCTCGCTGAGCGGGCGAAGCGGGTCCGACAACAACTTCTCTGATTCTTCCGATTTCTCCTTTGAGATGAGAGGTAAGCTTTTTGTTTTCAATATTATATTCAAATAAGGCTTGTCCTCTTAAGCCCGCAAAAAATATGGAACCGTTTAGGAAAGCAGTTTCGCTCGGCGCCCAAGTGTCCGAATCGCTGTTAGTAATTGGCGCTTCCATTCCGTTTTGAGTTTTGTTTCCTGTTATTTCTGGCCAACCATAATTCTTGCCACTTACAATAAGATTTAATTCATCCAAAGCGCTTTGCCCGTGCTCTGTTTCCCATAAATTTCCGCTGGTATCCCATGCTAAACCCTGCGGATTTCTATGACCAAAACTATAAACCTCATTTCCGAATGGATTATCAAAAACAGGTTTGCCTTCATCAGTAACTCTTAAAATCTTACCCGCTAAAGAATTGGTGTTTTGAGCAAGAGAAGGATTCTGAGCGTCTCCGGTTGTTATGTAGAGAAATTTATCCGGCCCGAACTTTATTCTTCCTCCATTATGATTAGATGCGCCGGGAATGCTGTCTACTATGGTTTTTGGGTTTTGCAATTTATTATTTTCAAATTCAAATCTTACAACCCGGTTAAGGGTATTATCATTAATGCTGGAATAGGTATAGTATAAATAAACAAAATGATTCTTGGAAAAATCAGGATGAATCGTAATTCCCAAAAGTCCGCCTTCACCTTGTGCTTTTACATCGGTTATAACTGCGATTGGATTCGGATTTAGAGTTTCTTTACTATCAATAATTCTGACGCGGCCGGGGCGCTCTGTAAACAAAATACTTTGGTTGGGTAAGAAAACCAGCGCCCACGGAATCTCCAAATTACTTGCTAAAATAGCCAATCGGGGAACATTTATTTCCTTTTCATTAACTTCAGCGCTATCTAGCGATGGAGTATTTGTAGTAGCTTGCTGTCTAATTTTTTGCGCAAAATTAGCATAGACGAAACTTCCGCCTAATATAGCAATTGTTAAGACAGCCAGCAAAATTAATTTTGCTTTTGACATATTATGTAAATTATATAATAATAGTTTATTCTAAGATGTTAAAAAGCATACAAATTCTAACTCTATTTACAATAGCATTATTTGCTGTTTATTTCGTTTCCAATATTAAATCACAGCAAAAGTTTCAAACTTACAATACGGATAATTCCGGCAATCTTGAAGAAAAGGGAGAAGTAGCGAGTTCTCCTTATCCGCTTTCCATCGAATATATGCGGACACAGGAATATCCGGGAAGCGAGATGATTATCGAAGAAACACTTAAGCCGGGCTCTAATTATAGAAGGTACATTGCATCATACAAATCTCAAGGTTTAAAAATATACGGCCTTCTCACTATTCCGGACGGCCAACTTCTAAAAAGCGGCTCGCCTGTCGGCGAAGCGGGCTGGCCCGTAATTATATTTAACCATGGTTATATTGCGCCTTCAGAATATCGCACAACAGAACGGTATGTTGCATATGCGGATGCTTTTTCCAGAAACGGATATATAGTTTTTAAGTCTGATTATCGCGGACACGGGGATTCAGAGGGAAGCGCGACGGGAGGTTATGGTTCACCCGCTTACACGATCGATATTCTAAATGCGGTTAGCTCTATTAAGCGTTTGAAGGACCCGTCAAATGCTAATAGTCAAGTGTTAATTGTTAATAGTGACAGAATTGGAATGTGGGGACATTCAATGGGCGGATTTATAACTCTTCGTTCAATGGTAATCTCCAAAGACATAAAAGCCGGAGTAATTTGGGGAGGAGTTGTGGCATCGTACCCGGATTTAATTAGCAGATGGAGACGGGGAAGCACAACCCCTATTCCATTGCCAACAGGGGCAAGAAGATGGAGAGATCTTTTGACTGCGCAATTCGGTTCTCCGGAGAAAAACCCAAGTTTTTGGAATTCAATTTCTGCCAACTCATATTTGAATGATCTTTCAGGACAAATTCAACTTCATCATGGAACGGAAGATCAGTCAGTGCCGATAGAGTTTTCTCAAAAGCTGGAAAAAGAACTTAAAAGCGCCGGAAAAATCGTGGAGTTTTATTCTTATCCCGGAGACGATCACAATATTACCGCTAATTTCAATATCGCCATAAAGCGCTCAGTCGAGTTTTTCGACAAATATCTCAAGATTTGACATATCGTATTTGAGATACTATTATTAGATAAGATGACTGCTGCCCATAACAAACATAAAGACGTAGCTGATGTAAGCGTTCAAAAGACGGATGATGCGTCGGGTACGGATAACATAACTTCAGATATTCCTGTTCAAAGCGCTCCTGTCCAAAGCGGTCAGGCAGTTGTGCCGCCTCAATCAACTCCTCCGATCATCGAACCAGCGCAAGCTCCTCTTACGCAAATACAAACCAACGAGACGAACGAACTAAATAAGGATTTTAATCAAGGAGAAAAAAAGAATTTTCTACTGCCGATAATTTTCGTTGTACTCTTGGCTCTGGCATTTTATGGAGGAATTTTCGTCTATAAAAAGTTTTTTATTAAAAACGAAGATGCAAAAACCAATATTGTTACTTTGTCTCCAACTCCCAAGATCGTACAGCCAACCCCTACTATTGAAGAAATCGATTTATCGAAATATGAAATAAAAATATTAAATGGAAGTGAAGTCGAAGGAGAAGCAGGAAGGCAAAAAACCAATTTGGAGAATGAGGGATTTACAATTTCCTCAATTGGCAATGCGGAAACTTCCGATTATACAAGCACAATTATTCAGGCAAAAAAAGATGTTGAGACGGAGTTTTTGGATAAATTAAAAACTATATTTGAGACGTCTTTTGCCTCTTCTAAAATAGAAGATTTATCGGAGGATTCTGCAGCAGACGTGATCGTAATCCTCGGAACTAAAAAATAATCAACCGCGCAGTTGACATTTTCTTGATTGAATAGTATCGTTGGCGAATGAAACACTTGCTGATTGGAATTTTTGTTTTCGCCGTAATTGCAGGAGTATTTTTTTTCATTAAAAATTTTAACAGCAGTGAAAGAATAAAATCACCGATAGCTAAAGAAAAACCTTTCGATAAGTATACATTCGCAAACTTAAAGAAGAGTAAATCTTCTGCCGGCAACATTGTCTTGGGAGAAGGCTTGAAAGAGCAGGGCAGTTATATTTCTCAAATGTTCTCCTACACAGTTGACGGAAAAAAAGTCAGCGGATTGTTAAATGTTCCAATGGAAGATGGGGTATATCCCGTTATTGTTATGCTTCGGGGCTTTGTCTCAAAAGAAATCTACGCAACAGGAGTTGGTACAAGTAGGGCAGGAGAAGTCTTCGCGCAGAATGGCTTTATTACACTTGCGCCGGATTTTTTAGGTTATGGCCGGTCGGATAATCCGTCCCAATCGGCAATAGAGGAAAGGTTTCAAACTTACACTACAACACTTAGTCTCTTGTCTTCTCTTGAAAATTTAAATGACGGTCTTGATGCCAGCTATTCGGGAAAAATAAAGGCAGATTATTCAAAAATCGGAATTTGGGGACACAGCAATGGGGGGCAGATCGCATTATCTGTTTTGGAGATTACGGGAAAAGATTATCCGACAGTTCTTTGGGCGCCTGTTTCCAAACCTTTTCCGTATTCAATATTATATTTTACAGATGAATTTGATGATCACGGAAAAGCCCTACGGAAAGTCATAGCAAATTTTGAAGATGATTACGATATTGAATTGTACTCTCCGAGCAACTATTATTCATGGATTAATGCGCCGATTCAGCTTCATCAGGGAACATCGGATGATGCGGTTCCTTTTAATTGGTCGGACACATTGGTAGAAGATTTGACAAAACTAGAGAAAGACATAACGTACTTTACTTATCCCGGAGCCGATCACAACTTATTGCCGGATGGCTGGTTGCCGGCTGTTAATAGAGGTTTGAATTTTTATAAAGAAAAATTTAATATCCAAAATTGACTTCTTCGCCGATACAAATCCGATATGGGATCGGAATAGCTTGGCGATATGGTAAAGGACTTGTGATATAATTGTTTCATTGAGTTTGCCTAATGTTTAAGATACAAAGATTTGATTTACTTATTTCTGTCTACATTTTCTGCATTGCCGTATCGGAATTGATGGGAGCCAAGACATTTCCGCTTATAAATTTTTTTGGATATCAGCTAAATGCAAGCGTGGCAATATTTGTTCTTCCTCTTATATTTACCATTAATGATGTAATTACGGAAGTTTATGGTAAAGAACGAACCCGAAGTGTTATTAGGTCAGGATTAATTGTTATATTTTTCATATTGTTATTTTCTCTTTTGGCAACGAATCTTCCTCCTTCTTTGAGGTTTCAAAAAACAGAAAACGCTTACGATGCAATCTTTGGATTATCTGTGAGAATCGCGGCGGCATCCTTGACAGCTTTTGCGCTGGCAGAATTTTTGGATGTTTTTATATTCGCGAAAATAAGAGAATTGTTTGGTAAAAAAGCTTTGTGGTTCCGAAATAATGCATCTAATTTCGTTTCCCAATTTGTAGATACTTCTGTTTTTATGTTTTTGGCATTTTATGCTTTTGATAAGGGTTTCGGCGATAATTTTTCATTTTTAGTCAGTTTGATTCTTCCTTATTGGTTATTAAAATGTTTTATGTCGGTTATAGAAACTCCGCTTGTTTATCTTGGCGTAAAATGGCTTAAAAATTCGCCAGCTGGCAAAAATTAATGAAAATCGTCATAGTTGCCGTTGCCTCGGTAAACGGAAAAATAACGAAAGGAGACGACTCAAATATTTATTCCTGGACATCCAAGGAGGATTCAAGGTTCTTCTTTTCATTGATCGAAAAAAGTAATTTAATTGTGATGGGAAGTAAGACTTATGAAGCAGCAAAAAAACTTATTAAACATAAGAAAAATAGATTAAGAATTGTTTTGACCAAAAATCCAAAAAGATATCTAAAGGAAAGCATGAAAGGAATGTTGGAATTTACTAATGAAGGTCCTTTGGAGCTTACGAAAAGACTTGAGGGTAAAGGGTATAAAAAAATACTTCTTGTTGGCGGCGGAGAGATTAATGTTTTATTCCTTAAATCAAAACTTGTTAATGAAATATATTTAACGATAGAACCAAAAATATTTGGTACAGGGAAGAATTTGGTAGGCGAGAGCGACTTTGAGTCACAATTACAATTAATTAGCGCTAGGAAGCTAAACGAACAAGGAACTCTGCTACTAAAATATAAGGTGGTATAATTAAGCCATGAATGACTCTAGGGACGCTAAAAATTTAACACAAGAGGAGTGGAAGAAAAAATTAACCCCCGAACAATATAAGGTTTTAAGAGAGAAGGGAACAGAAGCTCCATTCACCGGGAAATTTTATAAAAATTTCGAGAAGGGGATGTATGTTTGTGGTGCATGCGGACAAGAATTATTTTCTTCGGATACAAAGTTTGATAGTGATTGCGGATGGCCAAGTTTTGACAGAAGCTTGGAGGGAAATGTGGAGTTTAAAACTGATGAAAGCTTTGGAATGCAAAGAACAGAAGTTCTATGCAGTAATTGCGGGAGTCATTTGGGACACGTTTTCGACGACCTGCCCGCCAGTGCCAGGCGTTGGCAGGCGGGTGGACCAAAAGAAACAACAGGTAAACGCTTCTGTATAAATTCTATTTCCTTAAATTTCAAGCAGCAAAAATAACTAATTAAATTTCCCGATTAGTTCGATTATTTTATCTTGCACACCCTTATCAAAAATAATTTTGTGATGGCCGTTGATTTTAACTTTAATATTGGTTGCTCCTTTCAGAAAGCTTCCTTTCTCATGCCAGACGTGATTGTCAAATGCGGGCATAATAGAGGTGATTTTAGAATTAACCTCTGTATGCCGATTTAGATCTTGAATTACTTTGCTTTCGGGAGATAGCTCTTTTAGGGATTTTCCGGTTAAGTGATTCACTATTTTTGATCCTGAAAAAGGAGCGGCAATCGCAACCAGTCCTTTAATTTTTTGGTCTTTATTTTCATGGATAAGAAAATATTTTCCTATTAATCCACCTTTACTGTGCGCCACTATTACAGCTTTTCCTAAATGTTCCTTTTTTATTAATTCTTTGACAATTTTAGCTGAATGGGGAATATCTAAAAAATTTAGTCCTAATTGATTAATTACATAGACAGGATGTCCCGAGTTGGAAATTTTATCACCTAGACTTTTTAAAAAACCCCATCTGTTTGATATTCCTGGTATTAAAATCACCGGAATTTTTCCTTTAACAGCATGGTTCAAATAATGTCTTGGAGGGTTTTTATATAGGATCATCAATAGCCTCCCATAAAACATATAACAATAATCAATGGCCCAATATGCAATTCTCATTTGTAAATAATAACACAATAATGTATAAAAGTTTTGATATAATAAGTTTTGTGGATTTTGGATTTATTATTTTAACAATCCTTGGACTTTCACTTTTTGAGATTATCACGAGCATTGATAATGCCATCATCAATGCGGAAGTGCTAAGAGGCATGACTCAAAAAGCCCGACGTTGGTTTCTTTTGTGGGGATTTCTTTTTGCCGTTTTTGTAGTGCGCGGTTTATTGCCGCTTTTTATTGTCTGGCTTGCTAATCCTCAGCTCGGCGTAATCGGTGTATTTTTTGCGGCATTTTCTCAAGACCCGAAAATCACAGAAGCTATTGAAGCAACATCTCCATTGCTTCTCTTGGGAGGAGGAGTGTTTTTAGTTTTTTTGTTTTTCAACTGGCTGTTTTTGGAGCCCAAAAATTACGGTTTGAGGGGAGAAAGATTTTTCCATCGTCAGGGAGCATGGTTTTTTGCCATTGTTTCCATACTCCTTTCCGTGATCGTCTGGTTTGCTCTCCAAAAAGATCCTATGCTCGCGTTTGCCGCAGTTGTAGGCTCTACGGCGTTTTTTATTATTCATGGATTCAGGCAATATGCAGAGGAACAGGAGCGAAAGCTTATCAAAGGCAACATGTCTGACATAAGCAAAATTGCCTACCTTGAAGTTCTGGATTCGACTTTTTCTATAGACGGAGTAATAGGAGCATTTGCTTTTACATTTTCAATACCTCTTATTCTTTTGGGAAACGGCCTTGGAGCGCTGGTTCTTCGGAAATTAACAGTAAGCAACATTGAGAGAATAAAAAAATACAGATATCTAAAAAACGGAGCCATGTATTCGATATTGTTTTTGGGAGGAATAATGGTAATGGACAGCTTTGGATTTCACATCCCGACATGGATTTCTCCGGTTATAACATTCGCAACAGTAGGTTATTTCTTTCTCAAATCCAGAGCGGAATTGTTATGAGATTTTGTTTTGACAGCGTCCCTCAATGCAATTTTCCAGTTCTTCTTCCATTCTTTTTAGATTGTTAATGACGAATAAGTGGATTTTAACCGATATTAAATTTCTTTTTATTAGTTTTTCAATTTCCCTGCTGGCTGTTTCGCGCGTCATGGCAATACTTGTAGCAATATCATTATGAGTAAGAGGAATCTGGATATTGACCGTATTGTTTTGTTCTTTGCCAAACCTTTTTGCTAAAAATAATAAACAGGAAATAACACGGGCACAGGAATTGGTATATTCCAAATTATCTATACGGTCGACATAAATATTGTGTATATCAATGATCCGATGAATAACATCAAGCAGAACATCAGGTTTATTGCTGATAAAATCCATAAACTTCTGCCGCGAAACTCTATAAACAGTCGCATCGCCCACTGCCTGATAAAAAAGCCATTTATTCAAATTATTAAATGCCCAAATGATCGGAAAAATTTCCCCAGCTTTATAAAAGACATAGGTTTTTTCAGTCCCATTGGATAATAAAGTATAAACTCGGACGTACCCTTTTTCTAAATAATATAAATATGGCTGTACGCTTGTTTCCGGATGCAGAATAATCTGTCCTTTTCTATATGTTTGCCTTGGATTGGCGCAAAAGAAGTCTATAAGAATATTGTTCATTGAAAGCTGTTTTATTATACCTTACTCTGTCAAAAAAAAGCAGTTGCGACAGATATCGCTGCAAATATATTATTTTTTTGTGTTGCCTATCACTGAGAATAAGTATTCTGATCATTAGACTGTGTGTGTTTATCATAACAATTGTATTATATGATGAAGGGAGGTGAGCAATATGACAAGTGATTTAATACCGGCAAACTTTTGGAGAATTCCCATGATTACGTCTGATTTATGGGAAAATCTTTCGGATCTAGCTCCAATGAGAGGAACGCTAAATGGTCTTTCTATCTTCGAGGATGATAAAAACGTTTATGTAGAAGCAGCTGTTCCGGGAGTTGATCCCAAAAATGTTGATGTAACCTTTGACAAGGGAGTGCTTTGGATAAAAGGCGAGGTAAAAGAAGAAGAAAAAAGCAAGAAATATTACAGAAAAGCCTCAAGCGTTTTTTCATACAGAGTTACAGTTCCCGGTGAAGTGGATTGGAAGAAGGAGCCGGCCGCAACGTGCAAAAACGGAGCAATGCGGGTAACCTTTGCAAAATCTCCCAAAGCGCAGCCTAAAAAAATAGCAGTGAAAACTGCATAAAGTTATGTATTTTAAAGACAGATCTGAGGCGGGACAATTATTGGCAGAAAAACTTGAAAAGTATATTGATAAAGATGTTATCGTTTACGCTGTTCCTAGGGGCGGGGTTGTAACAGCAGTTGAGATAGCAAAATTCATCCGGGCGCCGCTTGATCTGGTTATAACAAGAAAAATAAGCCATCCGTATAATCCTGAATACGCAATTGCAGCAACTGCTGAAAACGGTCATATTGTGGGACAACGAAGAGAATTAGCGTCAATTGATGAAGACTGGCTGGAAGAAGAAATGGAAAGGCAGCGTCGGGAGGCAGTAAGAAGAAGAAAAAAGTATCTGCATGGAAGATGTATGATATCTCCCGAAGGAAAAATAGCTATTGTGGCTGATGACGGGGTGGCAACCGGCTTAACTCTTAGGGTTAGCATTATGGAAGTAAAACACCACAATCCTGTAAAACTTGTTGTTGCCGTTCCGGTTCTTCCAAAATCAACCGCAAGAATTTTCAAGGAAGAAGCGGACGAGTTAATCGCTCTTGAGATGCCGTCTGACGATAAGTTCCTCGGAGCAGTCGGGTCTTACTATAAAAGTTTTGCGCAGGTTGAGGATAAAGATGTCATAAGGATTCTTAATAATCACAAGGAATGGCTGCAATTAGAAAAAGGACATAGAGAGTTTATTATAAAAAATGGAAGAAATGGTCATATTGATTATAACGAACCATAGAGGAGGTGATATGTATGAATTGTCCAAGGTGTCAGGAAGGAACAATAGATAAAATAATATTTAAGAAAAGCAATAAGGGAGCTTACGTATGCGATTTGTGTGAGGCGCTATGGTTGGAGGGTGAAGATATCGGAATTGCGCCTAGTCATACATTAAATTCTTTTTCCCAGGATGAAGATCTTGGATATTCGATTGATGAAGTTCCGGAAAAAGATCAGGAACATAGACCAATTCGTAATATTGCAATTTGAAGATAAAAGAGTGTAATATGATTAAAGAGGGGAAAGGAGGTGTTGCATAGCATGAGATTTTCAGATACCCGACTTTCTTGGCTGTGGTTTATTGTAAGAATTTATGTGGGATGGCAGTGGCTTATTGCCGGATGGGAAAAAATTGAAAACCCCGTGTGGGTAGGAGAAAAAGCAGGAGTAGCGGTGCAGGGTTTCCTGACTAACGCCTTAACCAAAACAACAGGGGCTCATCCCGATGTTCCGGGTTGGTACGCATATTTTATAAAAACAGTAGCATTACCGAATGCCGAGATCTTTTCATATTTGGTTTCTTTCGGAGAGCTTTTTGTAGGCGTTGGCTTGATTTTGGGAGCATTTACAGCAGTTGCTGCATTTTTCGGCGCATTTATGAATATGAGTTATCTTCTTGCAGGAACTGTCAGTACAAATCCGACATTATTGATTCTTCAAATTTTTATAATGCTTGCAGGGAAGACTGCGGGACGGTACGGACTGGATAGATTTAATTTACAAAATAAAATTTTCAAAAAGCAAAAATAATCATGCCGGATATTGTTAATAAAGGCGACAGAATTAATGTAACGCATTTAAATGTGCGGGAAAGTATTGTGTTCTTGATAGGAAGGCTTTTTGTTTTAGATATTATCGCGACCTTTATTGCCCTTATGTTTTTTTCGCCTTTCCTTTTCCCATTGCCAATAGAAGTAAAAATGAAGATAGTAGGAGCTAACGTATGGTATTTTTTGCTTTTAGCTTCGGGAAAAATCATTCTCACCCTTTTTGTTGTTTTACAATGGATCAACCGTTATTATGAAATAACATCTTCAAAAATTTATTATCGAAGGGGTATTATATGGCGTAAAGAGGATAGATACGATCTTACGCAGGTTCGTTCTATAGGAGTACAGCAAGATTTATTGGGAAGAATTTTTAATTTCGGAACATTGTTCTTTTATGATAGGGGAGTATATAAATATTATTATATGCACTATATACACAATCCTTTAAGGTATCTGGATGTTTTGCACCGTTTGCTGCCGGATGTGGATGTTGAAAAAGAAATGATACGCGAGCACATTCGGGATAGAGATAGCTAGAATATGGAAATACCAATCAATAAATTATTGGATTTGTCGGGAAAAACAGCAGTTGTTACGGGTGCGGTGGGCATTGGTTTTGGAATTGCATATCGATTAGCCGAAGCCGGAGCTAATATTATTTTGGCATCCCGGTTATTGCAAGAGGCAGAGGAATCAGTAAATAAACTTACCGAAAAAGGTTCGAAAGCGAAAGCAGTTCAATGTGATGTTTCAGTGGAAGAGGATGTTAAAAAGATGGTTGAATCCGCAGTTGCTGTGTATGGCTCTGTGGATATTTTGGTTAATAATGCCGGTATTTATCCTTCGATCCCGCTTTTACAGATGACTCTTTCCGATTTTGAAAAAGTCTTAGCTGTTAATCTTAAGGGTGTTTTTCTATGCACCAAATATGTAAGCGAACAAATGATTAAACAAGGATATGGGGGAAAGATAATCAATATTACATCTATTGATGCGCTGCATCCTTCGAGTATTGGTTTGGCTCATTACGATGCGTCAAAGCATGGGGTGTGGGGATTTACAAAAAATGTTGCCTTGGAACTTGCGCCCCACAAAATCTGGGTTAATGCGATTGCCCCGGGCGGAATTTTAACAGAGGGTGTAAGGCAAATGCAATCAAAACATCCCGCCACAGCCGCAATCGATCCCGCAAAACTCCTTGAGACATTTTTGGCAAAAATTCCGATGCATAGAATGGGAGAGCCGGATGATATCGGAAAAGTTGCTTTATTTTTAGCTTCCGATATGTCATCGTACATGACCGGAAGTCAAATTGTTGTTGATGGAGGAGTTTTACTTTCTTAAGAGACAATTATTAAATTAAATATTTTTTTAAACTCTTTGCGCTTGGGTATTTAAGGAATTTTTTATAAGCTGGTCGGTTTTGGTTTCTATGCTTGTCAGAATTTTGACAAGTCTCTTAAAAACCTCAAGGCTGGGCGTCATATTTTTTTGTATTCTTAAATATCTTCTATCTTCTTCGCTCATATGATACATATCATAAATCTTAATTTTGCATATAGCTTGACGCGATTCAGACATTTTCTTGACAAAGCTGTGATCACATTGTCAAAACCACAATGTAAGAGTAAGATAAGTTATTAATGAAAATTTCCGGGATAAATCTAAAGATAATATGGGATTCAGGAGGGAAGGATACTCTGGAAGCAGAGATGCTGTCCGGTGATTTGCATGCGATTTCTTCAGCTCCCTCGGGTAAAAGCAAAGGAAAATTTGAAATGTTCTCAATTGCGCCATTGTTTGCCTTGCAAAAATTGGAAAAAATCAAGAGTGAAATATTGAATATTGATTTTTCGGAAGTGAGGGAATTTGATAATTTTATAATAAAACTTGATGGAACTCCGAATAAATCGAACTTGGGCGGAAATTTAATTCTGGTTTTATCAATAGCTTTTGCCAAACTTTTCGCCAAGTTTAATAATTTGAAGACATATCAATTAATAGAGAAGATGCTGGGAAAAAAATCTGAAAAATTTCCTTTTCTTTACTTCAATCTGATTGGAGGCGGATTGCATGCGAAAGATAGTCTTCCGTTTCAGGAGTATATTTTGGTTACGAAATTTAATTCACCCGCTAGGGGATTGGAATATGCAAAATTAATGATGAACAGATTAAAATTGGACATTTCCAAAAATTTTGGTGAAAAAAGGTTTGGGGATGAAGGAGCGTTTGCTATAAAAAGCGATAATCCGTCACTCGGGCTTGAGGTTTTAAGCCGTAATTTAGACAATCAGAATGTCGCCCTGGCGCTGGATGTAGCCGCGTCATCTTTTTATGAAAATGGCCGTTATAGAATTGGGAAAAATAAATTAACTACGGATCAGATGCTTAAGCTTTATAATGATCTTGCTGAGAAGTTTAAGCTTATTTCAATCGAAGATCCTTTTTCAGAAGACGGCAAAGAAGAATTTATTCAAATTTGTAAAATCTTAAAAGATAAGCTATGGATCATTGGCGATGATTTAACAGTGACCAATAAGGATATTATTCAAAAAGCAATTGATGAAAAAAGCATAACAGGCGTTATTATAAAGCCTAATCAAGTCGGATCAGTTTCGGAAACTTTGGATGCTGTAAAACTTGCCCAAAGTCGTGGTTTAAAAGTAATCGTTTCTCACAGGAGCGGGGAGACTAATGATGACTTTATCGCTGACTTGGCATTTGGTGTTGGCGCTGATGGATTCAAAAGCGGCGCGCCAACCCAGCCCCAAAGATTATCAAAATACAATAGATTAGTTGAGATCGAAAAAAGCTTATTATAAAAACCGAAGGTGTAACTACGGACTCATCCCAAGGGTGTAGCCACAACCGCCTCATAGATGCTTAATATTGCTAAATATTTTCTGCTATAATCTTATTAATGATTGTTACGGAGGAGGTGAAAAAATATGGCAAGCAAAAATACAGATAACAATAACCTTTGGGTTTATCTGGGAATTGCGGTTTTAGTCGGCGGATTGGTTGGATATTTTCTTGGTCAAAGCAACAGACCGTTTTCACGAAGTTATATAAATGAAACTGCTTCAATGATGAAAAATAACAGCTCTAGTATGATGCAAATGGGTAAAATGATGATGAATGGCGGTCAAATGATGCAGGAAAAGGGTGAAATATATAACGATTCTGAAATGATGCAGGAAGGTAAAGATCTGGAAGAGAATGGGCAGATCATGCAAAATAAGGTGAATAGCATGATGGAGCGGGGGAATGGCATGACTCAAATGATGAGATAATAAAATTATTGAGAAGCGTTATCTTTCAATAATTTTCCCATTGTCTTTTTCGACTTTTTTACCCCTAACTTTTGTATTAATTAATGTAATTTTACCATTGCCTTCTGTCACAACATCTCCTTCGATCTCAGAATTTCGTATTGTCATTTGTACGTCGTCTTTTGCCCGTAAAAATTGAGCGGTACTGTTTTCAATAATTATTTTCGCTTTGTTATTACTAAAAGCATTATCAGCCAATTGAGAATTTCTAATAATAAGGGTATTTTCCTCTCCGACAATAGGGCTCCATTTGTTGGTTTTGACATTAATCAAACGCAAAGATGTATTTTTGAAATTCCAGGAGGAATCCGCGTACTTTTTGACTCTAAGGTCTGAAAGCTCAATTACTTCGTTTACGAATTTATAGCCGAAAGAAAAGGTAACAGTTAAATTTTCCGTATCACGAATCGTAACTTTGTCGTCTTCGCTGACTGTTATCCCCCAATTAAGAGCTTTTGAGTTTTTTAGCGACAATTTCATTTTACCCTCAATTTTGTCATTATTATTTGGGAATGTATATTGACCGGTAATTGTTTTTGGCAGCTTTTCGTCAACTATGGATCCGGGTAGGAATACCAATTCAATAAAAGTATCTTGTGAGCCGTCAATATCTGCCTGAGCATTGTTAGCCAGAGTTCCTTTGAAATTCGAGTTTTTGGCAATGAGTTTTGCGTCATCAGGGAGATAGTGCCAGATTCCCGACTCACTTTGATCCGCATTGTCCAGAGTAAGAGAAGATAAGTTATAAAAATTCCAGTTAAGCCAGGGGCTGGATTTAATTTTGCTGTTTTTTACAATAACCTGCGATCTGTCCCAGGCATAAAGCCAATATTTAAAAGAACTGTCGCCAAGATGCTCGAACAACGAATCTTTGATAATTAACTTAGCGTTATCTTTTAGAACAATATCGTTTTTTTGAATATAGCGGGTATTGATGATTTCCAAAACTTGATTACCTGTTAGAATTAAGGGTTGATCGTTGGTAATTTCTTTGGAATAAGATTTGGAAGAGGATTTGTTGGGAGAATAATATTGAGTTAGGCAAGTTCTGGAAGCTTCGCTTTCCTCATTGCTGACCGGTCTTACTTTATTTTTAATCTCCAATAAGTTTTTTTCTCCGATAATTTTACTTATGCATTCTTGTACTTCTCTGGGGCTTTGAATAAAAGGATCGGTTCCTTCCGGAAGAGGAGGCCTATTTGATAATAGGGTAGAATTTTTATTATTTTGAATGAAGAAAGAACCTGCAATAAATATTGCAGTTAAAATAATTCCGGAAATAACAAAGATCCGTAAAAAACGCTTGTTATTCTTTGCTATAAACTGAAAAGAGAAAGGCATTGTTTTAAATATGCGTTTTTTTTATCAATTTGTCAAACGAGGGTATTGAAATTCGTGACGGCCGTCACAGAAAAAGATACAGGGTAAAATTCCCCAACTTGCCCCGTTCCATCTTTAATGCAGGGATAATTTGTGTTATATTGAAATTGGCTCTATGTTGGAGTTAATTAATGGCTTACAAAGGATCTCTTTCCTAAGTCAACTGACTAATTTTCATGGCACTTTGGCAATGTTATCGTTAATCTTGTTTGGAGCATCTATTGTTTTGTATTTTTTTACAACCAGACTTCAACTTTCAATAAGCTGGCTGAAGAGCGTTTTAACTGCCCTTTTTATAGACCTAACATTATTGGATATTGCAGGACTAATTGTTTATATCCCTTATAGGGTAGTGGACGGGCCTAAATCTGTTCTTATCGCTTCAGAAAATACAGCTTGGTTGCATAGCGTGATATTTGAACATAAAGAATTCTTAGCTTTTGCTCCTCCTCTGTTAATTTTTTTAGCTTTATTTGTTGTTTTTAAATTGGGGAGTTCTTTTGGCGATGACAATAAAGTCCATTATTTAAGGCTGGCGGTTATAAGTTCCATACTACTATCTCTTTTGTTTGTTTTAATTGTTGCAGGTGAAGCAGTGCTGGTAGCTAAAGTAGCGCCAATTTAATATGAAAGATAAAAACATTTACAGTTCAAATGCAGTTCTTTGGGCTGTTTCTTTTTCTCTAACTTTTTTTTGGATCTTAAATATTCTCAAAGAAAGTTATAAGGTTATTAAGAATTTCTTGAATTTTTATCCTCCTATTGGCCCTCTTTTGGGATTGTTCACGTTTTCTATACTGGTATTTATCCTTACATATTTGTTATTTAGAACTTTTCAAATAAAGAATCAAAGAATATCTTATTGGGTTATGATTGTATTTTCCTTACTGTTTTTATTGATGGTTTTTCCACCGGTTTTTGAACCGATAGTGAAACTTCTGTTATAATCTTTCTATGTCTAAAGCAGGGCTTAGTAAAAAACGAAAAGAAGAAATAATGAAGCAATTTGGCGGCAGAATGCCAACCAAAGAGGAAATTTTTCAAAAAATTATGGAATCTCAGGAGCGGATGGCGCAAGCTTTGAAAGGGGCCTGGGAGACAAAACCTGACGACCCGGAAACTAAAAAGCAACTTCTTGAAGTGGGTGAGCGATCGGCCAAATTAAAAAAAGAAATTCAGAAAATGTTCGGCAAAGATAAACCCCGCTAAAATTCCCCAACCCCCATTTTTTGATTTTCAAAGTTCTGTTATTATTGGAGTGAATGGATAAATGGAGAGTTACTTATTATATTTCATCTTCAGGCGTAAATCCTGTGAGCGATTTTTTGGATAGTTTGGATAGGCAAACGCAGTCGAAACTTTTGAGAATAATTGTGAATATAGAAGAGTATGGTTTGCTGTCGGTAATTCCTCATGTTAAGAAATTATCCGGTACGCCGCTTTGGGAGATTAGGATTTTAGGTAAAGTTAATGCCCGTATAATTTATGTTGTGCCAACCCAAACTAGGGTTGTGCTCTTGCACGGTTTTGTGAAAAAGAGCAACAAAACACCTTCTAAAGAAATTGATATTGCCTTAACGCGTTTTAGGGGCTTGACAAAATGATATCTTTTAGGACATAATCTAAGTATGAAACTATATACTTTTAGACAAGATTTAAAGAATAGACTAAAAGATCCTGCTTTTAGAAAAGCCTGGGAGGAATCAGAAGCAGAATATCAGATAAGTAGAGCACTTATCTCAGCTAGGCTTGAAAAGAAAATCTCTCAGAGAGAATTAGCCAGGAAAGCAAATACAACACAGGCTGTTATTTCAAGGCTTGAAGGTATGAGTGCAAATCCTTCTGTCGGGCTAATACAAAAAATCGCATCAGCCTTAAGCTTGAAACTCAAAATCCAATTAGTGGGTTAATGGTGGGTTAAGAACCCCGCTAAAATTCTCCAACCAATCTTGTTCTGCTATAATCTTTCTATGGATTTGGACATAAACAAGAATTGGAAAGGGATTACGAAGAGGAGTTATGACGAATATGCGCAAGAATTTGCTTCTTTTGCAACAGTATTCAGAGGAAAATTAAAAAAATGGATTGAATATTTTTCTTTGCAATTTCCTAGAAACTCAAAAATTTTAGATATTGGATGCGGAGCAGGAAGAGACGCTTCATATTTTGCTAGCAAAGGTTTTTCAATAACCGGCATTGATTTTTCAAAAAGGCTAATCGAAATAGCCAAAAATAAAGTTTCGGGGGGAAAATTTTCTGTCATGGATTTTGAAAATTTGTCTTTTCCTTACAGTAATTTTGATGGAGTTTGGGCATCTGCGAGTCTTCTACATATTCCCAAAAGAAAATTATTGCCAACGCTTAAAAAAATAAACTTAGTCTTAAAGAAAAATGGTTTATTCTTTTCTTTATTTAGGGTCGGAGAAGGAGAAAAGCTCACGCAAGAAAAAAGAGGAGACGCAATTCTTAAAAGATTTTATGCTTATTATAAGCCCGAAGAGATAGAAACTTTATTGAAAAAAGCAGGGTTTGAAAATATTGAATCAGAATTAGATTCTATAGTCAGTGGTGAATGGGTAGGTTTTTTTGCAAGAAAATAAAACTTAAGACGGCTCGCTAAAATTCCCCAAACCCATTTGGGTTTTCAAAATTCTGCTATAATCTTCTGATTCTCTAAGAAATTCTAGGCGAGGATTTTGTCTTTAAATTTTTTTGCTTCCGTCACAAAGAAATTTTGCCATTTGGATTTTTCGAGTTTGACCAGTAAATTAGGATAATCTTTTAGTTCCAGTGCTTGCATAAATTGTGTTCCAAGTTGGATAAAATCAATATTGACATCAAATTTTATACGCGCCATTTTTATCAAATCGGCTAATTTGAAGTTGTATTTTTCTATTAGCATATAAAGATCTATAAAGTCGCGGCTTCTGGGTTTTTGATAAATTGTAAAGAGTTTGTTTGTGGCTATATCAATGGGACTATCGATTAAAATTCCGTTAGTCTCTTTTGGTTTTTCTATCTGCAGAAAAGGGAAATATGTAAATTCTGTTTTCAATGTTTCCTTGTTTCCAAATTCCAGAAAAATAAGATTTCTATTAAAGCTTGTTGAAATATCCAAGCCGGAATACCCGAGAGCTTTTTTAATTGGTTTTACGAAGGTTAATATTTCTTGAGTATCTACTTCATTTTCTGAAAAAAAATCAAGGTCTTCAGACAGGCGGTAGGGTATATAAAATCCGGCCAGAGCTGTACCGCCGGTTAAATAATACTTGCTTGAAATGGAATTTTTGAGCGAGAATAACTTGAGAAACTTTTTTTGGTTAGCAGTTAGAATATTAACCATACTTAGCTGACAAGCATTTTGAGATATTTCTTTTTTTTGGGATCTATTTCAAGATTTTTTATCTGTTTTTTTAAAATAGAGCCGTTTATTTTT
>CAZYIC010000008.1:0-27740 GCA_964646925.1 uncultured Gammaproteobacteria bacterium
TTGCAATATTTTCTTGAGAAAGGAGGTATGTCGCAAAAGTCCTTGACTTATACAATTTTTTGACTTTTAAAGACATTTATTGTATAATCTAATAATGTCGCAAGAAGCTTTTCGAAATCGTTTCCCCTTTCCAGGAGAAAAAAACCCGCATTTCCTAGTTGACCAATTCCGCCAGACATGTCTGGGCATTGTTCGAGATCATGGTGAAGAGATAGACTTTCCTGGGCATACCTCAGATATTCAAATAAACGGAACTCAAGTGTCGCCCATTGTTAGAGGATTTGGTAGATTTGTTGCCACTAATAATGGCGAAACAGAACCTATAAAGATAGGTATTATTGATTTAGGAGGAGGAAATGTGGCCCTTGATATTCCCGATATTGATCAACGGGTTCTTGTTCTTACAGATTCTGGCATAGAAACATGGGTGGGAGAAGGATATGAAAAAATAGACTTAGAAGGAGACGGCGTATCTAAAATGATTGGAAGCCTTAATATCGCACTAACATTATTAGTTGATGCTCTAAATATAGAAGAAAAGATAAGACAAAAGGGTTCTACAAGCCTCTAAAGCGGTTTCGCAAAGTTTCAATTAAGTAGTTTATAAAATATTTCGGGCGGTTAATTATTAAATCTTGTGCGTGGAGGTATTCGAAGTCTGTCCCCCCGAAGCCGCGTTTGAAAAGGGAAAGTCCGCTAAAGCGATGATTCTGTTTGTTTTCCGGAGCCACTCCCCAAAAGTTATATCGTGTCACTCCCCGTTTTTTTGCCTCCAAAATTGCTTCCCATTGAATTAAATATGCTCCCGGATATTTTCTTCCTTCATCGGTACTGGCACCATAATGATAAACTGCTTCTTTGTTGTAAAAAATTACAAAAGCCTGGGCCAAAAGTTTATTTTCAAACTCTGCCTTATATAATAGTGCATTTCCGTTTTGGGCAAAAACTTTAAATTGCTCATGTAAAAATTTATAAGAAAAAGGAACGAATTTTTGACGTTTTGCGGTTTCCATTTGAATTTCATAAAATTTTTTAATTTCTTTTTCATCTTTGGATGCTGTTATTTTTATATTTTCTTTCATGGCTTTTCTTACTTCATATCGAGTTGCTTTTCTCATTTGCGCCATTAACTCCTCTTCGGATTTTGTGATGTCCAATTGCGATGTTAACTCTGCATGCAAATGCATGGGAGCTTTTATAAATCCCAAGTCTTTAAAAGTTTTTTTTGAAAATTCGTCTGATTTTAACTGAGGCCTTATTCTTATGAAAACACAGTTATTCTCTTTTGCAATTTGTTTAATTTGTTTTGCGAAATTATTTATTAAACTTTTATCTTGCCAATCAATTATCGGTCCGCCGGGAACCGTTAAGTATTTTCCCCTTCTTGCGGATTCAATAACGGAAAGCATTATGCCAACAAGCTTGTTATTTTCATAAAAACCCGTACGGAATATTTGTTTATTTAGAGTTTTATGAAATTCTCCCCAGCCCCAGCTTTGTAGAAAATTAGCCTCATTTTTGCCCAAAACAAACTCTTCCCATTCTTTTTTATTCTCAATATTTTTTATTGTTATATTATTCATATCTTTTTTTATTATACTTTTGTAACCAAAAGTATCAAAAGTTTCTTGCAGATGAAGTCGGGCTATTTTTGCTCGTTCACTTATCGGGTGATTTGCACCTCCTCCTCAACAAGTTTGTGAGGAATCCCCCTGATGCGTTCACTCACAAAAATTTAACGCCCTTGTTCAAATTGCAAGAAAGACTAAAGCTTAATTCTAATCAAGGATTTTATCATTTTTCAAAATATCTTTTTTATTTTCTCCGCTTAGTAATTGCTTGAAGACAATAAATTTTACTGTTTGATTTGAGTTATTTATAAATGTATGGGAGGTTCTTTCTGTTTCTATTAAATCACCAGCTATTAATGTTTCAGATTGTTCATTTCCATTTTCCTTCCATTTGGCTAAAAGTTTCCCCTCGATTATATAAATGGTTTCCCAAATTTTTTCGTGATGATGCCAGATCTGAGTAGAGTTTGGTTTTTGTTCGTCATAATGAATTTCGTATTCGTTAAATAAATAATAAGCAACATTTAATCCCTCCGGTTTTGAAATATTTAATACATTGCTTTTGTGGTAAATCTTCATAAGTTTAAATTTTTAATTTTAACCATTCATTTATTTTTTCAGAAATTATTATCGCGTCTTTTTCTGAAACATTTATATGAGTTGGTAGGTTTAAAATTCTGTGAGAAATATTAACTGCATTTGGACATTCAGGCGCAACATCGCTGTACCAAGTATCGGAAACAAAAATTTTGTGTTTCTTTAAAAATTTTATTAAGTCTCCCCTACCTTGCCTGCCGGCAGGCAGGTTTTCAACAAAAATTGGAAACCTTAAGTTAGAGGATAAAACAATTTTGTCTACAATTCTGCCTTGCAGAACTTTTTTATTTAAATTTTTTGCATAAATTTTTGCGATTTCTTTTCTGTGATTTAGTTGTTGTTTTAATTTACCAAATTCTACGAGAGCTAAATTGCAGTACCAATTCGGGAGAGAATAAAAATCATACAATTTTTCATTCATGGGCTTGGATAAAAGGCTAAAGTTTTTTAATAGGTAATGCAGCATCTTCCCAAGTACTATGTCATAAAGAAATCTTATTTTGTAGGTAAAGAAAGGATAGAATTTGTCTTTAAGCTGTTGGTAATCGTTAATATTATTCCATTGTTCAATTGTTTTATTGTTGTATTTTTTATTTCTTATTACCAATGCGCCGCCGGAAACCGCGTCAATAACTTTATCCTGGCTGCAAGATAAAATAACAAAATCTCCCACTGTTCCCGCTTCTTTTCCATCTTCATATTTTGTTCCAACACAATGTGCCAGATCTTCGATAAGGATGATATTTTTTTCTTTGCAAATTTTTTCAATTTTTTCAATGTCAGCAGGATAGCCCAACGTGTTTTGAATAACAACAACTTTAATATTTCTATTTTCTTGCAGCGATTTTTCTAAAGTTTCAGGTGAAAAGTTAAGGTCGGAATTCTCTTTTTCCAGATCGAGACAAATTGGAGTAAGTCCGGCTTCCGAAACTGCTTTATAGACTGCGTAACAGGTGAACCCATTGATCGCAACACAACTTTCTTTCGGCAAGTTTAGAATTTTAAGGGCAAGAATTAACGCCTCACGTCCTTTGTAAGTCAAGACGGTTTCTCCGCCATATTTTTCCGTGAGGTAGTTTTTTAATTTTTGGTTTTGCCCACCAGCATCTGAAAATAAAGATTTAAAAACGTATTCTAAATTGTAATTTGACCCTAAAGAATTAAATACAGCCATAATAAAAATTGCTAAATTGTTACATTGCTAAATTGTTTAGTATAATGCTAGTTACTTCTTTTGGGTGGGTAAACATGGGTGAATGTCGGGCATCCTTGATGATTTGCAGTTTGGAATTTTTAATTTCTTTATTCATAAGCAAGCCATCGGAGAGAGGAGTCACTTTGTCTTCCCTGCCCCAAATAATTAAAGTTGAAGTTTTAATTTGTGGAAAAATATTTCTTAAATCACTTGAAATTAAATTTATCATAGTTTTTTTTACATTTTCGTCTAAATCTTTATAATCAGACTCTCTTGCTAATTTATAAAGTAAATTTTTGAGAACTTTTGAAGAGGTTATTTTCTTTCCTATCTTAGCAATGCTTTTAAAGATAAGTTTTTTAATTTTTAGCGGTAATTCGTTGTGATAAATTCCAGCGCTGTCAATGAGAATTAATTTCTCCACTTTTTCAGGATAGAGATTTGTAAAAGCTAGCGCTATTCTTCCTCCATTGGAATGTCCGATCAATACAACTTTGCCTTTTTCTTTATCTACAATATTTTTCAGCCATTCGATGTAATCTGAAAGTTTCCAGACTTTTTCCAAACTTCCCATAAGACCTGGGATTTTGGGAAGGTCAGCCCTTATTCCTTTTTTTTCCAAAGCACCAAGAAAGAGTTGCCATTTATCCAAAGCTTTTGTCCATCCATGTAAAATAATTATTTTCATAATTCTTCGACTTCGCTCAGAACTATAGTCCCCATGCCTTTCTTCTATTTTGCCAGGCTTTTTCGCGTCTTACAAGTTTTTTGACGCCATCTTTATTTACAAGCAAATGCTCTATAATTCCCTCCAAAAACCTTGCGCCTTTAAAAAGCATTGTTTCTCCTCCTTTGATATTCTTCAAAATATACTCTAGTCCATCTTTCGGCATTGAGAATTGCAAAGCGGTTTGTTCTAACTTGGGATAGGTGTATTTTGAAACCCGCGGGCCGATTAGGATTATTTTTGTAAGTTTCATATCATTTATTAAATCTGCCAGTTTTTCATGTTCTCTTTTTTCCTCATCTCCAAGCTCAATCATATCTCCCAAAACAAGCCATTTATTTTCCGAAGGATAACTATTAAACATTTCCAGGATAGTTCTTGCTCCGTCCGGAGTTGAGTTGTAGGTGCTGTCTATAATGGTGGTGTTTTTAATGCCTTTGAAAACAGAGTTCCTTCCCGGAGGAAGAGTTAAGTTTTTGAAATTTGTATCAAAAGGCAAATGCAAAGTTTTCATAAGCAGGTCAGTCATCTGAATTGAGCAAAATACATCTTTTGGAGCAATAAAATTGATCGAGTACTTTTTATTATCAGTAACAAATTCTGTGCGATTTTCAGTCAATTTATAATCTTTCATATCTTTTATGTAAACTTTTTTGACAAAAGCCTTAGATCTAATTAATTGTTCTTGAATTAGCGAAGAATTTCCGTTAATAATCACAAGTTCTTTTGTAAATTCAGGAAAGAATCCAAATTCATAAGCAATAGCTTTTTCTGCGGAAACGAACTGTTTATTTTTAACCAGAAAATCAAAGTTGACGCTATGTGTTAGGTTTGAGCTTATCCATAAAGTAATTTCCGGTTGTAAAAGACTTGCCAGAAATTTTCCCTCGCCCGGCCTATCGCAATCTGCTTCTACAATATAGATTTTTTCTTTTGGAGTATTCTTAAAAGCCTTAAAAGGCGCAGACAAAAAAAGATAAATCCACTCTTGTAAAACTAAATCTTTTCGGCTTAATCCTAAAATATCAAAAGGTATGCCATAGGAACTATTTGCATGATGTGAGTATTTGGCAATTTTTTCAAGTTGGGCCTCGATTAAATGTAAAAGCGTTGTTTTTCCACTGGAACCAGTTATCACGATTATTTTAGGTTTCCACAAAAAAAGCTGAATCTTCGCCCAAAATCTAAAGTAGTAGGCAATCGGAAAATATAATGCCTTCTTAAATCCTCTTATCATCCCCTAATTTTAGCAGAAAGTAGCCTAAATAGCAGTTTTAAAGCTAAAAAGAGAGGAATAGGTTTTCCAGGGATGTCCGTTGGCTGACATTAGTGCTTTTTATAACCTTGTAAGTTTTCTGCAACTCCTTTAAAAAGTTTAAATATTTAGGATCGTTGTAATTCTCAATTAACTTTTTCCTTACGAAAACAGCCATTTTTTCGAGCCACGAGGTTGCGTTTTCTTTATCTCTTGCAATATCCTGAGCGATTTTTAATTTATCCCCAACTTTGCCATTTAACAAAATGCTTAAAACTTTTTCGAACTCCGAAAGACTATCTTGTGTTGATGTGATTTCTTTTTCCTGCAAAATGATAATTTTACATCGGGAGATGATTGTTGGCAGAATAAGCTCTTTTTTTTGGATTGTAATTAATATAATTGTGTTGGCTGGGGGTTCTTCCAAAACTTTTAATAGGGCATTCTGAGCTTCAACGGTTATTCCTTCATATGCCTGAACGATAACTGCTTTTATTTTACCTTTGAAAGGTTTAAGCGAAATGCTTTTTTGAATATTCCTTACATCTGGAATTCCCATTGCCTTTTCAAAAACTTGCAAATTAATATCGAAAGGATTAATTTTCTCTTTTTTTAAGAAGCTTGAGATATGCGCAGATGCCTTATCTTTGTCTTTGGCAATAATCAAAAAACTCTGCATAAAAATTTCTGCGAAGTCTTTTTCAAGACTTCTTGCATTATATTCTAATTTTACCTATTATTAAAGTAATGCCTACTTCAGATTTTAATTCACAACAATTGCCGGAACACAAAACGCTTCTTGATGTTTTGCTCTTTGATAATTTAATTACTCAAGAGCAGTACGACGATATAAAAGTAAAAAGCGCGAGTCAAAATCTTCCAAGTATCAGTATTATCGAATCAATGAATATAATAGATGAGAAAAAACTTGCGGAAGAAAAAGCAAAACTGCTTGGTGTCCCTTTCATATCGCTTGAATCTACATCTTTTTCTCCTCAGGCTCTCAGTCTGATTCCCAAGAGTGTGGTTGAAAGATTTTCCCTGATCCCCTTTTTATATGATGACAAAACAGGAGTCCTTTCCATAGCAATGAGCAATCCCGTAGATTTGGAAGCGCTTCAATTTGTAGCGCAGAAAACAGGATTGACGATAAAATCATTTGCCGCATCCAAAGAAGAAGTGGTAAAAGCCATAGGTGAACAATATACTCAGGAAATTGTCGGAGAAGTCGGAGAAGCCCTTAAGGAAACGGAAGCTTTTGAAAAGACCCGTACAGTGGACAGCAAAAAAATAGGAGAAATCATTAAAGAAGCTCCTATTGCAAAAATCGTTTCAACTGTTTTGGAATATGCCGTAACTTCCAGAGCCTCCGATGTTCATATAGAGCCTCAGGAAGATAGAGTCAGGATTAGATACAGAATAGATGGAATCTTGTATGACAAGCTAAGTCTTCCTAAAAATGTTCAAGATGCCGTAATATCGCGTATAAAAATACTTTCGGAGATGAAGATAGACGAACATCGTATCCCTCAGGACGGCAGATTTAACTTCAAGGTTTCCAATGAGGAGGTGGATTTGCGTATATCTGTTTTACCAACAGCCCATGGCGAAAAAATCGTTATGAGGCTTCTTCGAAAAACAGGCGGAATACCAACGTTGGACGAGCTTGGTCTTAATGGAAGCGCTCTTAGAAGTTTGGAAACCGCAATGCTAAGGCCGCACGGAATTATTATTGTCTGCGGTCCAACAGGAAGCGGAAAAACAACAACTCTTTATTCGGTTCTCTCAAAACTTAATACGGCAAGAGTTAATATTCTGACGCTTGAGGATCCTATCGAATATCAGCTTCCGGGAGTAAATCAAGTTGCGGTAAATCCGGCGGTCGGCCTTACATTCGCAACAGGATTAAGGGCATTTCTGCGCCAGGATCCAAACATAATACTTGTCGGAGAAATACGAGACAAGGAAACCAATGAGCTTTCTTTGCAGGCGGCTCTCACCGGCCATTTGGTTTTTTCTACCCTTCATACATCCAATGCGTCAGGTGCTCTTCCGAGACTTCTGGATTTGGGAGCAGAAAATTTTCTGCTCGCGTCAACCATAAATGCAATTTTGGGACAGAGAATTGTCAGAAGAATATGCGATAACTGCAAAGAAGAATATACTCCCCTGCCGCAGATTGGAGAAGAAATTAAAAAAATATTAGGCCGGCTTATGCCTCTTCAAAAAAGTGAAATGCGGCTTAGCCGCGGAAAAGGCTGCGATCAATGCGGAAAATCAGGATATTTAGGAAGAATCGGTATTTTTGAGGCATTACCTGTTACATCCAAAATTGCAAGCATGGTGCTGGAGAGCGCAGATAGTGGTACAATAGAAAAAGAAGCAATTTTGGAAGGAATGATTACAATGAAACAGGACGGATACTTAAAGGTTTTACAAAATATAACAACTGTTGAAGAAGTATTGAGAGTAGCGCAGGAGTAGAAAAGTTGAAAGTTGAAAATGGAAAGTTGAAAGTTAATTTTCAATTCTCAACTCTCAATTTTCAATTTGGTTTATGGATATTCAAGAATTGTTCAAAATAACAGTTAAGGAAAAGGGATCGGATCTGCATCTTTTGTCAGGAATACCTCCTACTATTAGAATAGATGGAGTATTAAAATATATTACAGAATACCCGTCTCTGAAATCCGAAGATGTGGAAGGAATGATCTTCACACTGTTAACTCCCGGGCAAAAAGAGTTCCTGATGGCTAATAAAGAATTAGATTTTTCTTTTGGTTTTGGAAAAGAAACTTATGGAGATCTTGGCCGGTTCCGGGTTAATTTGTATTACCAGAGAGGTCATCTTGGCGGCGCTTTTCGTTTGCTTCCTCCCAAAATATTAACTATAGAAGAACTTCATTTGCCGGAAATTCTTCATTCTTTTTCGGATTTAACCCAGGGATTGGTATTGGTTACGGGTCCAACCGGACATGGAAAGTCCACAACGCTTGCGTCAATGATTAACGAAATAAATCTTAAGAGATCAGCCCATATAATAACCATTGAAGACCCGATTGAATATGTATATTCCAAGGGAAAAAGTATAATAAGTCAGCGGGAAATGGGAATTGATACGCATTCCTGGGATTTTGCCTTGAGATCTGTTCTCCGCGAGGATCCGGATGTGGTTTTGATTGGAGAGATGAGGGATCCGGAAACCATTGCCGCGGCGATTACCATCGCAGAAACCGGCCATTTGGTTTTTTCCACTCTTCATACCAATTCTGCTGCGCAAAGTATAGATAGAATTATTGATTCATTTCCGGCAAGTCAGCAGTCTCAAATCAAAATTCAGCTTGCCGCCACTCTCAAAGGCGTTGCCTCACAAAGGCTTTTACCTATGATAAACGGAGGAAGAGTTCCGGCCGTAGAAATTCTTCTTGGAACCTCGGCAGTTACAAGCATAATAAGAGAGGGCAAAACTCATCTTATAGATTCCGTTATACAAACATCCAAAAATAAAGGCATGATTAGTATTGATTCGTCTCTGGCCTCTCTTGTTTTGTCCGGAGATATTAGTTTGGAAATGGGCAAAAGCTACTCTCTGCATCAGGAAGACTTCTTAAGAATAGTAGGTTAGAGCGTTTCAGTATGAAACTTTTTTACAAAGCGGTAACAGTCAAGGGAGAATACATGGAGGGAATAATTGAAGCAAGAGATCCAAGCGAAGCGGCGGCTTATCTTCGGACCAGGGAGCTGATTCCGATAAAAATAATTAGAAGAAAAAAAAGTAAGTTTGAGGAGATGCTTCCTTTTATCGGCAGTAGAGTTAAATCGTCGGATGTGGCACGCTTTACCAGACAGCTGTCTTCAATGCTGGCTTCGGGATTGACGCTTCTTAGAAGTTTGGAAATTTTAAAAAATCAGATAGGAAATCGAGGATTGGTTGAAATAGTAGAGGGGATTATAAGAGATATACAAGAAGGATCAAGTTTCTCCAATGCGATTACCAAATATCCCCAAATTTTCTCGCCCATTTACGTAGCGTTAATTGAGGCATCCGAAGGATCAGGACTCTTAGATAAGGCATTTTTAAGACTTGCAGATACTCTGGAAAAACAACAAAAATTAAAAAGTACCGTAAAATCCGCGCTTACGTATCCTGTTATTGTTATTGCGCTGATGTTTGTTGTTGGAATAGTTATGATGATTTTTGTGATTCCTCAAATTTCTTCTCTTTATGCCAGCCTTAGTGTTTCCCTGCCCCTTCCGACACTTATTCTGATTGCAATTTCAAATTTATTTACTTCTTTTTGGCCGATTCCTTTGGGAACAGCAGTCGCAATTACCGTTTTATATAGAAGGTGGCATCAGACAATAGAGGGTAAACTTACTATAGATAGTGTGGTGTTGAAAATTCCGATTTTCGGAAGTCTTATAAGAAAAACAATTCTGGCTGAATTTTCACGCACATTTGGTGTATTACTCGCATCGGGCACTTTGGTTGTAGAGGCTTTGAATAAAGTGTCCAACATAACAGGCAATATTCATTATAAAAATGCAACAATTGATATTGCTAAAAGGGTTGAAAAAGGAGTAACTGTGGGAGATGCAATGTCTTTGTATTATCTTTTTCCTCCCAGTTTGGTGGAACTGGTTAAGGTTGGAGAGCAGACGGGAAAATTAGATGAAACCCTGGTGAAAGCATCGGAGTATTTTGAAAATGAAGTTGACGCAACTGTCAAAACTCTTTCAACCGCAATGGAGCCGTTTATTCTGATAGTCCTGGGAATAGGAGTTGCATTTCTTGTTTTTTCCATAATAACACCTATTTATCAAATCACAAATTCTATCCAATAGCCTCAAATTGCCCTCTTGACAAGCCTTTTAATTTATGTTTTACTAAATAAGAACTTATAAATTATGAAATTATTCAATAAATTTTCAACTTTCAACTCTCAACTTTCAATTTGTAAGGGTTTTACATTAATAGAACTTCTTATCGTTATCGCAGTTTTGGGAGTTTTGTCAGCAGGAGTTCTTGTTGCGATTGACCCGGTAGATAAAATAAATGCGGCGAATGATTCAAATGTGCAAACAGATATTGCAACAATTGCAAATGCGGCCGCAGCGTACGCAGTTTCCCATAATGGGTTTTATGCTGATGGACCTCTGGCGGAGGCGATGGTAACGTTAGTAGCTCAAGGTGAACTTAAGCTGGCTATAGCAGCTCGTACAGGGTATACTTATACATATAGTTCTCTTCCCGATGACGCCTGCACAGCAGGTGTTACATGCACGAATGTAATCGTGACTTCGACATTGAGAGCGAAAAAATATACTGCGACACCTTTCCAGAGATATGAGTCCTCTACCGGCAAAACTTGCCAGGTGGCAACTGCTGCAACAGCGTGTCCGTAAACCCTCTTAATTAATTTTCATAATTTGATATTATTTTAATTTTTTTTGTGATATTCTGTTAACAGTATGCTAGAAATAGCAATTATTTTTTTAATTGGGGTTTTTATAGGGTCCTTTTTGAATGTTCTTGCAGATAGACTCCCCCGGGGAGAGGCTGTCATAAAAGGCAGGTCGCATTGCGAGAAGTGCAGGAAAAGTTTGAATTGGTATGATTTGATTCCCCTTCTCTCTTTTGTTTTTCTTAAAGGTAGATGCCGATACTGCCGCACTCCCCTATCTTTGTACTATCCGATAGTAGAGTTGACAACAGGAGCAATGTTTGCAAGGGTTTTCTTGTTTCTTGGATGGCCGCATATAAATTTTATAACGGTTATAAATGTTATAACTATTATATTTTATCTGCTCATAACATCTTTTTTGATTGTGGTTTTTTTCACAGATTTGAAATACGGAATCATTCCGGACAAAATTGTTTTTCCGGCAATTGCAGTAAGTTTGTTATTTTTCGCTTTCGTTTCTTTCACCTCGAAGGAGTCATGGCTTCTCTTCGTTCAGCCTGCCACCTTCGAGGTGGGGTTTATAAATCATCTGTCGTCAGCAATTGGCGCTTGTTTTTTCTTCCTGTTTTTATTTTTAATCACCAAAGGACGCGGAATGGGCTTCGGAGATGTAAAATTTGCCTTTTTAATGGGTTTGATTTTAGGATTTCCAAATATCATAGTCAGCTTTTATATAGCGTTCTTGACAGGCGCAATTGTCGGATGCATACTTATTGTATGGAAAAGGAAGAAAATGCGCGGAACGTCAATTCCATTCGGACCATTTTTGGTTTTCGGAACATTTTTAGCGCTATTTTTTGGAGACATCATCTTAAAAGCATCACTGGATTTACTCTTATAGAGCTTCTGGTTTCGATTAGCATAATTGGAGTTTTAGCTGCTTCCGCATTTTTGGCTCTAAATCCTTCGGAGCAAATGGTAAAAACCCGTGACGCTCAAAGAAAAAGCGATCTTGAACAAATAAGAATTGCCCTGGATACTTATTACAACGACTTTAATCGTTATCCGAACAAAAAAAACGACAAGATATTGAATATTCCCTGGGGAGATCCCTGGCCTTCATCCAATGGCCAGTTTTATATGGTAAAACTGCCCAAAGATCCCAGGGCATCACAATCTTATGTTTATGATGTCCCGCTCGATGGAACTTGGTATAGATTGTATGCCAAGCTTGAAAGATGCTCTGATCATCAAAATTTTCCCGGAGTAGATTGCGGGAACCCTGACCATAATTATGCTGTTGTTTCTCCCAATGTGGGATTTTAAAAATGAAAAATAACCGAAGAGGATTTACCTTAGTCGAGCTTCTTATTGTAATTGCTACGGTTGGGATTTTGGCTGCCGGCGCAATATTTGTTATAGATCCTGTTACTCAATTTCAGAAGGCCAGAGATGCTCAAAGAAAGTCCGATCTTTCTCAAATTCAGAAAGCTTTCGAAACATTTTATCAGGATTATGGAAAATATCCGGATACGCTAAATTACAAAATTAAAAAAATAGATGAGGCGATTTCCATAGAATGGGGAAATTCATGGTTGCCGTACATGAATGTTTTACCAAAAGATCCAAGCTCATCAAAAAATTATGTTTATTATTCAACTTCCAGTGGACAGACTTATTACCTTTATGCTAGTCTGGAAAGAGGAGCAAATGATTCGCAAGTTTGCCAGGGTTTAAATGCGAACGGAGAATGCTCAAGTGTTCCGGGGGCAGATTTATGTGCAGGCAAATGCAATTATGGAGTATCCAGTCCGAATGTTTCACCATAAACGAATTGAAAATTGAGAGTTGAGAGTTGAAAATTCAGGATGAACGATTTAAATATAAGTAGAAATAGAGAATGGAAGCGTCTATTTTTAGAAAGATTATTAAAATTTGCTGTGGAAATAATTAAAGTAGCGAATAAATTGCCTAAGACCCCTGCCGGATTTGCGATTGCATCACAATTAATAAAGGCAGGCACATCGATTGGAGCAAATGCTGAAGAAGCGCAGGATGCATCTTCTCTTAAAGATTTTATACAAAAACTAAGCATTTCTCTTAGAGAAGCTAAGGAAACTAGATATTGGTTAAAAGTGATTGAAGCTTCCGGTCTTCTTCCTTCTAGTGAGTTGAGAAATAATATTAGAGAATGTCAAGAAATAGTTGCTATTTTGATATCTAGTATTAAATCATCAAAGGCAAAAATTAAATGAAAAGACTTTCAACTTTCAACTTTCAACTTTCAACTCTTAGGGGTTTTACTCTGATTGAACTTTTGGTTGCGATCAGCATAATAGCTGTCTTGTCGGCGTTCCTAATGGCAAATTTTGTTGGGGCAAGACAAAGAGCGCGGGATGGGGTGCGTAAATCCGATCTTCGTCAAATCCAATCCTCTCTTGAACTTTACAGATCTGATAAAGGAAGCTATCCGGGTAGCATACCTAATTCTACAAATGCATCCTGTCCAAACTCGCTTTTATCAGATGTTACTAATTGCAGTTCTACGGTATATATGAAAAAAGTGCCTGGCGATCCTTCCTCCGGAGCAGTTTACACATATTCTCCTATTGGTGCGGACAATGCGGAATATTCTATTACTGCGTGTTTGGAGAATAGCGCAGATCAGCAAAGAGATAAAGATGCGGAATTACCCAACCCTAATCCTTGCGATCAATTAGCGAATTTTGCATATACTCTTCAAAATCCGTAATAAGACAATGGGAATTTAAAAATGAAGAATAAAAGATTGGGTCAGGAAGGTTTTACTTTCATAGAACTAATGGTTGTGGCAAGCATTACGGTTATTCTGGGGATATTTGGTATTGCGGGATTTAATAACTATAACAAAGTGCAGGTTCTTCAGAATACCGCCAACGAACTGATAACTACCCTTAATCTGGCGAGATCCCGCGCTTCATCTCAGGTAAAACTATGTAATTCACCCATTCAAGTTCTGGAAGGATACAGTATTGATATATCAATTGTTAACAAAACATACACGTTAAAGAGCCGTTGCTCAGGAGATGTGAAAGAAATAAATCAAAAAAAACTTCCTAATGATGTCTCATTTAAAAATACTTCCAAGACATCTTTCTTTTTTCCGATAATAGCAGGCGGAGTGGAGGAGGCCGGATACATTACGCTTGTTGAGAAATCCGGACTTGAAAGAAATATTGAAGTCAGCCCTTTTGGGGGAATCAGCATGCAATTAACCCCGACTGTTTTTCCGACCAATACTCCGGTTCCTTCCGCTCTCCCAACTTCCACCCCTATTCCCCCGACACCTACTCCTCTTCCAACAGCAACTCCCACTCCTCTCCCCACTCCTACTCCCAAGCCTGCTGAAATACCCATAAAAAACAATATTGCAAGTGAAAATATTGCTCAGCAAGGAGGGGGTCACGGGAATACTCAGGGATATCGTTTTAAGCCCATTGTTAATGGTAAAATAGTGGCGTTATGGGATTACTCTTGGTGTAATTATCCTGACTGCGCCACGGAATATGGTCAAAAATATATAAAGTTATGGTTGGACAACGGAACTTTGCTGGCTGTGCGTGGAGTATACAGCGGGGGTTCGTGGAGAAGGTCGGAATTTTTTTCGCCTCCTATTGTTGTAACTGCAAATACATGGTATAGGGTTTCTACGTATTTGCCAACTTATCCTAACGGTTGGAGTTATGCTTTTTGGGGATATTATGCCGGAGCGTCATTTCCAATAAATTATGGCAATATTTATATTGAAGGATCATATTATTCTGCTGGAGATGTCTTTCCCCAATTTAGCTATGGAGCAAATTTTTATGGATTGGCTGACATTGAATTTATTCCGGATTAATTCTTTTTTAAGCTTGTGGTTAAAACTTCATGATGAAACAACAAAAAGGCCTGCCCGCAACGCCTTCGCAAGCCAGCCCGCTTGCCAAGCAAAGTGAGGCGGCCAGGGGCTCAGACTTGCGTGGCGGGCGGGGACAGACGCTTTTAGAAATTTTGCTCGCTTTTAGTATTGCCATGTTGGTTTTGAGCGCCATCATAATAGGCATAAATACTTCTTTGACCAATACCCAATATACGAAAAATCAAGGTTTGGCCAATGCTTATGCTCAGGAAGGGATGGACATCGTCAGGCGAATAAAAGATTCCGATTGGGATATTTTTTTTGCCAAAACAGCGCCTATGTATTGCATTGATAAGGGATCTACGGCGCTGAGGGATCCTTCTCCCGCATTAAATTGCGGACAGAATGTCGATAACATTTTTTCTCGGGAAGTGAAATTTATACATTCTTATTCATCCTGTCTTGCAGATCCGGGCTGCTCGGGAGAAGCATGTTTGAAAGGCAGCGAGGTAACGGTAAAGGTTTCCTGGTCCGACAGCAAATGTGAAAGTCCTTATTGTCACGGAACAGAACTTATTTCTTGCTTTACGCAGATTAATAAAAAACAAGAACCATGATCAGTATGAAATTGAAAGTTGAAAATTATGATAAAAATTAAGAAATTACTCAATAAACTCTCACCTCTCACCTTTCACCTCTCAACTTCCAGAGGGTTTACGTTGGTTGAGCTTTTGGCATCGATTATAGTGCTTATAGCTGTTGGAGCAATTGTATCGGGAATAGCGACATCTTCACTTAGAGGGTCAAGTAAAGCAACGGTAATTGAGAACATCAGGCAAAATGGAAATTATGCGCTTTCCCGGATATCAAGATCTATTCAGTATGCTCAAACTTTTAACGGATTTAGTAATGATGGAATAGATTTTAATGCGAGTTGTCCCGATTCATTCGCTCCTACTCCAACTCCGTTGGTAACGTATGACTATATTAAGATAACTACTTTAAACAATGAAGCAATAATATATAACTGCACTCCCTCGTCTCTTTCTGCCAACGGAGTTTCGCTTATCGATACGAATTCGGTTACCTTGACGGAATGTGTTTTTAGCTGCATACAAAATAAATCAACGGATGCGCCGGTAATTGGAATAAATTTTGGACTCCAATCGGCAAGAAAGGGTTCTCTTGTAGAATTCAGCTCTCCGCCTATTATTTTTGAGACCTCCATCGCTGTAAAAAACTATAAAAAATAATTAGACTATCTCTTTGGACATTCTTACATCTTAAAGAGAGTCTGGTACAAAACTCTATTTAGCTTATTCCCGCAATGTTAAAGAGCTTAAGCATGTAACAAATTAAGGCCAAGTATGCATTCTTCGCAAAAATTTAATATTCCTCTAGCTTCTTCTTTGCCCAAATAGTACGTCCTTTTAATAACGGAATTGCCAGAGTATTATCGCTTGCCAATCCATTGGTTACGACTAGGGCTATTGGAAATTTTGTTTCACAATCAATCAGGAGATGAAGCTTGAATCCATAAGCTTCTTTAAAACCATTCCATCCTTCGGAACCTGTCTCTCCTTTCTTCGGAAACGTATGGACAAAAAACGAGTTTTGTACCAGACTCACCGTGAAACGATTGACAATAACATGAATCACTTGTTATGCTAAATATGTATGGCTTTAGGAAAACAAAAGGGTTTGTGTCGCGCCAGTCTAACCAAGTCTAGGCGGGGCGAAACAGGTCAGGTTCTTTTGATTGTTGTTTTGATAGTTGTAATTACTTTAACCATAGGATTATCTGCTGTATCAAGAAGTATCACAAGTTTTAGGAGCTCTACCGAAGAAAAGGAATCTCAAAAAGCTCTATCTGCCGCAGAAGCAGGCATAGAACGTGTATTGCAAAGTAACATTCCTGTTAATATAGCGGGTAATCTTATAAACGACTCCAATTATTCCACAAATATTAAGGAAATCAAAAACTCCTCATTCTTAATAAATGGAGGAAATACGATTCCAAAAAATGAAGGTGTTGACATCTGGTTGGTTGACCGCAATCCCGATGGAACTCCAAATTATTCTACCCCCCTATCCCCCCAGTTTTTTAATATATATTGGGGAGAAGCGAGTGAAACGCCGTGTTCATCCGCAGCAATCCAGGTGATTGCGGTTACAAGAGATCCTTTACTGGCGGATGCATCTCCGGACAAAGTCAAATCATACCGTTATGCTTATGACAGCTGTCCGGCAAGAGGATCGGAAAATAATTTCACTGAGGCTAGCTCTGGAATTTTTCAAAAAGATTATGATGGGGACGGAAACATAGATATGACATTCATAAATGTCACACCGGAAACCGGTAGTAATAGCAATTTACTAAAAAACGTTACTAATGTAGTTTTTATGCGGGTAATTCCGCTTTATAAAGATACTAAAATTGGAGTCAATGCTTGTAATCATGGGGGAAATAATTGCACAAATTTACCTTTACAGGGTTATGAAATTACTTCAACTGGAAAATCCGGATCGTCAAATCGTAAAATCAGCGCTTTTAAGGGATATCAGCAAATTTACCTGCCATACCTGTCATTTGGCCTTTTTGTGGCAAGATAATTTTAAAGTATATGATTTTTAACAAGTCAATCGGCTTGGATATTGGTTTGACAACCATCAAGGCTGTCTCTTTATCCCGTCAGAACAATGGTTTTGCTCTCAACGCCTATCAGGTTATGCCGACTCCTCCCAAAGGCATGCTTTCGGAATCTCCAATAGACGAAGCAGAAATGGCTAAAGCGTTAAGAAAAACAGTTGATAATTTAAAAGTAAATAGCAGAAGTGTGAATATTGCTCTTTCCGATAATCAGGTTTATACAAAAGTCATAGAAATGCCTGTTCTGTCAGACAAAGAGCTGTCTCTTGCAATCTATTGGGAAGCCGAACGTCATATTCCGGTTGCTTTGTCAACCATATCCCTGGTATGGAATGTGTTGAAACGGCCGGAAAAGTCTTCCTCGGATGAAAAAATGCAGATATTGATGGTAGGCGCGCCGACTAATCTAATTAACAAATACCAAAAAATATTGCAAATAGCCGGTTTGGATATAATCTCCATAGAGACAGAAACATTGGCAATTGTCCGAGCCTTGGTCTCTTCTAATTTGCCTCCGACAATAATTGTGAGTATTGGCGCGATTAACACATCTTTGGCTATAGTTAAAGACGGAATTCTTGTTTTGACTTATTCAATACAAACAGGAGGAAATGCAATTACAAGATCCATAGAAACAGATTTTGGAATAACTTTATCTCAATCGGAAGAATATAAAAAAACATATGGACTCTCCAAAGAAGGCAGGCAGAAAATCGGCAAATCTACAGAGCCAATTCTTGCTTCAATTCTGTTGGAAATAAAAAAAGCATTAGCTTTTTATTCTCAAAAATATAAAAATGATTCAATAATTCAACAAATAATATTATCCGGAGGAACCGCAAGACTCTCAGGAATAGATCTTTTTTTTGCCGAAAACTTGGGAATAGAAACCATAGTTGCAAATCCTTGGAAATTTCTTGTCGGTCAAAAAGTGCCTTTGGAACAGCCCAATAATAATTTTGATTTTACAGTTGCCTTGGGACTTGCAATGAAAGATATATGAGTGCGGATATAAATCTTCTTTTGTATAAAGAAGATGAGTTGCTTAAACGAAGAAAAAGGGCACAGATACTTAATGTTATTGCGGTAATCGTTTTAACGCTAATTGGCATAATTTCTCTTATTATTTTCCTGAGAATTAAGGCAATTGACATCAATTCGATAAAAAAAGAACAGGATGAGATTTTGAGAAAAATATCCAAACAGCAAACTAAGCAAGCTAAACTTTTTGTTCTGAATGATAAGCTAAATAGCATTCAGGAAATTTTTGCAAAGAGACAGGAGACTATTGCAAAAAAACAAAATTTGACTAAGATAACGAGTGGCCTATTAACGGCAATCCCTGTTTCTCTGGCAGTCGGCAATTTGGAAATGGATGATAAAATCATTGTTTTGGCAGGTTCATCGACTTCTCTTTTTACAATCGGCGAACTGATTAACAACTTAACGAATATGGTTTACAAAAAAGAAATAATTAGCTCTCTGACTCTTACCGGTTTAATTTTTAAAGAAACTGAAAATATTTATCAGGTATCGGTAAAAGCGGAATTATAATATGACAAATAAAGAAGTAAATGCGGATATAAAATCTTTAAAATTTATCTTTGAGAGGAACAAATTTTATATTTTTCCCGTTATTATTATACTGTTTGGTATTATACTTTTTTTCCAATTTGTAATTCCTCAATTTAATACATTATTATCGGTTAGCAAGGAAGCGCAAGTCGCATCGATGAGGCTGGGAAGTTTGAAGGAGAATTTAGATCTATTAGCTAATATAAGCGAAAACTCTCTTGATTCGCAACTCAAAATCGTAAACCTTGCATTGCCTGCGAACAAAGATTTCAGCGCAATATTGAACGACATCTATTATGTATCCGGGAAAACGGGCGTTAATCTCGGTTCATTTTCGTTTCAAATCGGCGATCTGTCTGAATCAGGAGATGGCGGCAAGCTTTCAACTATAGATGTGTCTTTGCCTGTTAGCGCCGATATAGCCGCAATCAATAACTTTGCAGAGACTATTTCAAATACATTTCCCTTGTCGGAAGTTTCTCTTATAAAAATAGAAGAGGGGATATCAACGATAAGTTTATCTTTTTATTATAAACCAATTCTTTCTATCGGTAGCATAACTAGCGGAGATACCCGTATAAATCCTATCTCACAAAAAGGACTCGAATTGATAAAGAGATTATCAGGTTTTGAAAATGCTATTTCTTCTTTTTCCAACCAGCCGCTTATTGACGCATCACAATCCGCAAAAACTCCTAACCCATTTTAAGTAAATCCGGACGAAGCTTAACAGTTGCTTTAAGCGATTTATTATATCTCCATTTTTTTATTTTTGCGTGATTCCCGCCCAATAGTATTGGCGGCACTTTGAGATTTTTATAAATATTAGGTTTTGTGTACTGCGGATATTCAAGAAGCTTAGAGAATGATTCATTGGATGTTACCCCTTCTTTCAGAACACCTTTTATAAGTCTCGTTACGGCATCTACAATAAGCATTGCAGGAATTTCTCCTCCGGTTACTATGAAATCCCCAATAGACAACTCTTCATCTATGAATTCTTTTACTCTTTCATCTGCTCCTTCGTAATGACCGCAGATTAGAATAAGGTGCTCAAGGCTTGAAAATTGTAACGCCTTTTTCTGATTAAAAGTTTTGCCATGCGGGCTTAAAAGAATAATTTTTTGGTTTTTTGAGTCTAGGGCTTTATCTTTTGCTTTGGCGATTGCTTTTTCCAAAACATCAACCCTTAAAACCATTCCGTGCCCTCCCCCATATGGTTTATCATCCACAACTTTATGTCTGCCAATACCAAAGTCTCTGATATTCACGAAATTAATATTGACGAGTTTTTTTTCTTTTGCGTTCTTAATAATAGAATGGTCGAAAGGTCCGGAAAACATTTCGGGGAAAAGAGTAAGAATCGAAATCTTCATATTGGGGACTATACGGAACTTTCTGTTAATGAAATATTTATCTTTTTATTTTGTTTTATAGCAGAGATCTTTACGACATTCCTGATTGCCCTTATTACTTTTCCATTTTTTCCGATAATTTTTCCCATATCAGCTGGATCAACAGTTATAGTGAAATTTATCATTCCCTGATCTTCCCGCTCGTTAATTTCTACTTTTTTTGCTTCGTTTACGATTTGGGTTATAATATATTCTAATGCTTTTTTCATTTAGCTATAATTTTTTCTACAGTCGGACTGGGTAACGCCCCTTTTGAAAGCCAATAGTTATATCTGTCTTTATTAATCTCTTTATTTTCGCTTTTTTCTCTCTTTTCGTACCAACCCAAAGTTTCTATGGGTTTCCCGTCGCGTCTGTACCTTTTTTCCGTTACAACAACTCGATATCTTCCTTCTCCTCTTCTCCCTATCTTTGATAATCTAATTACAACAGACATAATATAAAGTCGTCATCCTGAACGCAGTGAAGGATCTCCGGTAAGCCCAGTAAATGGCTTAGATTCTTCGTTTCGCTCAGAATGACATCTATTGTATCATTTTTAAGCTTTACTCTCAAGGGCGATTTTCGCAGCGGATTCTTCTGCCATTTGTTTTGATTTCCCCGACCCTTCTCCCAGCTTTTTTCCATCAACGAAAACCCCTACTTTAAAAATTTTTGCATGCGCAGGGCCTGTTTCCTCCAATACTCTATAAACGGGAGAATTTTGCTTTTTGGCTTGGATCTTTTCCTGAAGTAAGCTTTTAGGATCTTTAAAAGCTTTTTTATTGACATGCTCTTGTATCTTTGGAAAAAGAACTATTTTTAAAAAATTGACTACGGCTTGTACTCCCTGATCTAAAAAAAGCGCTCCAATATAAGCTTCAAAGCCATTTTCAAGAAGCGTTGAATTTTCTCGCCCCATTGATTCCTCTTCTCCTTTGGAGAGTTTCAAAAGTTTGCCTATATTTAAGTCTCGGGCAATTTCGGACAGACTTTTTGTGTTGACCATAAGAGATCTCAAATTCGTTAAGGTTCCCTCATTAAACTCAGGATATTCCCTATAAAGATAGTTTGAAACCGTAAAGGAAAGTATACTGTCTCCCAAAAATTCAAGACGTTCATTTGAAGCTATTTTAAATTTTACCTCATTAAGATATGATCTGTGAGTAAAGGCCTCTTCAGAGAGATTTTTGTTTTTCAATTTCGGCAAATTCATAATTTTATCCCACTTCGCCTAAGGGCTTTGCAGGATTTCATTGATATTCAATATTTCCCAACGCTCCATTTATAAAACCGGGGCTTGTTTCTCCTCCATATTCTTTGGCAAGTTCAATTGCTTCATCTATAACTACTTTTGGTGGCTGTTTTTTCTCAACCAAAAGTTCATAGACTGCCAATCTAAGTATTGCCAAGTCAACTTTATTTATTTTATCTATTGAAAATTCAGGCGCAGCAGTCTCGATTTTTCCGTCAATTAATTCTTTGTTATCCAATATAGCTTTTGCTTTTGGATCAACTTTTTGTTTGTGAAAATCTAATTTAAATAATTCTTCGACGAGCTTCTGTCTTTTTTTATGCCGAGGATCCAAAGGAGTTTTCATAAATTTTTTCCTTGCCCGCCCAAAATCGCAGCATGAGCCGCGTACGAATAGTACCCAAAAGGCGAATGCTAAGATTGGGAGGGTTTTTTCTCTTTTGCCTTCTTTATGGTCAAAACTTGCCTACCGTTATAAAATCCGCATTTCCTGCAGACCTTGTGTGGCAGTATTACGTTTTTACAATTGGGACAATTAATAAAAGCAGGGGATTGCAGTTTGATTGCAGCCCTTCTTTTTCCCTGTCTTGCCCGTGAATGTCTTTTCTTCGGTTCATGCGGCATGCATGTATTTTACTTAATTTGATCTTTTTTTGCAATAGTAATGCTATTTGACGATTTTCAGAAGGGGAGAAGTCAACTCTGAGCCTCGTTCAACAGTATATTTAATCCCTTTTCCCCTAAGATTAGTGTATAGGTCAGTAGCGGTTTTGCGCCACTGGGTAGGCCAGGGTTCGCGAGGACTACCTAGCCAAGGCTGAAGCTGAAGTTCTCCTCCTGGTTTTAGTACTCTCAAACCTTCTGCGATAGATCCCATAAATACGTCAGCGTAGGCTTACGTATTCTTTTTCGTATGGGTACGAGTGAGTTCTAGAGTCTCCCAGGAGATATTTATCAACTGATCTTCGAAGAACATCCATGTCTTCGTAACGATAGTCAACTGCAAAAGCAAGTGCCCCGCGTTTACGTAATTCAAAGGTGGCGGAAGAAGCACCGCCTCCAATATCTAAAATGTATTTACCGCTTAGTTCTTTAGGTAAATCGATGGTTGCCTTAACGGTTTCAAATGAAGCAGGTGAACTAAAAGATGTTTCCGCAATCTGTTCCTCGCGCGTAACTATGCTTTTGCTTTCTGTCATGCATGGAATTATAGCAGAAATTTTTAGATGTAAACTGCTTGGTTTTGTGGGGTTTAGATTTACACCCTTGGATTTACACCCTTGGGGTGAGTGGGTATGTACACCTGCGGAGATTTATGCTTATAATAGATATATGCCTTCAAGAATGATTCCATTCGTTAACGACGAATATTATCATGTTTTTAACCGAGGTGTTGCAAAAATGCCAATTTTTAATAGTAGTTTTGACTACAAGCATTTTATCAATACGTTTCTTTATTATCAGGTAAATGGTCCCAAACCGCGATTTTCTTTTTTCAGAAATAAACCGATTGAGCTAAAAAATATCGAAAAAATTGTTGAAGTTATTTGTTACTGTTTGATGCCAAACCATTTTCATTTTCTTTTACGTCAAAAAGGGGAAAATGGAATTACGGAATTTATCAGTAAACTTAGCAATAGTTATACAAGGTATTTTAATATTAAGAATAAAAGAGTGGGGCCGCTTTTCCAGGGAGAGTTTAAGGCTGTTCGTGTTGAATCCAACGAGCAATTGCTACATCTATCCAGATATATACATTTAAATCCACTAATTGGTTATATTACAAAAGAACTAAAGGAGTACGAATGGTCATCATATCGGGAATATTTAGGATTAGCGAAGGATATTTGTTCAAAAGATGAAGTTCTCGGACAATTTAAGTCAGTAAGGGATTACGAGCAATTTGTTATGGATCAGGTAGGTTACGCCCGAGCGCTTGATTTTACAAAGCACATGTTTTTGGATACCGAGAGTTAATGTAGACTTGCACCCTTGGGGTGAGTTCGTAGTTACACCTGCGGGTTGTTTAGTCCGGGGAGATTTGTTTGAGGTTAATGGTTTTTAGTTTTTCCAGAAGCTTTGGATATTTATTTATCTGCGGAAAGATTTTTTCAGCTGCAGCTCTTGTTTTTTGAATCAAATCAAAATCCGAAAAGCTTGCAATTTTAAGCATTCTTCTTCCATGTTGCGCAGTCCCATAAATTTCTCCCGGGCCTCTTAATTCTAAATCCAATTCAGCTAATTCCGCGCCAAAATGATGCCGCTCCATTGCTTTTAAGCGTTCTAAAGTCTGCGGGCTTTTTGATTCTGTAAATAATAGACAATATGACTGCTTATCTCCTCTTCCCACCCTTCCTCTTAATTGATGTAATTGCGCCAATCCAAAACGTTCCGACGCTTCAATTACGATAATAGTTGCGTTTGGAATATCAATGCCTACTTCAACCACCGGTGTTGCGACCAGAATGTCAGTTTTTCCGTCCCTAAATTTATTTAGCACTTCTTCTTTTTCTTTTGATTTTAGCTTGCCATGCAAAAGTCCGAGTTTTAATTTTTTGAAAACTTTTTCTTTTAAATATTCAAATTCCGCGCTTGCAGCTTTGACCGTTTGCATAGTTTCCGATTCTTCAATAAAAGGACAAACTACAAAGAGTTGAGAGTTGACCTGCCCGCCAGTGCCAGGCTTTGGCAGGCGGGAAGTTGAAAGTTGAGAGTTGATCCATCGATAAGCCGCATTTCTTTTTTCCGCAGGAACAAGCCAGGTTTTGATTTGTTTTCGGCCAATTGGCATTTCATCCAAAATTGAAAGATCAAGATCTCCATACAAAGTTAAGGCGATTGTTCTTGGGATTGGAGTTGCTGTCATTGTTAAAAGATGGGGGTTTTTGCCCTTATTCCTGATTAAGGCTCTTTGCTCTACTCCGAATCTTTGCTGTTCGTCAATGACGACCAGTCCGAGTTTTTCAAAATTGATTCCTTTTTCCAAAACAGCATGCGTTCCCACAAGAATTGAGAATTGAGAATTGAAAGTTGAGAGTTTTTTACTTCCAGTTGCTAACCCCACCTTTATTCCCAATGGAGATAAAAGTTTGGAAATTGTGGAATAGTGTTGCAGTGCCAGAATTTCGGTTGGGGCCATCAGAACAGACTGGAACCCATTCAAGAAGCTTAAATACATTGCAATTGCGGATACGACCGTTTTTCCGCTTCCCACGTCTCCTTCAAGCAGTCTATTCATGGGTTTTTTTTGAGACAAATCTTTAAATATCTCTCCAACCGCTCTTTTTTGCGCATTGGTTAGCGTAAAAGGTAATTTACTCCAGAACTTTTTTATTTTTTCCTTAAATTTGTCTATAGAATATGGGTTTCCGGTTAAATTTCTATTCCAGTTCGCTTTTCTTTGTATGGATGAGAGCTGAAGCAGGAAAAGTTCATCAAAAGATAGTCTTTCTCTTGATTTGACGGAATTTTCAATTTTTTCTGGAAAATGAATTTGTTCGATAGCGTCGTTTATTCCCATTAAGAAATGACTACTTATAATTGAGTCAGGAAGATACTCAATAAGCCTGTCTTTGTTTTCATTAATTAATTTATGCACTTGTCTGCGCAGCCACTTGGAAGATATTCCCCGCGTCTGCGGATAAACAGGCACAAGTCTTCCCGTATGGATTGCCTGCGAATTGTTTAGAATTTCATATTCGGGAGATTGCATGACAATTTTCTTTAAAAACCAGTCTATTTTGCCCGAAAGAGCGATTTTATCATTCTTGCGAATAACGTTAACTAAATAAGGCTGATTAAACCATACGACTTCGATTGTTCCAGTGTCATCTGCTATTTCAGCTTTTTGCAATCTTTTAAAATTTTTTGTAAACTCATTGTTTATTTCAGAAACCGTACCCTGAATAGTAACTATTTCTCCGGGCTGAACTTTGTTAATTTTTGAAATTAAAGAAAAATCATCGTAGCGAAGGGGAATGTGGTATAAAAAATCTTCCAGAATTTTGATGTTTAGTTTCTCAAGCCTTCGGGCATACATTTTATACAACCTTCCGGCTTTTTCAATTGGCAACAGCAGATCCATATTCTCTAAAAGCTAAACAGCGGAAGAAATGATGTTGCAACAAGTGCGATTGTTGAAATAACTACAATTATTTTCCAAATCCATTTATGTTTGTTGAGCATGTCCATGTATATATATTATCACAGAAATCTTATTAGTGCCAGAAAGCGCGGCGATTGGTGATGACCATGGAAATGCCTTTTTTGTTTGCCGTTTCAATTGACGACTTGTCATTAATAGATCCGCCCTGCTGGACGATTGCCGAAATACCATATTTAGCTGCAAGTTTTACGCTGTCAGCAAACGGGAAAAAACTGTCGCTTGCCAAAATTCCCTCCTTCGCAAGATTTCCGGCTTGCTCTAATGCAATTTTGGTTGAGCGGATGCGGGAAGTTTGTCCCGACCCAATTCCCCTTGTCATGGGCAATTTTTTATCAAGAACAATAACGGCATTAGACCGAATTCTGGAAATAAATTTCCAGGCAATTTTCATTTGCCGCATTTGGAGGGCTGACGGTTTTTTGTTTGTTGCAACTTTCCAATCCTTAAACCCTTTTTCGATATTATTATCTGCTGTCTGAGCAATAAATCCTCCGTTAACCCATTTATAGTTCATGGTTTGAGATTTATAGTTCATGGTATTTCCAAAAGTATAAATCCCCATGCTTTTGCGAAGACGGCTTAAATAGATAAGGGCATCTTTTCTAATTTGCGGGACTGCGACAATGTCAATGTTTGAACGTTTTTCATCCTTGAATTTACCGATAACGCGAGCTGTTTCTAAATCCATAGTTTTATTGAGAACAATAATGCCTCCAAATGCGGACTCGGGATCCGAATCAATAGCTCTTTTTAGGGATTCCCCTGCATCTTTGCCAAGAGCCAAACCGCAAGGACTATTATGTTTGATAACAACTGCTGCAGGTTCTTTGAATAATTCTACAGCCTCCAGCCCGGCATTTATATCTGTTAAATTAACATAGGAAAGCTCTCTTCCCCACTCCCTTTTAAGATTTTTCAAAGGGGATTTGGTATTGGGAAGCGTATAAAATGCTGCTTTCTGATGCGGGTTTTCTCCGTATCTAAGGTTTATTGTTTTTCTTCCGGGAATAGTTAATTCATCCGGAAATAAATCTTTTTCCATAAATTCTGCAATTTGTGAATCATAAAAAGATAAATGCGCGAACGCTTTCGCAGCCAATTCTTTTTTTATGTCATGCTGAACTTGTTTCAGCATCTTGCATTGTTTTAAATATTCAATAATTTGTTTATAATCTTTGGGTTCCACGGCTACAATAACATTTTTATAATTTTTTCCCGCGGCGCGTATCATGGCTGGTCCGCCGACATCAATGTTTTCAATAGTTTGTTGGAGTTCAAAGGGATAAAGATTGCAGACCACTATATCTATTGGTTTGATTTTTAGATCTTTTGCTTGTTTTCTGTGGGAGGATTTTGTCCGATCAAAAAGAATACCCGATTCAACCTGAAAGCTGATTGTTTTCATCCTTCCGTCAAAACTTTCCGGATTTTTTGTTATCTCCTGAATCGGGATTACTTTAATATTGTTTTCAAGAAGAATTTTTGCGGTTCCGCCTGTTGAAATTATTTTATACCCAAGAGAGGATATCGATCGGGCAAAATCAACAATTCCCGTCTTATCATAAACGCTCAAAAGCGCGTATTTCATTTAATTCTTATCTTAACAAATCTTCTTTTCCCGACTCTAATAATTGAGTTTTCCTCCAGCTTCATCTGTTCATTAGGGTTGAGGATTTTATCATCAAGAGCTACTCCGCCTTGTTCGATTAATCTTTTTGCATCAGATCTGCTTGATGCAAGTTTTGTTTCGACCAAAAAGTCTGGGACGCTTTCGATATTTACTTTGTTTGTCTGAAAAATTGGTATATCATCCGGTAGTTTTTCTCCCTGAACAGTTTGCTCAAAATTTTCCAAAGACAATTCCGCAGCTTTAGCGTCATGTAATTCTGTCACAATTATTCTCGCTAATTCTTTTTTGAGATCCATTGGGTTTTTTCCGGATTTGATTTTTTCAATTTCCTTAAAATTAATATTTGTTCCCAAAGTAAAGTATTGATCGATTAAATCATCATTGATTGCTAAAATCTTTGCGTACATGTCGTAAGAATTATCGTCAAGCCAAATGGCATTG